>CBINHE010000043.1:0-36495 GCA_966250375.1 uncultured Oxalobacteraceae bacterium
ACTGTGAACGCAAACTCAATACCAGTTTGCAGTTCGTCGTTCTGGCTTTCCTGCGCTTATTGTTGAAAAGATAGAGAACAGGCTCTTAGAGCGGTTTTCGTATGAGTGTGCGGGTGATGTGGGTTGGTTTGGGGTGCAGGGCAAGGAGTGAGGAGCGCCGTGTGGCGAGCCACACAAGCGACGAGCAACGCTGCAATGCGCCCCAAAGCGGCCCGCAGCACCCGTACACTCATACGAAAACCGCTCTAATATCCGGGGGAAATTCGCACCAAGTCGCTAGCCGATCAAGCGTCCGCCGCGCACGCGTAACCCTTTTTTCGCCAATTTTGGCGCAAGTGCGCCAAGCGCTGCCAACGCATCGCCGCTATGCGCATGGCAAATCGCGACACCCAATGCATCGGCGGCATCGGTACCGGGCATGCCGGATAACAACAGCAATCGCTGCACCATGTCCTGTACTTGCTGCTTGTGCGCCTTGCCGTGGCCCACCACAGCCTGCTTGACTTGCAGTGCGGTGTATTCTGCCACCGCCAGATCGGCACTCACCAATGCGCAAATCGCCGCCCCGCGCGCTTGCCCCAGCAAAAGCGTCGATTGCGGATTGACGTTGACGAATACTTTTTCAATTGCAGCGCAATCCGGAGCATAAGTGCGGATGATTTCGGCAACGCCTGCGAGGATAGTCTTTAAGCGTTGCGGCAGGTCCGCATCGGCCGTCTTGATGGTACCGGAGGCGATGTAGGTGAGCTTGTTGCCTTTCTTGTGGATGACGCCAAAACCGGTAGTACGCAAGCCGGGGTCGATGCCGAGGATTTTCATTGGTATCGTCCCAGTGACAAGGGCTTAATGCCGGAAATGCCGCGTGCTGGTGAACAGCATCACCACGTCTTGCTCATCGGCTGCGTCAATCACTTCCTGATCGCGCATCGAGCCGCCCGGCTGAATCACGCAAGTCGCGCCCGCTGCCACCACGACATCCAGACCATCGCGGAACGGAAAGAATGCATCGGATGCCACTGCCGAACCGGCCAGCGACAAGCCGGCATTTTGCGCCTTGATCGATGCGATACGCGCCGAATCGACCCGGCTCATTTGACCCGCGCCGACTCCCAAAGTCATGCCGTTGCCGCAGAACACGATTGCATTCGATTTCACGAATTTCGCCACGCGCCATGCAAACATCATGTCTTGCAATTGCTGTGGTGTCGGCTGCTTCTTGCTTACCACTTTCAACTCTGCCAGAGCGACATTCTTCGCGTCCGGCGATTGCACCAGCAAGCCGCCGCCGACGCGCTTGAAATCATGCACATTGAGACCGCCGCCGAACGGAATCTGCAACAAGCGCACATTCTGTTTCGCAGCAAAAACCTGTTTGGCTTCCACCGTAAATGATGGCGCAATCAGCACTTCGACGAATTGCTTGGACACTGCCTCGGCCGCCTTGCCGTCGAGTTCGCGATTGAATGCGATGATGCCGCCAAACGCCGAAGTCGGATCGGTTTGCAGCGCCTTGCCGTACGCTTCCAGCGGCGTCGCGCCGAGCGCAACGCCGCACGGATTGGCGTGCTTGACGATCACGCATGCGGTTTCGTCGAACGTCTTCACGCACTCCCATGCCGCATCGGCATCACCGATATTGTTGTAGGACAGCTCCTTGCCTTGCAACTGCGTGTAGTTGGCAAGCGCGCCGTCGAACGGCGCCAAGTCGCGATAAAACGCGGCCGATTGATGCGGGTTTTCGCCGTAGCGCATTTCCTGCACTTTTTCGAAATGCAGATTCAGCGTTTGCGGATAGCTGCTGCGTGTCGCATGCTGTTTGTCTTCACCCAGGCTGGTCAGATAATTGGTGATGGCACCGTCGTACTGCGCAGTGTGCGCAAATACTTTTTTCGCAAGTGAAAACTTGGTATCGTAACTGACTTCACCATTGCCGGCCTTCAGTTCGTCCAGCACACTACTGTAATCGACCGGATCGCAGATGACGACCACATCCTTATGATTCTTGGCCGACGAGCGCAACATGGTCGGGCCGCCGATGTCGATGTTTTCAATTGCATCTTCCAAAGAGCACTGGTCCTTGGCGACAGTTTTCTGGAACGGGTACAGGTTCACCACCACCATATCGATGGTTGGAATGCCATGTTTTTCCAGCGCGGCGACATGCTCAGGCAAATCGCGGCGCGCTAGAATGCCGCCATGCACTTTCGGATGCAGGGTTTTAACACGCCCATCCAGCATTTCCGGAAAGCCGGTGTAATCGGCCACTTCGGTGACCTTGACGCCATTGTCCGCCAGCAGTTTGGCGGTACCGCCGGTGGAAAGGATATTGACGCCCATCGCGGAAAGCGCACGTGCGAAATCAAGCACGCCGGTTTTGTCGGAGACGGAAATAAGAGCTTGTTTGATCATGATGAACAATGCCAGAGGTGATTGATAAGGTAAAAGCAGTAAAGCCGGCAGGATGCCGCATCACTGCTTTTACCTTATGCATTTCCCGGTCATGCGTCGGCGATCAAGCGGGAAATGCGTCTCCTCACAACAGTCCGTGCTGTTGCAGCTTCTTGCGCAATGTATTGCGATTCATGCCCAGCATTTCGGCCGCTTGCGACTGGTTGCCGTCGGCACGTGCCATTACTGCTTCGAGGATTGGTTTTTCAACCGTAAAGACCACCATTTCGTAGACGTTGGATGGTTGCTGTTCGCCCAAGTCCTTGAAGTATCTTTCAAGGCTTTTTTTGACGACGTCCTGGATATTGTCTTTGCTCATGCTGTGCGGGGATTGGGCTAATATTTCTAACTACGTATATTTTTAAAGATCAGGCTGCCAGCGGCTGTTCCGCCAAGCCGTATTGTAACCGCTCGCCATAGGCCGACTGCAATTCAAAGAAGGTATCTACTGCGGCAAGCTGCTCTTCGCAGCTCTCCAGCCGGTTCATCATTTGCCGAAACGCTTCGCCACCAGGCAAATCGCGTACATACCAGCCGATGTGCTTGCGCGCGGTACGCACCCCCATGAACTCGCCGTAAAACGCATAGTGCGCGCGCAAATGCTCATCCATCAGTACCCGTACTTCCGCCACCATCGGACTGGGTAGACATTCGCCGGTGCGCAGGAAATGATCGATCTCGCGACAGATCCAAGGACGGCCCTGCGCGGCGCGACCGATCATCACTGCATCGGCCTTGGTCACATCCAGTACGAATTTTGCTTTCTCGGGTGTCGTGATATCGCCGTTGGCCACCACCGGCATAGATACCGCAGCCTTGACCGCCGCGATCGTGTCGTATTCCGCGGCGCCGCCATAGCCATCGGCGCGCGTGCGGCCATGCAAGGTCAGCATCGCGATACCGCTTGCCTGGGCCATCCTGGCGATGCTCAATGCATTCCTGTTTTGCCGATCCCAGCCGGTACGAAACTTCAGCGTGACCGGCACATCAACCGCACCCACTACCGCATCCAAAATCTGGCCGACCAGTTTCTCGTTTTGCAGCAGCGCGGAGCCGCACCAGCTTTGACACACTTTTTTTACCGGGCACCCCATGTTGATGTCGATAATTTGCGCACCGCGATCGACATTGAATTTTGCGCAATCCGCCAGCATGGCCGGATCGGCACCGGCGATCTGCACCGCTTTCGGCTCCATTTCGCCATCGTGATTGGTGCGGCGCGACGTCTTTTCAGTCGCCCACAAGCGCGGATCGGACGCTGCCATTTCGGACACCGCATAGCCGGCGCCAAGCTGCTTGCACAACTGTCGAAAAGGCCGGTCCGTCACTCCAGCCATCGGGGCGACAAAGACGTTGTTACGAAGGGAATAAGGGCCGATATTCACGAGATGGCGCGAGGCAATGCGAAAGGCGCTATTTTATCCTTATCCGCCCGTTATCCCTAATTCGGAATCGCCTCATGCGAGTTCAAACCATCACTCGATTTCATCCCGTACCGCATCGCTCAAATGTGCAACGTCGCCCCATTGCACGAGCTGCAAAGCGGCGCCATCCCACAAGAACCGATTGATGCCAGCGTTCAGGATGTCAAAGTCGCGCGGTTGCAGCAAATCGATGTCTTTGGCCGCACGATACGCGCAATCGAGCACGCCGCCGTGAGTGACCAGCGCCACCTTGCGATAGCGGCCGGTCGCCGCAATGCGCGTAATCGCCCCCACCGCGCGTTTGGAAAACTCGCGCAAGGTTTCCGCTACATGCACGCCGTCCGGATAACGTGCATCGATTTCACGTGCCTGCATCGCTGCATGC
This sequence comes from uncultured Oxalobacteraceae bacterium, assembly GCA_966250375.1. Lineage (GTDB taxonomy): Bacteria > Pseudomonadota > Gammaproteobacteria > Burkholderiales > Burkholderiaceae_D > CAMLDH01. Next base: position 4,258 of record CBINHE010000043.1, read on the forward strand.
GCTTCCGGATAATGCGTGCCGATATCGGCGTACAGCAATCCTTCCAATGCACCAAAACAGCGCTCGCGCAAAGCGGACTCGACCTGCACGTCCATGCCACGCGGCACAGCAATCGCGTGCGCGGTTTGCAGCGCGCGCTGCAAATCGCTGGCAACGATTACATCCAGCGGCTCGTTCAACAACGCCCGCCCCAATGCAGCTGCCTGGCGCGCCCCCTCGGCGTTAAGCGCAATATCGAGATGCCCCTGCAGGCGCCGTTCGGCATTCCACGCGGTTTCACCGTGCCGTATCAACAGGATTTCTGTCATGAGACTCTCGTCTCGCCGCATTTCGGCTTGACCTGCAGCCAGAACGTTACCGGCCCATCGTTGGTCAATGCCACTTGCATGTTGGCGCCGAACTGCCCGGTTTCGACCTGCGCATGTTTGCTGCGCGCTTGCGCGACAAAATAATCGAACAAACGCCGCCCCTCTTCAGGCGCAGCGGCAGGCGTAAACGACGGGCGGGTTCCGGATTGCGTATCGGCCGCCAAGGTAAATTGTGGCACCAGCAACAAGCCGCCCTCGACATCCCCCACACTGCGATTCATCTTGCCCTCATTATCGGAAAATACGCGATAGGCCAGCAACTTGGTCAGCAATGCCTGTGCCTCCTTGTCCGTGTCGCCACGCTCGGCGCACACCAGCACCATCAATCCGGCCTCAATCGCGCCGACCGTTGCGCCCTCGACAACAACCGCGGCTTGCGTTACCCGTTGCAAAAGGGCGATCATCTACGCACCGGCATCAAGTCAGCGTCACCCGCGCAAACTTGCGCTTCCCGACCTGCACCACAAACGTACCCGCATCAACCTTCAATGCCTTGTCGCTGATCGCTGCGCCGTCGATGCGCACCCCGCCCTGCTCGACCATGCGCAGTGCTTCAGACGTTGATGGGCACAGGTTTGCTTGCTTCAACAATTGACCGATACCCAATGGCGAGCCGATCAGGCTAACTTCCGGAATGTCGTCCGGAATACCGCCCTTCGCACGATTGTTAAAGTCGATCAATGCCTCTTCCGCCGCTTGACGCGAGTGGAAACGCTCGACGATTTCCTGTGCCAGCAACACCTTGATGTCGCGCGGATTGCCGCCCTCTTCGACACCCTTTTTGAATTGTGTAATATCAGCCAGCGAGCGAAACGACAGCAGCTCGTAATAACGCCACATCATCACGTCGGAAATGCTCATCACCTTGGCAAACATCGTATTAGCGGGTTCAGTGATGCCAATGTAATTGCCTTTCGATTTCGACATCTTCTCGACGCCATCCAGGCCTTCCAGCAGCGGCATCGTCAGGATGCACTGTGGCTCTTGCCCATAATCTTTCTGTAACTCGCGCCCTACCAGCAGGTTGAATTTCTGGTCGGTACCACCAAGCTCCAGGTCGGAACGCAATGCAACCGAATCGTAGCCCTGCATCAGCGGATACAGCAATTCATGCACGGAAATCGGGGTACCGGCCTTGAAACGCTTGGTGAAGTCTTCACGCTCAAGAATCCGCGCGACGGTATATTTCGCCGACAACTCGATCATGCCGCGGGCACCGAGCGGATCTGACCATTCAGAGTTGTAGCGAATCTCGGTTCGGGCCGGATCGAGTACCAGGCTTGCCTGGGCAAAATAGGTTTTCGCGTTGACCTCGATTTGTTCGCGCGTCAACGGCGGACGCGTAATATTGCGCCCCGAGGGATCGCCAATCATCGACGTGAAATCGCCGATCAGGAAAATGACGGTATGCCCCAACTCCTGCAATTGGCGCATTTTATTGAGCACGACGGTGTGCCCCAAATGCAAGTCTGGTGCCGTCGGATCAAGGCCGAGCTTGATGCGCAAGGGTTTTCCGGTTTGCTCGGCGCGCACCAGCTTTTGCGCAAATTCAGCCTCGATTAATAATTCATCCGCCCCGCGCTTCGTAATTTCCAATGCTTCTTTGACGCCATCCGACAGCGGAAGCGTTGACGATGGTGTGCCGAATGGCACCGTTTTGGTATTAAGCAATGGCGGGTGAGCGTTCATTTGATGACAAAAGTTAAACTGAAAATGGGAAAAATCAATACCATGTGTTTGGTATAATCGTTGCTTCTTTCAATGTTGCTGTGTAACAATAAAGACACAAGATTACATCGCGTCGAAACAGCAAATTTTAACTTATTGCATGTTCTCTATAGATAAATTCACGCGCATTCGCGCGGGTGGCAGGCTTTTTGTCGGCTCATCGCGCAAAACCCGTATCGTTGCCGCATCGGCGCTGTTTCTGGCCGTGTGTGCATTTGGCGCCGCCGGCGTGGCACCGATGGCACCAGACGCATCAGATTTGCCGGTCAAGTCGATCACGGAAGAGCTTGCGTTGCCCCAGCTTGCAGAACAAGTCGCCGCGCTTGCCAATCACGACCAGCATTATGTCAGCGAAGAGAAAGTCCGTGCGGGCGACACGCTCGCGACGCTGTTGACGCGACTTGGCATCGATGACCCCGCCGCTACCGACTTCATCAAGTCGGACAGCACTGCGCGCACGGTGTTGCAACTGAAAGCCGGTAAGCGTGTGCAAGCGCAAATTTCAGACGATGGCGAACTGGATTGGCTAAGCGCAACAGTCGCCGATGGCCGCGACACCCCGGTCAAAAACATCGTAATTCAACGCGACGGCAACGGTTTCAAGTCATTCGAAGCGCCGGCCCAGCTGGAAAAGCGGGTTGAAATGCGTTACGGCGAAATCCGCTCATCGCTGTTTGCAGCGACCGATTCGGCGCAAATCCCGGATAACGTCGCCACGCAAATCGTCGACATGTTCTCCACCGATATCGACTTCGCATCCGACTTGCGGCGCGGCGACCGTTTCAACGTGGTATATGAGACATTCTGGCAAAACGGCGAATTTGTGCGCGCTGGCCACATTCTGGCAGCCGAGTTTTTAAATGCCGGCAAGACACTCCAGTCGGTCTGGTTCGATGATCCGAACAGCAATCAAGGCGGTGGCTATTACGGCTTCGATGGCAAATCATTGAAAAAGGCATTCCTCAAATCGCCGCTCGAATTTTCCCGTATTTCATCCGGATTCTCGATGCGCATGCATCCAATTTCGGGAAAATGGAAACAGCATAAAGGTGTCGATTTTGCTGCGGCCACTGGCACGCCCATCCGGGCTGCTGCGGACGGTGTGATCGATTTCGCTGGCGTGCAAGGCGGTTACGGCAACATGATTGTTGTCAAGCACTGGGACAAATATTCCACTGCCTATGCGCACATGAGCCGATTCGCCAGCGGGATACGCAAAGGCAGCAAGATCAGTCAAGGTGAAGTGATCGGTTACGTCGGCACGACCGGCTGGTCCACCGGCCCTCATTTGCATTACGAATTCCGCGTGAATAACGAGCCGCGCAATCCGCTCAGCGTTGACATACCGAATGCGCAACCGCTGGCTGGCGCCGAGTTGCAGCGCTTTCGTGCGGTCGCATCCGACATGTCGCATCGCTTTGCATTGCTGGCACCCGGCAGCAACGACGCCAAACTGGCATCCAGATAATCTGCCCATGCGTCTGCGCAAATTGCAGACAAAATTCGAACTCTGAACCGTTTGCCGGTCAAGGCTTGTAAAATCGCCTTTCGACAAACGGTTTTTTTATGCCCAATTCATCTAGCGCTTCCCCACTCTTCATCGGCCTGATGTCCGGCACCAGCCTGGACGGCGTCGATGGCGTATTGACATCATTCCCCAACGTTTCTGCTGGCGCAAGCCACACGCTGGCGACGGCTTATGTCGAATTCCCCCCCGTCTTGCGCGCCGATTTGATGGCATTGCAGGCATGCAGCGACAATGAAATTCACCGCGAAGCACTGGCGGCTAATGCATTGGTCGAACGTTATGCGGCCTGCGTCGCACAGTTGCTGACGCAGGCAGGGCTAACTCCTGATGCGATTCGCGCGATTGGCGTACATGGCCAGACGATACGCCATCGGCCCGAGTTGGGTTATACGCGCCAAACCAACAACCCAGCATTGCTGGCCGAATTATCCGGCATAGATGTGATCGCCGATTTCCGCAGTCGCGATATTGCTGCCGGCGGCCAAGGCGCGCCGCTGGTGCCGGCTTTCCATCAAGCGGTGTTCGCCTGCGACAATGAAACGCGCGTGGTTGCCAATATCGGCGGCATCAGCAATATCAGTGTACTGAAAAGCGGTAAAGAAGCGCATGTCATCGGTTTCGATACTGGCCCCGGCAATGTGTTGATGGACGCGTGGATCGCGCAACATCAACATAAGGAATACGACGCCGGCGGTAGCTGGGCCGCGTCCGGCAAGGTTGATGGCGAACTGTTGGATGCGTTACGTGGCAATGCCTTTTTTGCGCTGCCTCCTCCGAAAAGCACCGGCCGCGACTTGTTTCATCCGGCTTGGCTGCGCTCCAAACTTATACCCTTTGCGAGGCTCGCCCCGGCCGATGTACAAGCGACTTTGGCAGCATTCACAGCCACCACACTAGCCGATGCCATTGCCAATCATGCACCTGATGCGAAAGTGGTCTACGTATGCGGTGGCGGCGCCCGCAATACACATTTGATGGGACAGTTACAAAGGGCATTGGCATCCCGTAATCAGGCCACGATCGTATTGACGACCGAGGCTCTCGGTATAGCCCCCAATCATGTGGAGGCCTTGGCTTTCGCTTGGCTTGCACATCATTTTACGGCGCGGCGGCCGGGCAACCTGCCAGCCGTGACCGGCGCCAGCGGATTGCGGATTCTGGGCGCGCTTTACCCTGCAAAATAAAACCGCGGGGAATCAAAAAGCAAAAAGCGCAGCCAAAGCTGCGCTTTTTCGAAACTAAAACTACGAATCAAGAGAATGAAGATCCGCAACCGCAGGTGGTTGTCGCATTCGGATTTTTGATCACGAATTGGGCACCTTCCAAATCATCCTTGTAATCGATTTCGGCGCCGACCAGATATTGATAACTCATTGAATCGATCAACAAATGCACGCCATTCTTGGTCATGGTCGTATCGTCTTCATTGGTGATTTCGTCAAAGGTGAACCCATACTGGAAGCCGGAACAACCGCCTCCTTGCACAAATACGCGTAATTTCAGATCTGGATTCCCCTCTTCCTCGATCAATTTGGCAACTTTCATTGCAGCGCTATCGGTAAAAATAATCGGTGCGGGCATTTCGGTAACAGCATTCATGTCGGACTCCGGCAAGACAAGCAATAACTCATTATAGTCGCTTGGCGACCTTCACGTATGGGACGACGCAAGCTTTAATACCGGCTCGCCGACATCATCATGAGTCAGTTTCCCTGACACCACCGCACCGCCGTGCATTTCCAGCGCCTTATAATTTACATCACCAGTTATGCGGGCTTTCGGCTGCAATTCAAGGAGTTCGGACGAAAAAACCGGGCCGGTGATTTCACCGTTCACCACCAGATAAGCAACGCGCACTTCGCCTTCGACTTTCGCATGCTCGGAAATCACCAGCATGCCGTCCTGCTCATCGTCTGCAGTCACATTACCTTTGACATGACCATCGATACGCAAACCGCCCTTGAAATGCACATTCCCTTCGATCTTGGTCGCGATGCCAATCAGGCTATCGATCGTGCTTTTGGTTTTTCGGCCGAACATGATGTGACTCCTTTACAAATTGGAGGACTGTTGCGCGCGTATTTGGCCCCGATCGAGGATCCGCGCCTGGACCGCCTTCATCAAAGCGCCTTCCGGCAGGATCAACACCCCTTCCACGCGCTGATAATGCTTGAATCCAAGTTTGAACTTGTCTGCATCGCTAGCTTTTCCATCGGGAAAGACAATCATAGCACTTTTGCCGCCTTGCAGAACTGTTACCGCGAGTTGCAGGTTGCCGACAAAATCATGCCCTCCTTTACCGCCTTGCATAATTAGCAAACGATAACGCAACTGGTTTGGCGCAACGATATCAGCCTTTAAACGCCGAATCGACACCCCTTGCGAGCCGGTATCAGCGGGCAGCAAACTCTCGAAAAATGCCAAATCTTCTTTTAGTCTAATATTCTCCGACTCCAACGCCTTGACTTGCATCACCAGCTGTTTTTGCGCCGACCGCTCGATATTGAGTTGGCTTTCTGCGGCATTAACCGTCGTCGAGAGTTGGTCGCGCTCTCCCCTGAGCTTTTCGGCCTGTTCCTGAAAAACGGCTAATTGCTCTTCGATCGCACTGGGATTGAAGCCGGTAATACTGCGCCCAAGGCCATAGAACCACATCGACATCGCCCCACCCAAGCTAAGTACGACCGCTAAGAACACGACCCGAAAAGGCCACGACATTTTGGTCTTGATCGTCATTCTGGGTGCCGAAATGGACAGGCGCCGAACCCAGAGCTTGAACTTCAGCGAGTTGGAAAATGGATGGGGAGATGTCATGTATTTGGTTGTATTGGCCTATGGCATCACCGGAATATGCATCAATCCGGTCGTCTCATCAAGACCGAACAGGATATTCATGCATTGCACACCCTGCCCCGCAGCGCCTTTAACCAAATTATCTTCAACCACCAGAATTACCAATAGATCCCCGCCGCCGGGGCGATGCACGGCAATACGCAACATGTTCGATGCGCGCACCGAACGCGTTTCCGGATGACTGCCGACTGGCATCACATCAACAAAGCGATCATTCCTGAAGTGGTTTTCGTATAGAACCTGGAAGTCGGTATCGCGCGCCTCTGGCAAAATGGTTGCATACAGAGTCGAATGAATGCCGCGTATCATCGGCACTAGATGTGGCACGAAGGTCAGCCCGATCTTGCGACCCGCAATCGCCTGCAAACCTTGCACGGTTTCCGGCAAATGACGGTGCCCCTTCACACCGTAGGCTTTGAAGTTGTCGGCCGCTTCCGCCAGCAAGGTGGCTACTTCCGCCTTGCGGCCGGCACCAGACACGCCGGACTTGCAGTCGGCGATTAACGCATCTTCGTTGACCAACGGTTTGCCTTGCGCCAGAAGCGGCGCATAACCTAATTGCATCGACGTCGGATAGCAGCCAGGCAAGCCGATAATGCGCGCCTTTTTAATGGCTTCGCGGTTTACTTCCGGCAGCCCGTACACGGCCTCCTCCAGCAGATCTGGACATGAATGCGGCATACCGTACCATCGTTCGAACTCGGCCGTATCCTTGATACGAAAATCGGCGGCAAGATCAATGACTTTTACCCCTGCAGCGAGCAATTCCGGTGCCTGCGCCATCGCCACACCATGCGGTGTCGCGAAAAACACCACATCGCATTCAGTGAGTTTGGCTTTTTCGGGGCTCGAGAATGCGAGCGAAACATGGCCGCGCAACGATGGGTACATATCGGCGACAAGCATGCCATCTTCTTTGCGTGATGTGATGGCGGTTAATTTCACTTTTGGATGCGGCGCCAGCAAGCGCAACAACTCGACACCTGTGTAACCAGTGCCGCCGACAATACCAACTTTGATCATGTTTATCCCTTGCGTGCATTGACTTTAGTTTAATTTTAGCAGGCGGCTTGAAAAGCCCGCACCAGAATGCAAAAAGCCGCCGGGCACAAACCCGACGGCTTTTCGATACTCTGAAAACGCAGATTAGCGCTTGGAGAACTGCTTGGCGCGGCGTGCTTTACGCAGACCAACCTTCTTACGTTCAACTTCACGTGCATCACGCGTAACGAAACCTGCTTTGGAAAGTTCCGGCTTCAGCGTGGCATCGTAGTCAATCAATGCACGAGTAATGCCGTGACGAACTGCACCGGATTGGCCGGATTCGCCGCCGCCATGGACATTAACCATGATGTCGAAGCGCTCGAGGTTATTCGTCAGTTCCAGCGGTTGACGAATCACCATGAGGCCGGTTTCACGCGAAAAATACTCGTTCGCCGGTTTGCCATTGACGACAATCTTGCCGCTGCCAGCCTTGATAAAAACGCGAGCCACTGCACTCTTGCGACGGCCGGTTCCGTAATTGTAGTTACCGATCATGTCTATTCCTTACAGTTCGAGTGCTTGGGGTTGCTGCGCGGTGTGCGGATGAGTTGCCTCTGCGTACACTTTGAGCTTCTTGATCATCGCGTAACCGAGCGGGCCTTTAGGCAACATGCCTTTGACTGCCTTCTCAAGAGCGCGCCCCGGAAAACGCTCTTGCATTTTCTGGAAATTCGTTTCGTAGATGCCACCTGGATAACCGGTGTGGCGGAAATACGTTTTATTCAGCGCTTTGGTGCCAGTCACGCGCAGTTTTCCTGCGTTGATGATCACGATAAAATCGCCCGTATCGACGTGCGGAGTAAATTCCGGTTTGTGTTTGCCGCGCAGTCGGCGTGCCACTTCGCTGGCAACACGTCCGAGGACTTTGTCCGTCGCGTCAATCACGAACCAGCCACGCTTGACCTCATGGTCTTTAGCGGAAAAGGTTTTCATGATGACTTCCTAACTAGATTAAATGCTCAAATTGGTGGTTCCGCGCATTCGTTCGTTATAGCTAACGCTTTGCGGACTCGGCCTTATTATCTTTCCTGAGCAAACGGAAAGTCGAAAATTATAGCCCGTTCAAAGACTTAGCGCAATTTAATTGAAAACCTTAGCAAGCAACTTCGCTTGCGATCACAATGCTCCGAAAAAACCCCGAGGCCATCAAGCTTCGGGTTTAAAAATAGAGTCTGTTGGACCAGTTACAATACCCCCTATCCGAAATCAAGTGAGAACACAATGGAATGCACAGTACGTTGGACCGGCTTGTCCGGCATGACATTTTTGGCGGAAACCGGCTCGGGCCATTTAGTGACAATGGATGGCGCGCCGGAAGGCGGCGGACGCAATCTAGCGCCCCGCCCGATGGAAGTGATCCTGGCCGGCGCAGGTGGTTGCACGGCTTATGACGTGGTGCTGATTCTGCGCAAAAGCGGGCAAGACATCCGCACCTGCGACGTGACGCTTAAGTCGGAACGTGCGGAAAAAGATCCGAAGGTGTTTACCAAGATCCACTTCCACTTCGTTGTCCGCGGTCGAAATCTGAAATCGAACCTGGTGGAACGCGCGATCAAACTCTCGCATGAGAAATATTGCTCCGCCTCGATCATGCTGGAAAAGACTGCGGAAATGACGCACTCTTTTGAAGTAATTGACGATCTGGCTGAGACTCCAAACGAATAATTCAACGCGTCTGATGCGGCGACTCCCACCAGCCTCATCGGGCACCCACGCAAAATCGGCATGTGGGTTGTTGCAGGAGCAACATACTCGTACATAAGTAATGCCGTGCCTGAAATAAATGCCGATCCTCGATCTGCTTATATATAGTAAGCAGTCGTCGTCATCACCTTTGCCATTGCCCGCATCGCCTTCTGAATCGGTACTGGAGTATCGGCCGCACCAAGCGCCTTGGCGGCAGCACCATGCTCGATCTCGTCCAGTCGCATCTGGTCCACAATCGCCCGCGACTTCGCATCCTGCTGCGGCAAGCTTTGCAAATGACTTTCCAGATGCGCCTCGACTTGACGCTCTGTTTCGACCACAAACCCCAAACTTGTCGCATCTCCGACCCGAGCAGCCACTACACCGAGCGCGTACGCCCCCGCATACCATAATGGATTCAGAAGGCTCGGATGAGAACCTAGCTCCGTGAGTCGGGCCGCTGTCCATGCTAAATGATCTTCTTCTTCGCGTCCCGCCCGGGCGAATTGCTGCCTCAATGCATCGCTCTGTGCGAACTGGGATTGAGCCTGATACAAAGCCTGCGCGCAAATCTCGCCCACATGATTGACTCGCATCAGCCCTGCACTATGACGCCGCTCTGCAATACCGAGTGCGCCCTCGGCGATTCGTGCGCCGGGGTTAGTCCGCGCAGCTACAGCGACGCCACTCATGACCCGCAACACCTTGTCAAAACGAATAATAGCTGTATCTAAACGTCGCATGTTAAACACCCTCATATTTAAAAACGCAACATACATTTACGAAAAAGCAACACAGTAACTGATGAAACTGCCCCATTACCACAAACCAAATTATCTTTACTCTTAACCCCGACACTGTTGAAGTAGCTACCAGCTTTTTGAATGCATGGTTTGGAAGTTTCGGCAGGATGTTACCGCAATGATCCAAACGACAGACACACCAACTTGGTGCAACCATGCCAATAGCCCCCGTCAGATAGTTGCAAAACAAGCATCGCGACCTCCATTTCGTTACGATGAAGTTAACATTTTGTTGTAAAAAAGCCCCATATTTCCAGTTAAATTGCCATCTGGACCAAATTCTCTTTGATCGTCAAACCAATATTTGTTCAAATAACACCAGCTTCTTGATGTGACAATTTGGAAGTGTTGGCAGGGACGTTACCCCTAGTGGCCTTGCTAATTGCAAAAACAAGTTGAGCTAAAAACAACCTTAGAGGATTACCCCCAATGAAAAAATCGCTTTTGGCACTCGCAGTTCTGGCTTCATTCGCAGGCGTTGCTTCTGCACAAACTAACGTTACCGTGTACGGTATTGTGGACGTGGGCATTCAGCGCACTGACTCCGATGTCGCCGAACCTACTTGGGCTCTCGGTAGCGGCCTCCAGTCCGGCTCCCGCTTGGGTTTCAAAGGCACCGAAGACCTCGGCAGTGGCTTGTCGGCAAGCTTCCAACTTGAAAATGGCTTTGCTGCTGACGACGGTACGTTCACTCAAAGCTCCACAGTTACTCGCCTTTTCGGTCGCCAAGCATGGGTTGGCCTGAACGGTGGTTTCGGTTCCGTGAAACTCGGCCGTCAACTCACTCCGATCTTCGCAGCAGTTGGCTCCGTCGATCCGTTCGAGGTCGGCTTGGCAGGCGATCTGACGCAGACCGTCAACACCTTCGATCTGCGCATGGATAACACTGTCAACTACTCCTTGACTGCCGGCGCTTTCTCCGGTCAAGTTGCATACGGCTTCGGTGAAGCTGCTGGCAACACTACCGATAACCGCCAATTAGGCTTGTCCTTGGGTTATGCAAATGGCCCAGTCAGTGCAGTATTCGCTTATCACAAACAAGAAAACGACGCTTTCACTCCTAGCGGCAAAATCGCGTTCTTGGGCGGCACTTACAACTTTGGCGTTGTGAAAGCACACGCTTCGTATGCAGACGAAAAAAACACTGCTAGCGAAAAGATCCGTGACTATATGGTCGGCGTAAGCGCTCCAGTCGGCGCCGGCAGCGTTATGGGCTCTTTCCAGCACGAAAAGAACAGGACTACCGACAAAAAAACCGACCTGTTCGCCGTCGGTTACGTTCATAACTTGTCCAAGCGTACCAACCTGTACACTTCTCTCGGCTACGGCAAGGACGAGGCTCCAGGCGTTGCTGACGTAAAGAGCAACAAGTTCAACGTTGGTATTCGTCACAAGTTCTAATCATCTACAGGCCTAAGCCTGTAGTGATTTGAATGCAATATCGAAAAGGCACCTTCGGGTGCCTTTTCTTTTGTCGCTTTTAGACACCCAAATCAACTAATAAAGCAGTTTGCCGAACGTAGTCTCAAATGTGCTGCCAACCCATTACATGGCAAATCGGCACAGATTATTGACCTACAATGGGTACCGCCAGATGTCTCGGTCACAAACAAAAACGCTCGAAGTATTTCACTTCGAGCGTTTTTGTTTGTGACCGGCATTACCGGTAATAATGCGTTGCTTTTATTTGACTAGGGCAGTCCGGCTGAGTTGCAATCAAATTTAATATAGTTCTTGTAGCTGATATTGCCTGCCTTTTCAATTGTCTTTTTACTTGGCGTCGCACAGCATCATTTCAATGCATTCCCGATGAGTCCACCTCTTTTTGGACGAAACACCGCGGCATCGTTATAGAATTCAGCCCCCTGCGCATCCCACCAATCCGGCACGCCAAGCACTGGCAGCGGCGTAAAGTCGGATGTCACAACCCCTTTAGACAATTGCAACGCGACAGTCGTATCAATCCATGCGCGCCGATCGTCCGCTGACATTGCAAAGAAGCTTTGATCAACGAGCACGACCCACGCATGCGCCGTGATCGCCTTGTACGGTGCCACCAGTTTCTCCATTAATGCATGGCCGAACAAGCACACATCCCATTCGTGCCCGAATGCCGCACGGCGCGCAACAAAAACGTCATGCCATTGATGATTGCGCAACGCCGTCACCAGTGCAGCATCGGAAGTGAGCAACAGTGCAGCATTTTCATCGAAAATTGTCGCGCCGTCCCGCAACTTTCCCCGGCTGGCATGACCAGCGGGGCCCGATTGCGCATTGGATCGCGCAATTTCTGTCGCTTGCAACGCATTGAGTTGCACCTTAATCTGCGGGAACATCAGCCATACCAGCGCATTGAAAAAATCATGCAGATTGTCACGAGTCGGCACGCCGCCGGTCGCACTGATGAATGTTTCGTAGGCGATGCCGTGAGGAAGATCGGCTTGCGGCACGAAATGAATCGGCAATGCCCGATGGTTGCGTAAATCCATGGATACTGCGGCAGCATTGAGCGCTACGCGCCAATCTGCCGCAGCGCGTATCAATGCTGCGCCCGGCCGCAATACCGACAGCCATGGACGCTGCCAGTCGAGATTATCGAAAAATCGCCCGGTCATCGGGAGGCCGTTGCGATCGACAATCCGCGCATTACCGGCCTGCGGAATCGCAAGGACCGTACTGCGTCACACCATTTTCCAATCGATGGTTTCGCCGCCATTCATGGGCACAATGGTGGTGTCGCCCAAGGGTAGTTCCGCCGGCAGCGTCCATTTCTTGCGCTCCAATGTGATCGTATCGGCATTGCGAGGTAATTGATAAAAGGCCGGACCGTTGAAACTGGCGAATGCTTCCAGTTTATCGAGTGCATTCGCTTGGTCGAATGCGTGCGCATATAGCTCCATCGCATGCAACGCGGTGTAACATCCGGCGCAACCGCATGCGTGTTCCTTCAAGCCCTTCGGATGTGGCGCAGAGTCGGTGCCGAGAAAGAATTTGGCGCTGCCGGAAGTCGCTGCGGCGACCAAGGCCTGACGATGTTCTTCACGTTTCAATACCGGCAAGCAGTAGTAGTGCGGACGGATGCCGCCTTTGAAAATTTCATTGCGGTTGTAGAGGAGATGGTGTGCGGTGATGGTGGCACCGACAAACTCATCCGTGTCGGCAACGTACTGAGCCGCCTGTTTGGTCGTGATATGTTCGAACACGATTTTCAATGCCGGCATATCGCGCCGCAGCGGTTGCATCACACGTTCGATAAACACAGCCTCGCGGTCGAAGATATCGACTTCCGGATCAGTCACTTCGCCATGTACCAGGAATGGCATGCCGAGCTCCTGCATCGTTTCCAGCGCTTTATAGCATTTGACCAGATCGGTCACGCCGGCGTCTGAATTGGTGGTGGCGCCTGCCGGATACAGTTTCACCGCATGCACGAAGCCGCTATCCTTGGCGCGGCGGATCTCATCGGGCTGCGTATTGTCGGTCAGGTAAAGCGTCATCAACGGCACGAACCGCATCCCTTGTGGCAAGGCTGCCAAGATGCGTTCGCGATAGCTGGCGGCTTGCTCGGTTGTGGTCACCGGTGGCTTGAGATTGGGCATCACAATGGCACGGCCGAATTGGCGCGCGCTGTGCGGCAACACGCTGGCCATTGCCGCGCCGTCGCGCAGGTGTAAATGCCAGTCGTCGGGGCGGGTAATCGTGATGCTCTGGAGGGGCGTTGAATTTGCGTGATTTTGCATGACAGTTCTTTCTTCGGACTGCCGCTATTCTACCTGCTTGCCTCCGCCATTAAAAAAGCCGCTTCAATTTTTGGTGGAAGCGGCTTCGATTCATTGCAAAAACAATTAATGCGTAATGATTTTTGCCAGGAAATCGCGCGCACGGTCGGAACGTGGTGATCCGAAAAATTCTTCCTTGGTGCAATCTTCGACGATCAATCCCTTGTCCATGAAGATCACGCGGTTCGCGACTTTTTTCGCGAAACCCATTTCATGCGTGACGACCATCATGGTCATGCCTTCCTGCGCCAGCCCTACCATCACGTCCAGCACCTCGTTGATCATCTCAGGGTCGAGCGCCGAAGTCGGCTCGTCAAACAGCATCGCGATCGGATCCATCGACAAAGCACGCGCGCTGGCGACACGGTGTTGCTGACCACCAGACAATTGGCCAGGGAACTTGTCTTTGTGTGCCAGCAGGCCCACGCGATCAAGATATTTGAGTCCCTTTTCGGATGCTTCATCCATGCTGCGGCCAAGTACCTTGACTTGGCCAATGGTCAGGTTTTCGCGGATCGACAAATGTGGAAACAGTTCGAAATTCTGGAACACCATGCCAATGCGCGCACGCAGTTTGGACAGGTTGGTTTTCTGGTCGCCGACTGAAATGCCGTCGACCATGATGGTTCCCTTCTGAAACGGCTCGAGTCCATTGACGGTTTTGATCAAAGTCGATTTGCCTGAGCCGGACGGGCCGCAGACCACCACCACATCTCCTTTGGCAACACTGGTAGTACAGTCAGTCAGCACTTGAAAGCTGCTGTACCATTTGTTGACGTTATTGAGTTCAATCATTTTCTTCTCCTGAATTCTGTTCTTTGCTTGCGGTTTTTTTGCTTTTGCTGGAGCCCCCCCTGCCCTCTCCTACCTGCGGGAGAGGTGGTGGATGGCCTGCGGCTTATCTAATGATGGCAACCTTCTGCTGCAGTCTCTTCACCAATGCGGACAGCCCGAAACACAGCACAAAATAGACGACTGCAACAAACAGGTACATCTCGATCAAGCGACCGTCGCGCTGCGCGACCTTCGACGCCGCACCGACGAAATCTGTAATCGACAGCACATACACCAGCGACACGTCTTGGAACAATACGATGGTCTGCGTCAGCAGTACGGGAATCATGTTGCGAAATGCCTGCGGCAATACGATATGGCCCATGGTCTGCCAGTAATTCATGCCGAGTGCGTAACCTGCCCATACCTGCCCGCGTGGAATCGATTGGATGCCAGCGCGCATGATTTCGCAATAATATGCGGCTTCGAACAAGATGAAGGTGATCAGCGAAGACGAGAATGCACCGACTTGGATCGGTTCGTTGGCACCGATAATCCATGCGCCGATATAAGGCACCAGAAAGTAGAACCAGAAAATTACCAGCACTAGTGGCATCGAGCGGATCAGGTTCACATAACTGGTCGCAACAAATGAAACCGCCTTGATGCTCGACAAGCGCATCATTGCCAATAATGTGCCGACAGTGATGCCGCCGACCATCGCCAGAGCGGTAAGCTCCAGCGTAAACGACATGCCGGTGCTGAACAGGTAAACCCATGAGCGCTGAATGACATCGAAATCCAAATTCATGATCAATGCCCTCCCGCGCCGGCCGTACCGGAAGTGATAAACCCAGGAATGGCAACTCTCGTTTCGATGAAACGCATCAGATTGACCACAATGATATTGACCACGATATAAATAATGGTCGCCGCAGTGAATGCTTCAAACACCTGGAACGAAAATTCCTGCATCGAACGCGCTCGTGCTGTCAACTCCATCAGGCCGATAGTCAATGCCACCGAACTGTTCTTGATGATGTTCAGGAATTCACTGGTGAGCGGCGGGATAACAATGCGGAATGCCATCGGCAGCAGCACATAACGATATGTCTGCGGCAAGGTCAAACCGAGGGCGGTACCTGCCATCTTTTGGCCACGCGGTAATGCATTAATACCTGCGGACACTTGCACCGCAACGCGTGAGGAAGTGAAAAACCCCAAGCAAATGACTGCAGTGATGAATGACGAATTCGGCAGCGCCTTCAGCCAATCGCCAATCGCCGCAGGCATTAACTCCGGCATCACGAAATACCACAGGAACATTTGCACCAGTAGCGGGATATTGCGGAATAACTCGACATAACCGTTCGCAAAACGTGCAGCCCACTTGTTCGGCATGGTGCGTATGGTGCCGATCAGCGCACCCAGGATGAGCGCCATGACCCAAGCCGACAATGCGGTCGCAAGCGTCCATATCAGGCCCGACCACAAAGTGTCCATGTACGTGCCCACCCCATCGGGAGATGCATCCCAGAAGATGCGCCAGTTCCAGTTGTAATTCATATTGCCCTCGTCTCTTTATAGAGTCGTTTAATGTGATTCGCCACTCAGTCAATGCTCGACTGAATGGAATAAAAATTGGTACCAGGAATTTAATTTCGCTTGTGCGACGCAGCAATTTCCATGCCGCAAAAGAAAACGGGAGGCAAACGCCCCCCGCTTCGGCTAAGCCAGCGTCAAATTACTTTCCGCTATAAGCAACCGGGTCACCGGAGTCCGTCGGCTTGGCAATCACTTGCTTCAGCTGTTCAGTTAATGGCCAGTTCAAGCTGATGCCTTTCGGCGGGATCGGCGACTGAAACCATTTGGCATAGATACGATTGATTTCACCGGATTTGAAGACATTTTCAATCGCGCTATCAACCACTTTCTTGAACGCTGGGTCACCGCGGCGGATCATGATGCCGTACGGCTCAACTGACAGCGATTCTTTCGTGATCGAATAATCGCCTGGCGACTTGGAGCTGGCGGCCAGCGATGCCAACAGGATGTCATCCATCGCAAATGCAACTGCGCGACCGGTTTCCACCATCAGGAAGGCCTCTGCATGATCTTTGGCGGCCATGATGTTCATGCCGAGATTTTTTTCAGCATTCAATGCGGTCACTTGCTTCAGATTCGCAGTACCGGAAGTCGAGACCAGCGTCTTGCCTTTCAGGTCGGCCAGTGTATTGATATTCGACGATTTTTTGGCGAGCAACCGGGTGCCGGTCACGAATGTAGTCGGTGCGAACGCCACTTGTTTTTGGCGTTCCAAGTTATTGGTAGTGGAGCCGCATTCCATATCGATCGTGCCGTTGGCCATCAGCGGAATACGGGTAGCGGATGTGACTGGGTTCAGTTTGACATTCAACGCGCCAGACATCCCGAGGTGTTTTTGAATCGCGGTCACCACTTTCATGCACAAGTCAAGCGAATAACCTTGATACGATTGCTTGTCGTCCAGATACGAGAACGGAATGGACGAATCGCGCACACCCAATGTGATGGTGCCTGTTTCCTTAATTTTCTTCAGTGTGCCGGTTTCTTGCGCTTGCGCACCAGTTGCAACGACGCCTGCTGCAATCAGAACTGTGATGAACTTCGATAACTTCATGATGTCTCCGGGAAAAATTAACCAGCTTAGTGTACCAAAACCTTGATTCAAAAATGGCTTTTCTCTTTTTACTTTAGCTGCTTTACTACAATTAATGCATTAACTGTGTTACCACTACCAACCGTGCAATCGATACTGCGCTTACTGCCCGGCACAACTCATTTACACCATCTTCAATCGGCCACTTTATCCGTTGGGAAGCGCAAGGTATCGCGCAATAGATAGCCCATCGGCATATTCATGTTCAAGCCTTTCGGAGGTATCGGCTGCTTGAACCATTTGTCGTATAACTTTGCCAGTTCACCGTCACTGATGACGCGGCCCATTTCGCGGTCAACCATGGTCTTGAACGGCGCATCGCCCTTGCGCATCATGATCGCATAGGGTTCGACGGAAAGCGGATCGCCGACCACTACAAAATTACTTGGATCCTTCGCATTCGCTCGCAAGCCAAACAGCAGCACGTCATCCATTGTAAAGGCTTCCACCTCGCCCTTTTCCACCTTGGCGAATGAATCTGCATGATCATTGCTTTCGATCAACTTCAAACTGAGCGCGCGCACTTTATCGCGATCATTCAACAGTTTCGTGGTGGTGGTGCCCTTGGTCGTGACTACGCGCTTGCCTCGCAAGTCCGACCAGTTCTTGATACCGGAATCGGTACGCACCAGCATGCGAGCCGCCGCGACAAAGTGTGGAATGGTAAAAGCGACCTGCTTTCTTCGCTCTGCATTATTCGTGGTCGATCCACACTCCAGATCCGCCTTGCCATCGACAATCGCAGGAATGCGGCTGGATGACGTGACTGGCAGGTAGGCGACGCTCAACTGCGACAGTTTCAGTTCGCGGCGTACCGCGTCAACAATTTTCAGACATAAATCGACAGCATAACCGACCGGCTTCTTGTTGTCGTCCAAATATGAGAACGGCAATGAGGCTTCACGATACGCAATCGTGATGGTTTGCGTATCGCGGATTCTGGTCAGCGTGTCGGCAGCAAGCGATAGCGTCGACGTGATGCACAATGCAAGGGCAAAGCTCACTTTGCTGACAAATTTGGCCGTAATTGTATGCATAAGGTCTCCATCTCATGCTGCTTAGTCTCGCAGGGTGCTTATTATAAAGCTCACCCAATCCACTAGCAGGCTATTTTTGTCGCACTTCAGGCGCTAAGCGATTTTCGATATGTGTGTCGTCGGTGCCTTGCCGACGATTCTTTTTGGGGTTCTATGCAATTCAATTGACTACAAAATTAACCCGCAGCCCTATAGCATCGAATGCTAGGCTAAGGCAGCGCAAAAAATCCAATGCTTTGTTAGCATGTGATTATGCAAAAATCGCATAATTATACTGTTGCAAGGTCGATACACACCGTTTGATGGAGGCCATCACGTCTTGGGAGTGAGCTCCTTGCGCCTGCGAGTCTTATTGCCGGCATCGGATTGCGTCTTGTTGACCAAGTAATCCCACAGCCTTGCCACTATCGGCTTGCCCGGCCGCTGCATTGATGGACGCTCGCGATACAACCGGATTTCCATGTTCACCTCCCATTCCGGCTGGCCGCCGTCGGCACACGCCAACTGCTTTTGCTTAACCTCGCGCGTGACCGCCGATTCCGGCAAAAAAACGATACCGTGCCCTTCCAGCGCCATCATTTTCAAGCCTTCCGCCATGTCGGTTTCATAGCGTTTTTCAAGATGCAGCGGCCGCTTTGCGTCGGACAGGATCAATTCCACCATGCGCCCCAGATAGGCGTTGGTAGTATAGGACAAAAAGGGTAACGGGGCTTTGGCGGTACCCGGCAACAGTAAAGCCGGCGTGCCGCTCTTGTCGCAGCGCGCGTACGCACGTAATACCTCGGAGCCGAGGACAATCATGTCGTAGCGGCTCGCATCAAGTTGCACCGGTTGCCGCGGATGGTGATAGCACAACAGCAGATCGCAGCCGCCCTCAACAATGGTCATCACCGCGTCGTGCACATTCAATGCGATCAAGCGGGTGTTGAGTGCGCCGAAACCGGATTCGAGTTCCGCCATCCATTTCGGCATATAAGTGAGCGACAGCGTATGGGGCATCGCAAAATCGACCGTGGTCTGCGCGGTAGTGCGCTTGCCGCGCAACAGCGCCCGGGCGTTGTTGATCTGACCGAGCATTTCCATCGCCTGCTCATAGAATACTTCGCCGGCTGGCGTCAGGCGCGTCGGATACGAAGTGCGGTCAATCAGATCGGTGCCCAACCACGCTTCTAATGACTGAATGCGACGTGAGAATGCGGGCTGCGTGACGTGACGCAGCTCCGCTGAACGGCTGAAACTATGCGTCTCAGCCAGCGAAATAAAATCTTCCAGCCATTTGGTTTCCATGTCGCTATGGTAGTAGGGTTCCGGCTTTGATGCAAAAAAGCGCGACGCGGCACCATCTTGTTTTGTCGGCAGCGCTCCTTATGCGAACGCAGCCACTTCGCCTGACTCGTCGGGGCCGGGTGCCGCCAACCCGCTGTCCTGCCTTGCCTGCTGACGCGCCCACATCTGTGAATATGCGCCTGCGGCCGCCAGCAATTCAGCATGTGTGCCACGTTCGACAATATGGCCACGATCGAGCACCAGGATCTGCGCTGCATCCGCAATCGTCGATAATCGATGCGCAATGACCAGTGTCGTGCGATTCTGTGCAATCTCTTTCAATTGCGCCTGGATCGCCTGCTCGGCCTTGGAATCGAGCGCCGATGTCGCCTCGTCGAATATCAGAACCACCGGATTCTTCAACAGCGTTCTTGCAATAGCAACGCGCTGCTTTTCGCCACCCGACAATTTCAACCCCCGTTCGCCCACCATGGTTGCATAGCCATCCGGCAGACTTTCGATGAAGTCGTGGATGTAGGCCGATTTTGCGGCTGCAATGACTTCATCCTTGCTTGCGCCCGGCTTACCATACGCGATGTTGTATTCGATCGTATCGTTGAACAGCACGGTGTCCTGCGGCACGATACCGATCGTCTTGCGCAGCGACGCTTGCGTCACATCGCGCAAATCCTGACCGTCGATCGTGATTGAACCCGTATTGATGTCGTAAAAACGAAACAGCAGGCGCGACAGCGTCGATTTGCCAGAGCCGCTATGGCCCACGACTGCGGTTGTGGTGCCGGCGGGGATTGTGAAATCGATGTCGAACAGAATCTGGCGATTGGACTCGTAACTGAATTCGACGTGCGAAAACCTGACCTCCGCGCCGCGCGCGACGAGTGGTTGCGCGTGCGCCGCATCGGCGATTTCACGATGCTGATCCAGCAACCCGAACAGGCGCTCCATGTCCGCGAGGCTCTGCTTGATTTCACGGTAAATCACACCGAGAAAATTCAAAGGAATGTACAACTGGATCATGAATGCATTGACCAGCACCAGATCACCCAGCGTCATCTTGCCGTCGATCACGCCCTGTGTCGCTCGCCACAAGATCAAGGTGACTGCAATCGCGATAATCATCGACTGGCCGGTGTTCAATAGCGACAGCGATGTCTGCGATTTCACCGCGGCTGCCTCATAGCGCTGCAGCCCCTCATCGTAGCGACGCGCTTCATAGTCTTCATTGCTGAAATATTTGACGGTCTCGTAGTTGATCAGTGAATCGATCGCCTTGGTATTGGCTTTCGAATCCAGCTCGTTCATGGTGCGCCGAAAATGGGTGCGCCATTCGGTCACCACGACCGTGAATCCAATGTAAATCACCAGTGCGGCAAAGGTAATGGCTGAAAACCAGATATCGTAATGCAGCACCAGATAGCCGATCACGAGCGCAATCTCGACTAGCGTCGGCAAGATGCTGAACAAGGTGTACGACACCAGCGAGGAAATGCCGCGCGTACCTCGTTCGATATCGCGGCTCATGCCGCCGGTCTGGCGATTGAGGTGGAAGCGCAACGACAGCGAATGCAAATGGCGAAAAACCTGCAGCGCAATGGTACGTACTGCGCGCTGCGTCACCTTGGCGAACACGAATTCGCGCAGCTCGGTAAACATCGTGGTGCATAACCGCAGTACGCCGTAGCCGATCAGTATGCCGAGCGGCAGCACCAGCAGGGCTTGCGGATTGTTGGGGCCGATCGTCATATGATCGATCAACGCCTTCAGCACGAGCGGCACGCCGACATTGGCCAGTTTGGCGCCAATCAGAAAACACAAGGCCAGCAGCACGCGCCATTTGTACGCCCAGAGATAGGGAAATAAAATCTTCAGGGTTGCCCAGTCATTACGGGTACCCTGATTGGCTGCAGGCTCGGAAGAGGAAATGGGATGACGGCGCATAGGGAATGGAATCTGATCAGAGTGATGATTTATGCTTCAGCTTTGACGATTGTAGCGGTTTAAGAAAATTCAAGGAGGAGAGATAAAAATGACAAGCCAATACCATACTCAACTACCGGAGGGCATGCCGCAACTGCGTGTGATGCCGATGCCGTCAGATGCAAACGTACACGGTGACGTGTTCGGCGGTTGGATCATGGCGCAGGTCGATATTGCCGGTTCATTGCCGGCGGTGCGCCGCGCCAATGGCCGGGTCGCCACCATTGCGGTGAATTCCTTTCTTTTCAAGCAACCGGTATTCGTTGGCGATCTTTTGTCGTTTTATGCAAATATTGTAAAAGTGGGCAATACCTCGATTACGGTCAATGTTGAAGTGTATGCCGAACGCAACCGTTTGCAGGTGGAAACCGTGAAGGTAACAGAAGCGACATTGACCTATGTCGCCACCGATGAAAATCGCAAACCGCGTCAGTTGCCAACGCTGAATAATCCCGCTTGATCCTCCTTGCATCAAGTCGCCGTTGTGCAATGGAACGTTTGATGCTGATGCGAGGATACCGGCGTATTGAAAGATATTCAATGCGAGTTGAGCGCAGAATTTTTTTGGCCCAAGCCGCGCGGATGACCGCATGGACAGCGCTTGCTGCTGCGTTTCCCGGCACGCCCCTCGGGCGTACGTCGTCCTATCCATTTCGTCTGGGCGTTGCATCCGGTTCACCTCGCCCCAACAGCATCGTGTTGTGGACGCGGCTGGTTGCGGAGCCGCTCGGCCCGCAGCCGTTTGGCCCGATACCACTTGCGGTTCGCTGGGAGCTAGCGGACGACGACGCCTTCAAACGCATCGTGGCCAGCGGCAACACTGCTGCGTTGCCGGAACTGGCGCACAGCGTTCACGTCGATGTCGGCGACTTGCGGCCCGGGCGTTGGTACTGATCGTAAAACCGCTTGGCTTGTGCTGCTATACAACCTTTTTTTCATCGCGCAATTCGCGGCGCAGAATTTTTCCGACATTCGTCTTCGGTAATTCATTGCGGAATTCGATGTACTTCGGTTTCTTGTATGCGGTGAATTGTTCCTTGCAATAATCCATCAACTGCTCAATCGTGAGTGCCGCATCCTTGCGCACCACGAACAGCTTGACCGCTTCGCCGGAGTTGTTGTCCGGCACACCGATACACGCACATTCCAACACACCCGGATGCAACACAACGACGCCTTCGATCTCGTTCGGATAGACATTAAAACCCGATACCAGAATCATGTCTTTCTTGCGGTCGACGATTTTGATGTAACCACGTTCGTCCATGATGCCGACGTCACCGGATTTGAAGAAGCCTTCCGGCGTCATGGCCTTGGCCGTCTCGTCAGGACGCTGCCAGTAACCGGCCATCACTTGCGGACCGCGAATGGCGATTTCGCCGGGCTGGCCCAACGGCACCGGCTTGCCATCGTCGTCCAGAATGGCTATCTCGGTTGACGGTACCGGCAAGCCGATCGAGCCCGTATATTCGCTCGTGTCGGCGGGATTACAGGTCACCAACGGCGAGGTTTCAGACAAGCCATAGCCTTCGACAATCGGACAGCCGGTCAGCTTGACCCATTTATCGGCAACCGCCTTTTGTACCGCCATGCCACCACCAGTGCTGACCTTGACACTAGAGAAATTCAACTTCGCGAATTCCGGATTGTTCAACAAGCCATTAAACAGCGTATTGACGGCAGGGAACATGTTGACCTTGTATTTTGCCAGTTCCTTGATGAAGCCGAGGATGTCGCGCGGGTTCGGGATCAGGATGTTAAGTGCCCCGCAACGGGTGCCCAGCAAGCAGCATTCCGTCAATGCAAAGATGTGATACAGCGGCAAGGCGCAAACGATGACCAGTTGATCGACTTTCGGGTTCTTGTCGAGTGCCGGCTGCAGCCATGAATCGGATTGGAGCACATTGGCAATCACATTGCGATGCATCAGGATTGCGCCCTTGGATATACCGGTGGTGCCGCCCGTGTACTGGAGGAATGCGATATCTTCATGGCCGATTTCGACCGGCTTGAGCGACATGCGGGATGCCTCGGACATCGCCTGCTTGAAATGAATCGCGCTGGGCAGCGAGAATGCCGGCACCATCTTTTTCACATTGCGCACGACGAAGTTGACGATTGTGCCTTTGACGCTGCCCAGCAGGTCGCCCATGCTGCTGACCACGATATGCTTGACCTTGGTCTTGGCAACGATCTGTTCCAGCGTGTGGGCGAAATTCTCGAGGATGATGATCGCTTCGCAACCGGAGTCGTTCAACTGATGTTCCAGCTCACGCGGAGTGTACAGAGGGTTCACATTCACCACCGTGTAACCGGCGCGCAGAATGGCGGCCATGGCGATTGGATACTGCAACACGTTCGGCATCATGATGGCAATGCGCGCATTCCTTTTCAGCCCTTTGCCTTGCAGCCATGCACCCAGACGCTTGGACATTTCATCCACATCTGCATAAGTCAGGTATTTATCCATACACACGTAGGCGTTGCGCGCAGCGTACTTGCGAAATGATTCCTCCATCAAGTGCACTAGAGAGCGGTACTGCGTGCA
The DNA here is from genome assembly GCA_966250375.1 of uncultured Oxalobacteraceae bacterium. Lineage (GTDB taxonomy): Bacteria > Pseudomonadota > Gammaproteobacteria > Burkholderiales > Burkholderiaceae_D > CAMLDH01. The sequence goes on from CBINHE010000043.1 coordinate 28,368, forward strand.
ATCGATTTCCGCCGGTACGCCTTTGGGATAAGATTTAAGCCAAAATTTGTCCATTCTCCGCCTCTTGCCCTCGATTTATTATAGGTGTGTGATGTGGCGTGACCGGGGAATCGGATCACCGTTATGCGTTAAGCAAACACCGTAACTTGTTGTTCTTGTATCGTGATGCTATCGGGCAGCGCGCTTGCGTGCAAGCGTTTTAACGATATCAAATTAGCTCATCTACCGTCACCGGCACATTACTATGTCGCAATGCGCGTGCCTGCAAATACGCTCGTTCGTCCACTGCGTCTGGCACGGCGGTGATGTCAGTATCGCGGCTAATAATTTTTGCTTTGGCGCTCAGCGTGCCTATTTGATCGGCGCCGCCACATTCGATGCCGGTGCGCCGCCGGACTGTGCAGTAATCTGCGGCGGCTGCAACGCAAGCCGCGTCAATTGCCGATGACGCGTCCCCTTGTCGAGCGCCGCGAGCGCGCGTACCGAGTCATAGAATCTCGAAAAACTCTTTTCCCGCATCAGTAATGCACGAAACCCTGGAACGAAATCGTGATATGTCGCAACCGATGCCAGATGCGCATTGGACAGCGGCTCGGCGAACCAGCGATCATAGCCGCTATAACCACCCCAAGCCGCTTTCAGCACCTGATAATCTTCCTTCATTGTTTGAAAAATCGCTTCTTTCTGTTTTATCTTTTCAGCGCGGCTGGCGGCACGCGCATAGTTGTCTTCCAGCTCTCTCCGGCACTTCTGCAGCAAGGTCAAAAAATCCTGTTTGCGTCTTGTATAGTCGACATGCGCCTGGCGCATGTGATCGTCGCCGTGCTCGGCCAGCCAACGCTTGACGCCCGCCTCTTCGACCGCAGTGGCAAACGATTCATTGAATTGCGAATCTCCCGGCACATAAACAACCTGATGCGCCAGTTCATGAAACACCAGGCGGGCCAATTCGGCATCAGGATACTGGATGAAGGTGGACAGCACAGGATCGTTGAACCAGCCGAGCGTCGAATAGGCGGCAACGCCCGCGACCTGCACGTCAAAACCGTCATGCCGTAGTTCGGTCGCAAACAACTGCGCATCGTCCTTGCTGTAATAGCCGCGATAATTGACGCATCCCGCAATCGGGAAGCACCACTGTGCCGGTTGCAGCGAGAGTACCGGCGTCGCGACCACATTCCATAAAACATACGGGCGCTTCAAATCCGTATAAGTTTTGAACGTGCCATTGTCCGGCAAGCCCAATTCCTGCGCCGCAAATATGCGGATCTGCTTAACTCGTTCGAGTCGGCTTTTCAGCTTGCTGCCGGTATCTGGATCGGATAGCCAGTCATCGATCGGCTTCGCATCGGACAGCACTGTGAACTCGCCGTGCGCGGCCTGCGCGTAATAGCCCAACTGCGCACACCCCGCCGCCATCGCAGCCAATCCGAAAATCATCACGCTACGCCACTTCATCGCCATGCTCTACTCTCTTACTTTTTCCATTTGCACCAATACGTCGTAAAACGTCGGGGCACGCCTCATATCTATCAATCTCTGGCTTGTAACTTCATTCGCATTCTTGCCGTCAGAGGCAAATTTTTCCACCAGATCGACAAGCCGACCACCACCCCTGCATTGCCTTGTCGATCACGTACGCTTTCGCGACAACCGATCCGGGATTGTTATGAATTCATACATGATCGCGATTGCGGATGTCGCGTTGCGCGGCGTTGATCTGGTGGATATCGAGATGCGGCTCACTTTCCATATTGCGCAGACCCTGAACATTGACGAAAGTGGAGTTGAGAAAGTTCCGTGCCGACGGAGAAATCATGTCAGCGAATATTTTTTCGCCAACGTGCTTGCCACTGATTCGTACGGCGCGATATAGATGGGACAACGGGCCGAGTCCATCGGCTTGCATGCGCTCGCTGTAGAACTCGCATCTGCCGGATGAGCTCGGAAGCCACGATCGCATCATCGCACTCTTAAAAAGAAAACATGACTCACCAAAGCCCATGCGCGCCGTTTCAACTGATCGAAGCCATGGGTAGGACCCGCAATGTAATCGTGATCATCCAATTTTCGACAATTAGCACATGCATCATGCCGAATGCGAACGCGACGTCAATTCCGGGAAATAGCGCGATATGCCGATGACATTTTTCCGCGATGAGCGCGGTAAGTTGCAATCACGATCAGCTTTGTGCCGCGCCGTTTCGCTTCTTGCGCACACATCCAGAAATGCAGGTTGGAGGCATTTGGATTGCCGCCCCAAAAATCAGCTTTGAATTTTGAAATTGTTCGACGTCGGTGCCGATGCGCGCGCCGATTGTGTATTGGTATCTGAATTACATCGCACTGCAAACCTTTATCTCGATGATGAGCATCCGACGGACGATTTGCGCGTGATTCCCATATGAGCCGCAAAAACCGCTTAAACACGAGTGTATGGCGTAAGCGTAATATACCTATATGGCCCATATGCTATTCATAACAGCCATATTGCATAACAACACGGAAGCCGCGAAAAAATGTGCGCGTGCTGATTAAAAGGCTTGGAGAAATACATGAAATTGATTGACTCGATTATTCAATCCAGTTCTGAACTACAACAAATTCGCCGCGACATCCACGCGCACCCGGAATTAAGCTACGAGGAACATCGCACGTCCGAAATTGTTGCGAAAAAATTGACGGAGTGGGGCATTCCTGTTCTGCGCGGCATGAGCATCACCGGTGTAGTCGGCATCATCAAGAATGGCGACGGCAAGCGTGCTATCGGCTTGCGTGCCGACATGGATGCGCTGCCGATGCAGGAATTCAACACCTTCCCGCACGCATCGAAACATGAAGGGAAAATGCATGCATGCGGTCATGATGGCCATACGGCCATGCTGCTGGGCGCCGCGCGCTACTTATCTCAACATCGCAATTTCGATGGCACGGTGTATCTGATTTTCCAACCGGCCGAAGAAGGTGGCGGTGGCGCCAAGCGCATGATGGAAGACGGTCTGTTCGAGCGCTGCCCGATGGATGCGATATTCGGCATGCATAACTGGCCGGGTGTAGCAGTCGGCAGTTTTGCGGTAACGCCTGGGCCGATGATGGCCTCCAGCAATGAATTTGAAGTGATCGTCAAAGGCAAGGGAGCACATGCAGCGCAACCGCATAAAGGTATCGATCCGATCATGATCGCCGTACAAATTGCACAAAGCTGGCAAACCATTATCACACGCAACAAGAACCCGATCGAGCCGGCAGTGCTGTCGATTACGCAAATCCATTCCGGCAGCGCCACTAACGTGATCCCGGATGATGCGACCCTGATCGGCACGGTGCGCACCTTCAATGTTGACGCGCTCGATTTAATCGAACAACGCATGCGCGACATCGCCCGCTACACGGCGGCCGCATTCGATGCGCAGATTGATTTCCACTTCAAGCGCAACTATCCGCCCTTGATCAATCATGCAAGGGAAACTGCGTTTGCGGTCGAGGTGATGCAATCGGTGGTCGGTGCACAAAATGTCAATTCGCGGGTCGAGCCAACCATGGGCGCGGAAGATTTTGCGTTCATGCTGCAGCAGAAACCAGGTTGCTATGTTTTCATTGGCAACGGCGAAGGCGAGCATCGCGACGTGGGACATAGTTTTGGACCGTGCAACCTGCACAACCCGACTTATGACTTCAATGACGATCTGTTGCCGATCGGCGCGACGTATTGGATACGGCTAGCGGAGCGCTATCTGCCGATAACGGCGCAGCGCTGATCCGCGCTGTTATCGCATCGGATTATTTCGGGGTAGTCTGCAAGCGGATATCGCCGTACCACGCCTCCACCGTTTCGCCCAAATTATCGGTATCGGTCAACACGCCGACACCGATCAACTGGCCCGGCTTTTCACCGTACGCCTTTTCGAAATCTTCGGCGATATTGCGAGTGAAAGTCTGCCATTGTCCGATGCTGCTTGCGCTGTTGGCCACCACCATCATTTTGATGCGCCCACTGCGGCGGCTCGTCATGATGGCACCAATCGGTGCATTTTTGTCCCAGATGTACATCAGCGTGGCATAGGGAAAATCATGCCCGGTAAACAGCTTGGCCGTTTCGAACAGAATTTGATCGGAAAATGACAGCTTATCCTTGTCACCATCGAAACCTAAAATGATCCGAGCTGGCGAATCCTCGGTCACCTGTTGCACCTGAGTGGCAGTTTCGACGATGCTGCCGATCTTCCATTGCCAGTCGAGCCACGACCATGCCAACGGATCGATACTGACATGTTGCATCAAACCAGATGATGCCTCCTCTGCATAGGCATGCAAGACCCTCTTTCCGTGATCATCAACCAGGTGATAGCGAGTCGGCTTCTTGGTCCGTAAAATGATGAGCGGCTCCCATGCCCCAGGCAAACTGTCGTTAACAGCCTTGGAGAACGGCACGATATGCGCCTTTGACGAGGCTTGCTGCGGGACTGAATCAGGTACTGACTGAGGAATAGGCAGTTGCGCACATCCAGCCGACAGCAGCAAAAAAAAGGGAAGGAAAAATCGTTTCATGGGATCACAGAAAAAAGCCGCGTAACACATCGTATGTGCACGGCATCATCAAGCGCGTGGAAGCAATCAAGCAAATCAAAAAAGGTTCGATTGCACTCGGTCAGTGTTGTCGACTAGTGCCGCCAGCTTTCCGATTGGGAAACACTGGGCCACATAACGATGAGATTGAACCGCAAACTCTATTTTATGGGTTGCGGGCTTTACGAGATACATTGCCGACAGATTTAACGATATTTAACAACACGCTCATTTATTTCGGCAACTTGTCTTCCACGTATCCCACACGTTTTCCAGGATTCATTTGCTCCAGAGCGAGCAACGCAGCAGATTGATCCGCATTCGGTAACGCCAACAAAATACTGCGATAGCATTTTGTGACTAATTCCGTGACCGGTAGTCTTACGCCGCCCGCGGTGGCGGCATCCAGGACATTTTCGAGATCCTTGGCCTGGCTTTTGACTTGGCCACCTGGCAAGAAATTGCGTTCCAGCATACGTTGTCCGTGCACGTCCAGAATCCGGCTTTCCGCGAAGCCGCCACGAATCGCGGCGCGCACCGCGACCGGATCGGCACCACCGGCTTGCGCTAGCAGCAAAGCCTCGGCAATGATGCTCAACGTACCGCCGACGATCAGTTGGTTGCATAGCTTTGCGATTTGGCCGCAGCCCGCCGGCCCTACCAAGGTAGGCCGTCCCATTACAGATAATATTGATTCGGCGCGCTTGAAATCAGTGACGCGGCCACCGGCCATGATTGCCAGCGAACCTGCCTCGGCACCCACCACACCACCGGAAACGGGAGCATCGATAAATGCGATGCCGCTTGACGCCAGCTTTGCACCTAACTCCTGCGCCTCCGATTGCCGCGTCGAACTCATGTCAATGACCAGCGCACCGCGCTGCAAACCGGGAAATGCCGATTTCATTACCTCTGCAACGATCGGCCCGGCTTCCAGCATTGTGATGACTATGTCGGCATCGCGCACGGCTTCGGCTGGGGTGATGGCAACGCGCGCACCCAATGCTGCCAAGGCATCAGCTTTTGCGCATGAACGGTTCCACGCGATCAACGGATATCCCGCCTGCAACAAGCGTGTCGCCATGGGTTTCCCCATTAAGCCAATACCAAGGAAGGCGAGCTTCGGAAGAGATGACGATTGAGGCAAACCCACTCCTTTCATAAATCGTTTTATTGCATAATGGGGCATCCTGACCGCAAAAAGCAACCACGATGTCGAAGCTGGAAATTGTGCCTTTGCTAAATACGCCAATGCAATTGGGTGAGTGCCCAGTTTGGCATCCGGAGGAGGCGTCGCTGTATTGGATCGATATCCCTGGATTAGCGCTGCATCGATTCCATCCTGAAAGCGGCCACCATCGCCAATGGCCGCTGCCCTCTGAACCGGGTTGCATTACGCACTGCGCTTCCGGCGGCGTACTGATTGCGATGCGGTCGGGTTTGGCAATACTCAACACAGACACTAGTATGCTGACGCCGGTGGCAGATGCTCCCTATGACACCAGCACGATGCGCTTTAATGATGGTCGTTGCGACGCTGCGGGCCGGCTTTGGGTCGGTACGCTTTATGAGCCACGCGATCGTCCAGTGGCGCCACTCTATTATGTTGAGCGCGGCGTTATCCGCGATAGCGGCAATCGTGCGACGGTATCAAACGGCGTGGCATTCAGTCCTGACAATCGCACCCTCTACCACGCGGACACAACGTCGCACAAAATCACCGCTTATGATTTCGATCTTGCCACCGGACGGGTGGGCGTAGGCCGGCTGTTCCAGCAGTTCTCCACGGATAAATTGCACAATTATGGTGGCCGCCCTGATGGCGCTGCGGTGGATAGCGAAGGCGCTTATTGGTGCGCAATGTTCGAAGGGGGGCGAATTTTGCGCTTTTCGCCATCGGGCGAATTTCTGCGAGAGATACAGTTACCCTTACGCTGCCCAACCATGCTTGCATTTGGCGGTGCCGACTTATGCACACTCTACATTACCAGCGCGCGCCACAACCGACCTGAAGTGGAACTTGCGCAATATCCCTTTTCCGGTTGCGTGCTGACATTGCGCGCGGAAGTGCCCGGCCGTCGAGAAGCGACTTATATCTTATAGGCAGCATCTAGAACAACGGCTTGGATAGGTGTGCAACTTCACCCTCGACAATAGATGGTCGGTATAAGGTAGCAAATTATATGCAACTTCCATCGATTGGAATTTCGGTGATTGCCAAGATGCCACCACTGTTGCATTACGTATGCCCCCCTTGATCGAATGCAGGCTCTGTCGATATTTTTTCGTGAAGCCGGGTCGGACTGATTTGGGACAAAATGTCCGATTTCACATCCGGTAGATTTCATCAGGCGCTCTCGAAAAGGCGCCCTCGGAAATTTCAGAAATTATTGTTGGCCTTGTGCCTATGCCGCAAAACCGATTTTGGAAAATAACCATGGTAGGTCTCGCGTTAGTTTGCGTGAGCGCAGCCTGCCATGCGATTGATTCTATTTCCGTGGAGTTTGGAACCGGAAATAGGACAAAAATGATCCGTGTCGGGGTGCAACGTGATTGGAATCGTCACTGGACGGCATATGACAGAATGCACATTAGTGGTTATTGGGATTTAACCTTGGCTTATTGGCGCGGGAGTCGCTATCGCGGCCTCCTTGATAGTACGCAACAGATTGGTGATATCGGCATTACCCCGACATTCCGAATGGAACGAGAGGATCGAACCGGGCCGTATGCGGAGGCTGGTTTAGGTGTTCATTTTTTATCGGCGCACTATGATAATAATGAACGTAAACTTTCAACCAATCTGCAATTCGCGACCCATTTGGGAATCGGATATTTATTTCGCAACAGAGTAGATTTTGGCCTGAAAATCGAGCACTTCTCGAATGCCGGTATCAAGGCTCCTAATAATGGAGTCAATTTTGCCATCTTACGTGTAGCCTATCCGTTTTAGCGATCACTCTCTGAAGGAGGAAGGTATGCGTCCGACAACAGAAGGAGCCCCGAAAATTCATACAGCAGGATAAGTGGGCGCTTTGCTTCACAATCTCGGCAGGAAGGTCGAATGCAGGAGCAAAAGCATGACCAAGAGAACAAGACGGAACCACGCAGGGAGTTTCAAGGCGAAAGTGGCATTGGCGGCGTTACGTGGGGATAAAACGCTAACCGAGATTACCTAGCACTACAACCGCAGCCGGTGCGCACTGCGCCGCATGGATGCGCGAGATGCTGGCCGTCGAACCGATGGACATGCGCGCCGGCACCGACACGGCGCACGGATCGTCAAGGTATTTGGCGCCGCCCGGCCGCACCACATTCGCGGCAAATGGACGTGCACGACCTGCCAGACTCTGGTGCAGGCACCGGTGTGGCGCCGCACATCATCGACAAGGGATTGCCGACCGCCGGCCTGCTGGCGCAAGTGCAGATGGCAAAATACGCTGACCACCTGCCGATCGCCAGGACTCGATATTTGCGCGCGCCGGCGCGTTCCACATTGGGCCAATGTGTCGCACTCCAGAACTGAGGTTACTGTACGAGCGCATACAATCCGGTGAAAGCA
>CBINHE010000044.1:0-36443 GCA_966250375.1 uncultured Oxalobacteraceae bacterium
CATTGGATCGCTCCTTTCGATGATTTCGTTTCAGGCCCTTGGTATTCCATTGGCCCTGGTTGTCTGACGCCCAACGTTTAAGTTCACTAGCGCGCTTGCGCGTCTGTGTGAAACGACGAGTTAAATACTGAAATTTAGTCATCTTCTTAACCAACCAAATAGAATGATGAATAGAGCAATGGCTGCGACTAAAAACAAAAAGCCCGTTACGACATATCCGCTATCGCCGAAGGTTATTTTTGTTTTGAATAGCCGATTAAATGCTTTTACAACTAAGTAACCAAGTCCACCGAGCACCACATCAACGATCAGCTCCATTCGCAATCTTCATTATTCCGTCTATAGGATTTAACGTTGAAGCTGACCGGAACGCAACACTGGCGGCGAAGCCGCAGCCTGCGGTTGCGTTTCCGCGTCGAGCGACTTGTTATGTTTCACTGAGCAATGTGAATCACGACAGCGAGCAAGGCACCCACTAGTGCCGCGGCGATGAAATAGCCGACTAGCCCGAGAACTGCAATGCCAAGTGGCTTTCCCCATGGGCGACGCTCGTACGAGTTGCCCAACTTCGCCTTAACGTATTTGGCTTGGGCGCGCGCACTTCCAAAGTACCACGAGAACAAAAAGATCACGCCTATTCCGCGCGCGAGGCCGTCCGCCGCCTTTTCATCCGGGATCAGCAGCGACAGCAGAACATAGAGCACTAACAGAGCAGTGCTGATGTAGAACCAGCACCGCGACCGTTGAGCCAGCCCAATCTCTCCAAGACTTCGCCAGTTCAGCATGTGAATGTACGCGCCGAACGCCGGAGTAAACACCAAGCTCCAATTTGCCGCCGCATTTGGGTTCCAAATAGCGCCAGCATCGACCACCTGAGTCTGATCAGTTTCTGTCATCTCCCCTCCTCACAGTGTAAACATAACGTTGAAGCTGACCGGAACGCAACACTGGCGGCGAAGCCGCAGCCTGCGGTTGCGTTTCCGCGTCGAGCGACTTGTTATGTTTCACTGAGCAATGTGAATCACGACAGCGAGCAAGGCACCCACTAGTGCCGCGGCGATGAAATAGCCGACTAGCCCGAGAACTGCAATGCCAAGTGGCTTTCCCCATGGGCGACGCTCGTACGAGTTGCCCAACTTCGCCTTAACGTATTTGGCTTGGGCGCGCGCACTTCCAAAGTACCACGAGAACAAAAAGATCACGCCTATTCCGCGCGCGAGGCCGTCCGCCGCCTTTTCATCCGGGATCAGCAGCGACAGCAGAACATAGAGCACTAACAGAGCAGTGCTGATGTAGAACCAGCACCGCGACCGTTGAGCCAGCCCAATCTCTCCAAGACTTCGCCAGTTCAGCATGTGAATGTACGCGCCGAACGCCGGAGTAAACACCAAGCTCCAATTTGCCGCCGCATTTGGGTTCCAAATAGCGCCAGCATCGACCACCTGAGTCTGATCAGTTTCTGTCATCTCCCCTCCTCACAGTGTAAACATAACGCCCCGTTGACCGGCGCACTTGGGCGTCAGTGTCGAATGATGAGTTAAATGGCTTTCTGCGGAATATTCTTGTCCACATCGCAGGAACAAAAACAAACCACTGTAGATAGCCAAGCAGAACGGAGCCTATCCAGTAAGGCACAAGGTCCCAAAATGGATCATAGACGTACCAAGGTTGCGATAACAAAAATGGAGCCAACACGCCGGCGGTCAGGAGTACCAAGATTCCTGATGGGGCAGTCAAAAAAAGGATTAACCAGGTAAATGCTATGGGCATGTCATGTATTTCGCGTTGGATGTAACCAAATAACAGCACGCACATACACAACCCTGCCCATAAACTGGCAATCGACTTTCCTGCCGCTGATCTCGGAAACACTGACATTTAACTAGTTTTATACGTCACGGTCTGACTGATAAACCGGCACGCTGACTGATAAATCATTTTTCTTGATCCTCCACAAAGCTGATCCAGCCTGGCTTGCAGCACAATGCTGTTTATTTACACAGTATTAATTAATGGTGAAAGACGTCACCCAAAATCCTGCCCTAGGTCAACCACCCAAGCTGCTTGATCGGCTTCGGCGGTGCATTCGTGACAAGCATTATAGTCTGCGCACCGAGCGTGTCTATGTGTACTGGGCCAGATGGTATATCCGCTTCCATGGCTTGCGCCATCCCATGGAAATGGGCGCGCCGGAAATCCAGACCTTTTTGTCTTATCTCGCCAACGAGCGTAACGTGTCTGTCTCCACGCATCATCAGGCACTCTGTGCACTTCTCTTTTTTTACAAGAACGTCCTGCAGATCGAATTGCCATGGCTCGACAACGTTCATCGTCCGGCCAAGTCGGTAAGAAGGCCGACCGTATTGACCCGGCAGGAATTGGCGCGGGTCTTTGCTCAAATGGAGGGGATTTATCTCCTGATTGCCCGGCTTTTGTACGGTACGGGAATGCGGTTGATGGAGTGCGCGCAGCTTCGCGTGAAAGATGTGGATTTTCAGCGCCGGGAAATCACGATCCGGCAAGGTAAAGGCGGCAAAGATCGGGTCACAATGCTCCCCTTGTCACTGGTACAACCGTTACGTGAGCAAGTCTCTCGTGCGAAGGCGCTATACGAAGAGGATCGACTGCACCGTCGCAATGGCGTGATGCTGCCGGGCGCGCTCGAACGCAAATATCCTGCGGCCGGTGCCCAATGGGGTTGGTACTGGGCATTCCCGTCAGATCATGAATCCACCGATCCGCGTAGCGGCATCGTCAGGCGGCATCATATTTATGAGCAAGGCATCCAACGCGCGATCAAGCGGGGCGTGCTGGCAGCCAAACTGACCAAACCGGCGTCAACCCATACACTACGACATAGTTTTGCCACGCACTTGCTCGAAGCGGGGTATGACATCCGAACCGTTCAGGAACTGCTCGGGCATGCAGATGTATCGACAACCATGATTTATACCCATGTCCTGAACAAGGGGGGACGGGGCGTTTCGTCGCCGATTGACCTTCCGGAATGGCATCAAGAATCCGAATGTCGGCTTCCGGGGATTGAGCCCTTGCTATGACCGGCTGGCCAAATGCAGCCTGTCATAGATAGCATTGTATTTTCGGAACAGCAATTCAAAAAGCCAACCTAATGGGTTGGCTTTTTCACTTCATAAGATTTTTTCATTAATTATGAGTGCAGCCTGGTATAAGTTTTCTTAACCCAGTTCCTTGGCTACCTTGGCAACGGAACCCGCATCCGGCAAATGCGATAACTGCGCCAGCATATGGTCTTTTACCGCACTATTGATTTCATCGAAGCGCGCCGGCGCAATATGCAGATCGGCGGCAATGGCGCGAACGACAGCTTGCTCGGCAGCGCTGAAAGACCCATCCGCAAAACCGGTCATGATGCTAAGCGCAACAATCATTTCCCGCTCCTGATCGCTGGAAAACGCCTTTGCATCGACATGAAAATCGCCGCTGGATTCTTGCTGCAGCTTGTCAAACGCAGGCCATTCGCCGCTATTGACGCAACTGCTGTAAAAGCCCTTGATCAACGCAATCTCGTCCGGATGCACGCCATCGGTATGCGCTACCTTGAGCATGGTTTTGCTGGCAGCGATCACGGCGTTCATGCTCATTGAATCCACTGTAAAAAACGGAAACATTCTGCTCTCCTTTTTGAGAATCACTCTTGAATCGCACTCTTGAGCGCGCTCAACTGATCATGCACCTGGGTTGGCGACATCGACTGAAAGCGCGCCGGCAACATCGACCGGCGCGAGGTCTCGAATACTGCCAGCATTTCCATGAACTGGATCATCAAGGTATCCTGCGGTGGCATGAAATCCTTGACCGCGTCTTCGAAAATCTGCGCGGTGATATTGCCATCGCCGCGCTTGGCAAATTCCAGCGCGAGCAGTGCGACGGCCTCCAGATCTGCGTTGGAATACCCATGCAGTGCCGCAAACAACGGTGCCGCAGCAGTCCAGTCGATCGAACATTTGACATCGTAGCGGCTTAAAATCGCCCTCACGATGTCGGCACGTTCCTGCGCCGAATCGGCATAGAAAAACGGGATCTTGCGATCGAGTCGCCCGGGCCGCTTGATGTCGGTATCGAGCTTGTCAGGACGGTTGGTCATCAGGATGAACAGAACCTGACCCCGGTTCTCGGTGTCGGACATGAATTCCTTGAGTCGCGCAATCACGCGCGAACTGGTGCCGCCATCGGACTCTTCACTTTGCTTGCCGAAGCTGCGATCGCCTTCGTCGATAATGACGGCAATCGGCCCCATTGCCTTGACTGCGGCCAGCACTCGCGCCAGGTTCGCTTCGGTCGAGCCGACCCATTTCGAACGGAAGTTTTTTAACGCTACGCCTGACAAGCCTGCTTCTTTCAAGAAGGCTTTAATCACGAAAGTTTTGCCGGAGCCCATGGCGCCGACGGCCAACAAACCCATCGGTGACCTGGCCCGGTCACCCGACTTGATCGCTTTCGCGATTTCCATCAATTCGGTCTTGATGTGCGCATTGCCGCCGACCTCTTCCAAACCGTATTTCGGTTCGATGAATTCGATCAGACCGGCGCATTCCTTCTCGATCAACTCGCGTTTTCTCTGCCGCACGACTTCCAGCATTTCCGCATACGGGTCGCCGTTGCCGGGCAGTGTCTTGGTGGGATCGACCAGATGCCGGATTTCATCATGCGTCATGCCAGCCGTAATCGCCGCCAGTTTGACCGCGCGCTCTTCGGCGTTCGGCTGGCCTTGCAACAAGGCGCCAATCAGCGCCGTCCGTTCATCTTCCAATAAGCCCTGCGCACCTTCTCCGGCCACAATACTGCTCAATTGAATCACGCGCAGTCCGCCGGTTTGCTCCGCCAGCCGCTTGACCTGTTCGGCCGGCATATTGGGAGCGTAGTGCCGGATCGCTTCCGACCGAATCTTTTCCTGCGGGACCGGCACTTCAATCGCCGCCACTCTCGGGTTGGATAGAATCGCCTGATTGATCTCGGCCAGCGATTCGGTGATCAACATCACCACATTGTCTTTGGCCGACAGCGCCTCATCAAGCGACCAGCGATGCAGCGTGGTGAACGCGATGCGATCGTCCACCGACATGAACTGCGGATCGCCACTCGGGATGATGGTGCCGGCATACGGAAAGATCACCGCATTCGATTTGTGCTCATGCATGCGGCGTTCGACCGACTCGAATACACCCTGCAATCCCTTGCCTTCAAGGTAGCCGTAGAGCGAGGCCTTTTCATCGGTGCTCGCGCCCTGCAGGAATCGCAAGCCGCGGTCCAGGCTGATTTCATAGATCCGCTGCTTGTTGTCCTTTAGCAGCACCTCCGATAGGAACGCGGTCATCCCATACGCGATGCCGTCGACCAGGTAGCGGTCGAACACGTTGCCGTATAAAACAAATACCGATGCTTCGCCCGCCAGATATTTCTGCCGAATTTGCTCGGCCCATGCCGGCAATAACCGCTTTGGTAACATTTGATCAGCCATGACGTGCATTCCGCTTACATTGATTTGCCGGCGGCCGTGCCGGCCGCTTGCGCTGCTCTGGCTTTCTTCATTTCATCGAGTTGCTGCTTGGCGGTGATCGAACCACTGCTTTGGCGCAGCTTGGCCAGCCGCACGTCCAGATCGGAACTGCGCAATTCCTGACCGAGGTTGGCTTCGGCAATCGTGTTCTTGATGTGTTCGCGCACATTGTCCAGTGCCTGCACCTCGGCATCGACCGACAGGCCTTCGAGCTGATTCTGGATCTTGACTCGCGCCTGCGCGCTTTGCATTTGCGCCAGCATGCGGTCCTTCTCGGCTTTGAGCTTGTCGATCTCGCCTTTCACCTGCAACAAGGAATCCTTCGCATCGTTGGCATCGGTTTCGGCCTGCTGCAAATCCATTTGCAGTGCGGCGACACTGGCATCGAGCGCATTTTTTTTCTGAATCAGCACCACTGCCAGATCGTCTTGTGCAGTCGCAATTGCCCCTTCCAAGTCGGCAGTAATCGACGCCAGTTCCGATTCTTCCGATTTCAGCCGCGATTCCAGGTCTTGCCGGCGCCGAATGATGGCGGCAGTCGCTGATTTCAACTTCGCGTATTTTTCAATCATCGAATCGATCGTATTCTGATATGCAATTTCAGGATGTCGCTTCTCTACATCGCTGATCCACAATGAAACAAACCCTGACCAGAGGTTCGCGAGCCGGTCGAATAATTTGATGTCAGCCATGGTATGTCACTCTCCTATGAATGTTGTTGCCGCTATTGATTCGGCGCGCATCCGTGATGCCTTGCAAACGACTGAAAACCTTTACCTTCGTCGCAGACCAAATCCCCGAACATGGCGCACGAAAAATCGCATCAAACCAACCGTCCCTTCCCCAATAGTGTTCGGCACATTATTTGCTGACGTGTTCCAACCGCCGTATTCCCTCCCCTTCAAGGGGAGGGTTAGGGTGGGGATGGGTTAAAAAGCAGTGATATGAAACCCCATCCCCATCCCAACCTTCCCCTTGAAGGGGAAGGAGCATCCAACGCAGACGCTTAGCAAACAATGTGCTGACACTATTGGCCCCTTTTCCCTGCCGGTCTGCGCCAATGCCGATTTGACGCATGTCTTGGCGGCGTCGACATTCGCGAGCTATTGCAAGCTTTCTTGTTTGATCGTGGCGTATTCCATGACTATCTTTTTTGTGTTTATTGAGTGCGCTGTTTTGCGGCAGCTTTTTTCTGTGTCGCCTGTCGCTCTTCCAGCCGCACTGAAAAATCCGGCACCGTCTCGCGCAACGCACCTTCCAACTCTGCCTCCAGGTCCTCTTCCAGGCCAAGTTTTGCAATCGACTCGGCCAGTTTGGAATCGACGTCAGCGGCGGTCGGCGCCGTTACAATGGTTTGGTAAATTTCATCCATCTGATCCGGCATCGATAGCATTAACGCCTCGATCGCCATCTTGCGACTCAGCATGCGACGGTGCCTGGTAATCAACGACAGATATTCATTGCGCGCCTTCTGCAATTGCATCTGATCGGTGCCAGGTTTGGCCTCGCTCAGATTGCGTTCGATGGCTTGCAGGCGCTCCTCGACATCTTCCAGACTGACTGCTCTGGCACGCTCCTCGATTACCAGAGCCGCCAGCCACATGCATAAATAATCCAATGTTGCATCGTCCAGCTTTTCCACATCGCTTAGCGATAACTGCGTGCGATGGTCTTGCGCAATCTTGTACAACGAGGCAACCCGCATCCGCATGCGCTGATAAGCGTCAAGCGAGCCGTAGTTTCCCCATGCATGCTCATCGCGCTGTTCACGCTGTTCAATCTCTTCCAGCAAGTGCTTGCGCGTCGTCTCGCGCACCTGGAGCCGATATTTTTTGTCGATCCTGGCGCGAAAACTCTCTGAGAAGGGGATGAACATGGCCGCAATCGCTTCGCCGGCTGCGAAGCCGATCAACGGCACCAATGCCGCTCCCAAACCATACGGTATCGAGAGCAAAACACTGGTCGCGACGGTTCCCAGCATCGCGTAGAGGTTGCCCTCACTGAGCAGCATTTCCCGCAGATACGAAGGCTGTTTGGTCGACACAATATTCCGTCTGTCAGATAGTCACGCGGACTGTACCGCGCCCAGCGCTAACCTTGTGCAACTGCGCCAGAATCCGTTCTTCCAACTTGACCGCTTCGGACGAGCGCTGCCAGATCGATGAGCGCGGACGCACTTCCTGAATCTCGAAATCGTCAGCAACTTTTGCCGGCTGCATCGACAGCACAATCACGCGATCGCCCAACATCAATGCTTCTGTCACATCGTGTGTCACGAAAATGATCAGGCACGGCCATGTCTGGTGCAGAGTAATGAGCAACCTTTGCATCTCTTCCCGTGTTTGGGCATCGAGCGCGCCGAACGGTTCATCCATCAACAGAATCCGGGGCCGCAACACCAGCGCACGCGCCAGCGCCACTCGCTGGTTTTGTCCGCCGGACAACTGCGCCGGATAAAAATCCTTCTTGTCCGCCAATCCGACCGCTTCCATCATTTCAGACACCCGTTGCTGCCACTCGGCCTGCGGTACCCGTTTTTTCCATAAAGAGAGCTGAAACGGAAATGCGATGTTTTCGAATACGGTCAGATCGGGCCGGTTCGCATATCGCTGGAACACCATCACCACATCGTCGTGCGCGCCATGACATTCTTGCCCATTTACCTTGACGCTGCCCGCAGTGGGGGATTGCACACCGAATGGACGCACCCCGCCCATCATGTGCAGCAAGGTGCTCTTGCCACAGCCGGAAGGCCCGAGCAGCATATTGATAGTGGGCTTGTCGAAGACCAAATCAATCCCGTCGATGACCCGCGTAATCTTGCCATCCGCAGCGGCGTACTCTTGCACAATCTTGCTTAACGTGATGTTGACGGCAGCCTCGGACGGCGACATATTGGCCGTTGCCGATGGGTTCACTGTGCTATTCACAGGCTGGTCTCCCATGGATAGAGTTTCCTCTTGACCGCCAGCATCAATTGGTAGGTCAGCAACGCCAGTGCAATGATCACGATGATGCCGGCAAACACCTGGTCCATCGCACTGAAGCGGCGCGCGTTTTGAATCAGTTGTCCAAGTCCTTCGCGCGCGTTCACATATTCCGCCACCGTAATGTAAGTCCACATTACCGAGATGCTGACAACCACTGCATCGGCAATGCGCGGCATCGCCATCGGCACGATCGCCTTGCGGATACATTCCCATGGTGTTGCACCGATATCACGCGCACTGATCCAGTAACTTTGCGGCACCGCTTGAATCGCATCGCGCACCATGGGGATCAGATACACGACTGCGCCGATAAAAAGAAAGCTGATTTTCATGGTTTCGCCAATCCCGAGCCACATGACCAGAATCGGCAACAATGCGACCACCGGCGCCGAGCGAAAAGGGTCGATCAAGGGCGACAGTACCGCGTTAAGCCGTGGCGCCGCGCCCATGATCACGCCAATCGGAATGCCGATCAACACCACCAGCAATCCGGCTGCGAACACCCGGCCTGCAGACCACAGCGTTGCGGTCAACAGCAGGCTGTTGCCCTCATGCCAAGCCAGGTAGGACATTGCTTGCATGACCTTCCACGGCGCCGGCAGTTTGGTCTGGCTCACCCATCCCGATGCCGCAATCACGCTCCACACCAGCAGCACCGTTGCAACTGAAGCGAAGCCCAACTTGCGTCGCAAGCCGGCGGGGAGCATCGCGTAGGGATTCCAGAACGTCTTCATGATTTACCTTGAGAAGACTGCGATTCGCGTGGTGCGGTTCAATGCGCGGCAATCTTCCAGCGTCAATCCATCGCTGGAGGGATTGGCTTCGTTGCACAAGGGCTTGTCCGGGCCATTGCCGACGATCTTGAAGCGCGCCTTCGGGAATTCCCACTGCTCGTTCAGGTAGTTCACGACAGCGGTTGCGCGCGCCAGGGACAGCCGCACATTCGGGTCGCGCGAGCCAACCGCATCACTGTTGCCGCTGAGTTCGAAATAAGCGCCCCCATTGTTTTCAATGAACGGCACCATTTCTTCATCGATCGTCTTTTGCGCACGCTTGGTCAGTGCTGCACTGCCGGACGCAAAGCCGACCGTCACCGGTTTGGTCAATGCCGCCGGTTGTTGCGTGGCTTGCTGTTGCGCCGTTTCGGTAAATTCATGCTGTGGTTTTGCGGCCGCGGTTTCGGCTGCAGTGTTCTTCGCCAGCATCGCCTTGATGAAGCGGTAATCGAAGCTGTCTTGCGGTGCGATCACCGGCGATTTCGGATTCGCCAATGCGCCTGCCTTGCGATAAATTTCATCGAAGCGACGGTACACGCGGTCGTAATGATTGGGACCGCCGGCCAAGCCCAAAATGCGCGCATTGTCTTCCAGTCCGGTCCACACCAGATTAGTGAAGAGTCCTTTGATGAATGGCTTGCCCTCTTGCTTGGCCAGCAGCGCAAAGAAATTCTCTGTCGAAACCAGCGCCTCGACTGCGTTGTCCGGGTTGGCACGTGCCTTATCGACGCCCTCCATCCATCCTTCGACCAGCTTTTGAAACGCGGCCTGGTTTTCCGGCTTGTTGAGTGCCCTGCTATCGCACACGATCACGTCGAAGATCAGGTTGCTGGCGGTTTTGGTCGAATAGATGACCTGGCTGCCCTTTACATTGCGTAATGCCAGCGACAAGTCAGGATCCCACAGTGCCGCGGCATCGACATTACCGGACTCCAGTGCAGCCCGAACCCCGGCGGTACCTTCCTCCGCATTAATGAAGACAAATTTGACGCTGGCTTTCTTACGCGCTGTCATGGATGAATTTTCGATGGCATCGATCAACATCCCGTGCGACGGCGTGAATTGCAGAACCGCCACCGAGCGGCCCGCCAGATCCTCGATGGTGCGAATCGCCGGGTTTTTCGCAATCACCGCATCGGCACCCTGCGTATTATCGACAATCATCACCGCGCGGCCATCCATACCGGCATTGCGCAAATTAGGCTGCTCCTGCGCCCAAAAATCGGAAGTGCGCCATGCGCATTGCGCCGCGCCCGATTCGAAGATGGTGGACAGCGTTGGAATATCGTCCTGAATAACGAACTGCACATTGACACCCTTGGCCGCATACAGCGCCCCCGGCTGCGTAGTGAGGCTGTTGCCGTTGGCGACCAAAGCCGGGGCGTAGCCGTGAAAACTGACCAAACTGACCTTCAATGGATTGCCGGCAGATCCCAGCGCACCCGCTGCGACTGCTTGCGACGGCAGCGCCGAATTGGCAGACCCCGCCGATTCCTTTGTAGCGCTTGTGCCAGCGGGCGTTTGTACAGTTGGCGTTGTGCCGCGATTGGCCCACCAATCCTTGAGCGCCAGATTCCATGCAAGCGAGCCGGCGCCAGCCAGAATAATGATCGCAATGAGTCCCTTTGCGAGAGGAGTAGGTGTTGCCATCGTTGCTCCTTACGGATGCGTTGTTGGTTGTGCGAACTGCGCCGGAATTTCCCGCAAGCGGTCGATCTCTGCGGTGATCCGCCGCCCTTCTCTGTCCACTGCGTCGCGCGTGGCCTTCAGGCTGGCGTCGAGCGCGGCGATTTGCTCTGTCTTCTTCTGCACTTCGCGCTCAAGCAATTTTTCCAGTTCCAGAATTTGCTTGCGGATTTCAGCGACCGCGCGCTCTTGATCGCCTGTCAGCTCGGCAATTTTTGCGGCGGTTGTTTGTTCGGTGCTTGCGACCTGTGCGGTCAGTCCTTCTCGATACGATTCGAGCACCACGCTCTTTCGTTGCGCATCAATGACTGGATCGGCAATCGTCCAGTTTTCGTCGGCAGCGTCCATCGCCATGACGGCAGCTTTTCGGGTTGCTTCATCCATTGCACGCAAGCCATCGAGCAGCCGCAACAGACGCTCGGCGGGAAATGGCGATGGTGGTAAATTCGCGCTGGCAAAAATTTCTTCAAACGCTCGACCTTCGACTACATCGTTGCCTTCAAGCCGGGGCACCACCGGGGCAACATTGACGACAGGATCGACGGTCATTGTCGGTATCTCGACCGGTTCTGATTGGGCCTGCGCACGCTCTTCTTCCGAGAGCGTTACAAGTTTTGCTGCGGCGAGCAGTTTCATCACACCCTTCACGCTGCCCCCCTCCCGCTTTGACATTCAATTTGACGATGGCGTAAGCGCTTCTCGCTTCAATATGCGTTTGCCCTGTAGAGAGCCTCATGTCGTCAGATGACGTGCATCATCGTCAGCCAATATCACGGCCAAAATAATTGGCGTGCATTCATCACGCTCCTTTATGGCAAGCTAATTCGGCAAGTGCATATGTTCGATTTTGATGCAACGATCCATGATCACCGCCAGCCCGGCGGTGCGAGCTTTTGCGGCCGCTTCCTCGTTCACGATGCCCAGTTGCATCCACAGGCAACGCGCACCGATCACAATGGCGTCATCGGCAATTGGTGGAATTGCTTCTGATTTGCGGAAACAATTCACGATGTCGATGGCAATGCCCTCTTCCGCCAATGCGGTGTGCGCTTGAGCGAGAATCGCATAGCAATGCTCGCCGAGTATATGCATGCCCGCATACGTCGGATTAACAGGAATAATGCGATAACCGTGCGCTTGCATGTATTGCGCAACTTGGTAACTGGGACGGTTGGATTTGGCGGAAAGGCCGACGACAGCGATCGTCCGGTATTCAGACAATAAGGTTGGAATTACGTCTGTGGTTTGGATCATGCGGCACACATTCTGAGAGTCTATTAACGAAAAACAACCGTTATCCCCACAAGGGTGAACAGGAATCCAATATCGTGCATCTCATTTCATAACGATAGCGTTTTTCGCGAGTGTCGATCATGTCGTTAATCAGAAGACCGGAAAAATGTCCACTCGCATTTGTTCGACTGCCGAATCTAATACTAATTCTCACCCATCACGTGACATGAAATCGCGGCTTGTTCCGTCTGGCAGAGAGCGCATTGTTAATTGTTGCCTAGACTGTTGTTCGTCGTTGCCCTAACTCGCTATGACGCATCCTCGCCTTTGCAGGACGCGTCTGCGCCGGGCAGCGGTCCGTTTACAAGGGGGGTGGTGGGTTCAGGGGATATATCGCCTGACTGCGTAACGGCAATGGCTTGCAAGCCATTGTGCGCTCTGCAAGAGGATATCGTTCCGCAGCCGAATTTCCTGCGCCTTCCTTGCCAGACGAAAAAATCCATCGGCGTCATTGTCATGTGATGGATGAGGATTGGTATAAATAAAACTCTGTCGTGCAAGATTTTGAAATTAAAAAAGGCAGCCGAAGCTGCCTTTTATTGTATTGCGGTACTACCAACTGCAATTTGATCGCAATTAACGCTTTTGCCGCAGTTTCTGAATCGCCGCCAATTGCGCAATCGCCGCAGCCAGTTCAGCTTGGGCTTTCGAGTAGTCGATCTTCGATTCTTTGTTGCTCAGTGCTTCTTCGGCCAATTTCTTCGCTTCCAATGCTTTCGCCTCGTCCAGATCCTTGCCGCGAATCGCGGTGTCGGCCAGAACGGTGATTGCATTCGGTTGCACTTCGAGCAGTCCGCCGGCGACGAAGACGAATTCATCTTCGGCTTGGCCCGGCACCTTGATGCGTACCGCACCCGGCCTGATGCGCGTGATCAGCGGAGTATGCATGGGATAGATACCCAATTCACCTGCTTCACCCGGCAACGCGACGAACTCGGCCTCGCCCGCGAAGATCTGCTCTTCGGCGGAGACCACGTCAACGTGAATAGTGTTTGCCATGTTTGAACCTTCTATGTTCGTCCGAAGATTTCCCAATTCAGCCCCTCCCCCGTTAAGAGGGAGGAACTGAACTGCGATTAGTGGATCTTCTTCGCTTTTTCGATCGCTTCTTCGATGGTGCCGACCATGTAGAACGCTTGTTCAGGCAGGTGATCGAGTTCACCGGAAGCGATCATCTTGAAGCCTTTGATCGTGTCCTTCAGTGAAACGTATTTGCCTGGCGAACCGGTAAACACTTCAGCCACGTGGAACGGCTGCGACAGGAAACGCTGCATCTTGCGCGCACGTGCCACCACCAGTTTGTCTTCCGGCGCCAATTCGTCCATACCCAGAATCGCGATAATGTCGCGCAATTCCTTGTAGCGCTGCAAAGTCCCTTGCACTGCACGGGCTGTCTCGTAGTGGTCTTGACCGACGACGTTCGGGTCGAGCTGACGCGACGTCGAGTCGAGTGGATCGACCGCTGGATAAATACCGAGCGAAGCGATGTCACGGGAAAGAACAACGGTGGAGTCCAAGTGCGCAAATGTGGTTGCAGGCGACGGATCGGTCAAGTCATCGGCTGGCACGTATACGGCCTGGATCGATGTGATTGAACCGGTCTTGGTCGAGGTGATACGCTCTTGCAGACGACCCATTTCTTCAGCCAGTGTCGGCTGGTAACCCACTGCGGACGGCATACGGCCCAGCAGCGCGGACACTTCAGTACCGGCCAGTGTGTAACGGTAGATGTTATCAACGAAGAACAGCACGTCTTTACCTTCGTCACGGAAACCTTCCGCAATCGTCAAACCGGTCAACGCCACGCGCAGACGGTTACCAGGCGGCTCGTTCATCTGACCGTAAACCATCGCGACCTTGGACGCTTCCGGATTTTCCAGATCCACCACTTTGGCATCGGCCATCTCGTGATAGAAGTCGTTACCCTCACGAGTACGCTCGCCCACACCGGCAAACACGGACAAGCCACTGTGCGCCTTCGCGATGTTATTGATCAGTTCCATCATGTTCACGGTCTTGCCCACACCTGCGCCGCCGAACAGACCGACCTTACCGCCCTTTGCAAATGGGCAAACCAAATCAATCACCTTGATACCGGTTTCCAGCAAATCCTGCGATGGCGACAGTTCGTCGTACACAGGTGCTTTACGGTGAATCGGTGCGGTTTGCGCGTGGCTCACCGGGCCGCATTCATCGATCGGGTTACCCAGCACATCCATGATACGGCCCAGTGTTGCTTTACCGATAGGCACCGAAATCGGTTTGCCGGTGTTCTGAATCATCATGCCGCGGCGCAGGCCATCGGAGGAGCCCAGCGCAATGGTACGGACAATGCCGTCGCCAAGCTGCTGTTGCACTTCCAGGGTCAGCGCGGAGCCTTCCATTTTCAAGGCATCGTATACCTTGGGCATCGCGTTGCGCGGGAACTCAACGTCCACCACAGCGCCGATACACTGAACGATTTTGCCATCAGCCATTTTCGTTCCTTCAATATAAAATTTAAATTCTGTTCAGTCAGTTGAAGACAGAGTATGCGTCGCTTGGCTGCGCTTAACTCTGTCTCGCAAGACAAGTATTAAACCGCAGCCGCACCGGCAACGATCTCGGACAGTTCTTTGGTAATCGCAGCCTGACGAGTCTTGTTATAAATCAGCTTCAACTCGCCAATCACGTTGCCTGCGTTATCGGATGCCGACTTCATTGCCACCATGCGTGCCGATTGCTCGGAGGCCATGTTTTCTGCAACGGCTTGATAAATCAGCGCTTCGACATAACGCACCAGCAACTCATCGATTACCGTCGGGGCGTCAGGCTCATAAATGTAATCCCACGAATGGTTACCTTTATCACCCGCCAGCTTTTCAGCGGCCAACGGCAGCAATTGGTCCAGCATCGGCTCCTGCTTCATCGTGTTAATGAATTTGGTGTACACGAGGTATACCGCATCGAGCTTGCCGTCCTGATACGCATCGAGCAACACCTTGACCGGACCAATCAACTTGTCCAGATGCGGTGTGTCGCCGAGTTGGATTGCATGCGACACCACCTTGGCGCCGATACGATTCAGGAAACCGAAACCTTTGTTGCCGATTGCGACCGCGTCCACCTTGATGCCCTGACCTTCGAGTTCGCGCATTTTGGTGGTCACCAAACGCAATGCGTTGGTGTTCAAACCGCCGCACAAACCCTTGTCGGTCGTGACAACGATCAAACCCACCGTCTTGGCCGCGTTTTGCTTGACCAGGAACGGGTGCGTGTACTCCGGATTGGCTTGCGACAAGTTAGAGGCGATATTACGAATCTTGTCACTATAGGGACGGGCCGACCGCATCCGGTCCTGCGCTTTGCGCATTTTGGATGCAGCGACCATTTCCATCGCCTTAGTGATCTTCTTCGTATTTTCTACGCTCTTGATCTTGCCACGTATCTCTTTACCTGCAGCCATGAGTTATTACTCCTTCAGCTCCAGTTAAGATCAGAATGATTTTTTGAAATCAGCAATCGCGGCGGCCAATGCAGCTTCGCCGTCTTTGTCGAGTTGCTTGGTTTCTTCGATCTTCTGCAACAGCGCAGCGTGGCTAGTCTTCATGAAGTTGTGCAGGCCGGATTCAAAGGCCAATACTTTCTTCACTTCGATGCTGTCGAAATAGCCTTTATTCACGGCAAACAACGACACGGCCATCAGCGAAATTGGCAGCGGCGAGTATTGCGATTGCTTCAGCAACTCGGTCACGCGGGCGCCGCGATCCAACTGCTTGCGGGTCGCTTCGTCGAGGTCGGATGCGAACTGCGCGAACGCAGCCAATTCACGATACTGCGCCAAGTCGGTACGAATACCGCCGGACAGGTTTTTGATGACCTTGGTCTGTGCGGCACCACCGACGCGCGACACCGAGATACCGGCGTTAATCGCAGGACGGATACCAGCATTGAACAGTGATGTTTCAAGGAAGATCTGACCGTCGGTAATCGAAATCACGTTGGTCGGAACGAACGCGGACACGTCGCCGGCTTGCGTTTCAATGATCGGCAATGCTGTCAGCGAACCGGTCTTGCCTTTGACTTCGCCATTGGTGAATTTCTCGACATAATCGGGATTTACGCGAGCAGCACGCTCAAGCAGACGGCTGTGCAGGTAGAACACGTCACCAGGGTAAGCTTCGCGGCCTGGCGGACGGCGCAGCAGCAGCGACACTTGGCGGTAAGCCACGGCTTGCTTGGACAGATCGTCATAAATAATCAGCGCATCTTCACCGCGATCGCGGAAATATTCGCCCATTGCGCAGCCAGAGTAGGCCGACACGTATTGCATCGCGGCGGATTCGGAAGCGGTCGCGGCAACCACGATGGTGTAGTCCATTGCGCCGTGTTGTTCCAGCGCGCGCACCACGTTTTTGACGGACGATGCTTTTTGGCCGATCGCGACGTAGATACAGGTCATGTTCTGACCCTTTTGATTGATGATCGCATCAATCGCTACCGCGGATTTACCAGTTTGACGATCGCCGATGATCAATTCGCGCTGACCGCGGCCAATCGGCACCATCGAGTCAATCGACTTCAGGCCGGTTTGCATCGGTTGCGATACGGATTGACGAGCGATAACGCCCGGCGCGATCTTTTCGATCGGTGCGGACAGTTTGGCATTGATCGGGCCTTTGCCATCGATCGGCTGACCGAGTGCATCGACCACGCGGCCACGGAGCTCCGGACCAATCGGCACTTCCAGAATACGGCCTGTGCACTTGACAGTATCGCCTTCGGAAATGTGTTCGTATTCGCCCAGAATAACGGCGCCGACGGAGTCGCGCTCGAGGTTCAGTGCGAGGCCGAACGTATTGCCCGGGAATTCCAGCATTTCGCCTTGCATCGCATCGGACAAACCGTGGATGCGGACGATGCCGTCGGTAACGGAGATAACCGTACCTTGATTGCGAATTTCAGCGGTGTCGCCGAGCCCTTGAATCCGGCTCTTGATCAGCTCGCTGATTTCAGACGGGTTGAGTTGCATATTCCTAACTCCTGATTTGTTGGGGACGAAGTAGCGTGACGCCTAGGCCACGCTTAACACAGTCCCGCAATACATAAAATTGCTTACGCAGCCAAAGCAACGTGCATCTGCTGCAGCTTGGCACGAACCGAAGTGTCGAGCACTTCGTCGCCAACCAGCACGCGCACGCCGCCGATCAGTGCAGGATCGACTGTTACCGATGATGGATTGAGCTTGCGGCCGAATTTTTTCTCCAGCGTGGCGACCAACTCTTTTACCTGCGCGTCGCTTAGTTCAAACGCGCTGGTGATTTCGGCATCCGCAGCGCCTTCCTGTGCATTTTTCAATGCATGGAATTGCGCGCCGATTTCCGGCAACAAGCTCATGCGGCCATTTTCAACCAGCATGTTGATGAAGTTTTTCGCTTCATTGTTGACCGGAGATTTCAGCACCGACAAAAATGTATCGACGATCAACTGGTTCGATACCTTGGGATTGTCGGCGAGCGCCTTGACATCAGGGAGGGCCGCAACTTGCGCCATCTCGGAAACGAGATCGGACCAAGCCGATAAATTACCGGACTTGGCCACACGGAACAAAGCTTCTGCGTAAGGGCGAGCTATCGTTGCGAGTTCTGCCATGATTACAGTTCTATCTTCAATTGGTTCAACAAGTCAGCATGCGCTGCTGCATTGATCTCACGCTTGAGAATTTGCTCGGCGCCTTTGACCGCGAGGGTCGCTACTTCGCCGCGCAGTGTTTCACGCGCTTTGGTCACTTGTTGTTCCGCATCGGCTTTGGCAGCGGCGATGATGCGCGCGGCTTCTTCCGAGGCAGTTTTCTTGGCGTCTTCGACAATGCCCAAGGCGCGCTTTTCAGCATCGCCAATGCGCTTTTGGCCTTCGTCTTTGGCGGCAACCAGTTCTGCCTGCGCGCGCTTCTCAGCGGCAACCATCGCTGCTTTGCCTTTGTCGGCAGCAGCCAACCCGTCCGCAATCTTCCGTGCGCGCTCGTCGAGCGCTTTCATCAGCGGTGGCCACACGAATTTCATCGTGAAAGTCGCCAGGATGAAGAAGACCACGAACTGCGCAATCAATGTTGCATTTAAGTTCACGGTAAGTTCCTTCTCAGAATAACGTGTGCCGAGCACTTGGCCGTACTGACCTTTGCCCGGCAAAATGAGAACAGGCGATTAGCCCTTGATGAATGGGTTCGCGAAAGCAAACATCATCGCGATACCAACACCAATCAGGAACGCCGCGTCGATCAGACCTGCCAACAGGAACATCTTGGTTTGCAGGGCGTTCATCAGCTCAGGTTGACGAGCCGAAGCCTCGATGAACTTGCCACCCATGAGAGCGATACCAATACAAGCACCGATAGCGCCCAGACCAATAATCAAACCACAAGCCAATGCAACGAAAGAGACGTCAGTCATGAAAACTCCTTAAGGATAGTCAAAAGTTAAAAATTAAAAACCAAAAATACTGCGAAACCTGCACTTACTTCAAAACAAAATCTATATGTTGCGGGACAGGGCAGGCAGCGCATGCTTAATCGCAATGTCAGGCTAAGCCTCCCCCTTCCGCCCTCAATAAATCAATGCCCTTCGTGTGCTTGGCCGATATACACCAAGGTCAGCATCATGAAAATAAAGGCTTGCAACACAACGATCAGAATATGGAAAATTGCCCAGATGGTGCCTGCAAAAACATGCATGCCGAAACCCCACCAGGTAGCGGTCGAGCCGAGCAGCGCAATCAGCAGGAAAACCAATTCGCCAGCATACATATTGCCGAACAGCCGCATGCCGAGCGATACGGTTTTGGCGGCGAATTCAATGCAGTTCAAGATGAGATTGGGAATCCATAAAAGCGGATTTGAGCCAAACGGTGCGCAGAACAGCTCATGAACAAAACCGCCCAGGCCTTTGATCTTGACGTTATAAAAGAGCATGAGAGCAAACACGCCCAGCGCCATACCCAAGGTGCCGTTCAGATCGGCAGTCGGGACTACCCGGTGATGCATTTCGCCCAGACCGAACCAACCGAATACCGTGGCAAACAGATCGACCGGCAAAAAGTCCATTGAATTCATCAACAAGACCCACACGAAGACGGTCAGCGCCAGCGGCGCGATGAAAGCGCGATTGCCGTGCACAATGGACTTCGACTGATCCTCAACCATTTCGACCACCATCTCGACCAACGCCTGGAAGCGACCAGGAACGCCGGAGGTAGCACGGCGCGCCGCCATCCACATGAACAAACAACCGAGCACACCCATCGTAACGGACCAGAACACTGTATCCATATTGATAACGTGAAAATCGACCATCGAATGTTGATGCGCGGACTGTAAATGTCCAAGATGGTGCTGGATATATTCTGTGGCGGTCGGTGCGTGTGCCGCCACCTCGCTTGCAGCCAGTTCAGTTGTCATGTCAGTGCCTAAATAATAAGATGATGTAACTTTTCAGCGCTACGATGAACCCGGCGATCAGCGCCAGCCAGTTCAAATCGCGGTACAGCCATGCGGTCGCGCCTAGCAGCGCCACCGTTAATGCAATCTTGATAAATTCACCGATGAAAAACGACATCGGATTGGCTTCGGACTTTTTGGCATTGGCGAGCAAGCGTAGCGCAAACAAGCCATTCGGCACCACACAGCACAGCCCCCCTAGAAGCGCGGACAACAGCGCGGGCACGCCCCCCAATAGCCCAGCAATCAAGCCGGCGACAATCGTGGTCGCAAGTTGCAGAAGGACGACGCGCAGCATTCTTGTCCTGAATCGTGCAACCCGTGGCCTGTCCATGTGGACAACCAGTACGGGCCGAGGTGAATTCTATGGGAGTGTGTTCTGTGAAGCCACGGGATTATAAAGGCTTTCCACAGATGACGTCAAACGTTTGATGGTCCGCAACTCTTGGTTTGATGGGATTGTTCTGTCAGCGCTATCCGCGCAGTTAGTGCGCTAATTGCGACCCGGCTTCCAGATCCGCTGCCCGCATTGATATGTTTATGCTGGCCGATATCATGAAACCGGATGCTCCAAATTTCAGCCAATGATGGTTGCTTGACAATGCCCGTCGGGGGTAGCTCGCCATATTCCACTCGGCATCTTGGAAGACACTAGCACCTTCGACATCGCCCTCCTTGCTCACGATGAAAACCATAAGTTTACTTCGCCGTTAAAATTAATTGTAATTTCTACGCGGCATTTTTGTAGGAGCGGGCCTTGCCCGCGATAGATGTCAGCACATGCAAGCTATCGCGGCAAGGCCCGCTCCTATAAATTCACCGTTTCTTTTGCATGACTACTTAAGCAAAAACATGCCTCCCGTATTTCAAAGTTCGACACGCAATTTCGAAATCACACCATCCAGAGCGTCGAGGTCGGCGAAGTCGATGATGAGCTGGCCCTTGTTTTTGGCGCTCAACTTGATCGTGACCTGAGTGGCGAGTGCGTCGGACAACTCTTCTTCCAGCCGCGTGATGTCGCGCGATTTTTCCTTGCTGTTGTCGCGCGGCTTGTTGGCGGATGCCTGTTCGGTGGTCGTGCGTGCCACCAGCTTTTCGGCTTCGCGCACCGACATGCGCTTGGCGACGATTTGATTAGCCAGTGAAATTTGCGTGGCGCCATCAACCGCCAATAATGCACGCGCGTGGCCCATGTCGATATCGCTTGCCATCAGCATAGTTTGCACCGGCTTGGCCAGGTTCAACAACCGCAGCAGATTCGATACCGCGCTGCGCGAGCGGCCGACCGCACCGGCTGCCTGCTCATGCGTGAAATCGAAATCGGTAATCAGGCGATGAATGCCTTGCGCTTCTTCGAGCGGGTTCAAGTCTTCACGCTGGATGTTTTCGATCAGCGCCATGGCGGCGGCGGCCTGGTCGTCGACATCCTTTACCAGTACCGGCACTTCGGTCAGGCCGGCAATTTGCGCTGCTCGGAAACGGCGCTCACCGGCGATGATTTCGTATTTGTCCGAACCGTTGTGCCCGACCGGTCGCACTAAAATCGGTTGCATCAAGCCTTGTGCCTTGATCGAGGCGGCAAGTTCATTGAGCGCGCCTTCATCCATGCGCGTGCGCGGCTGATATTTGCCGGCTTGCAGTTGCTCGATCAACAGCGCCGACGGTGCGCCGGGTACGCCCGGCACCGCTTCGGCAATATCGGAAGATCCGCCGAGCAATGCATCCAGTCCGCGGCCGAGGCCTTTAGGTTTTTTCGTGACCATGATTTCCCGCATTTTTTAATTTGTTGAGCATGCAGCCTGGATGTTAAGCAGTGAAGAAATCAGCGGCGTTGGCGAGGGTTTGCCGCGACACTATTCCGGACGCGCTTCGCTTCTTCAGGCTACCGATTATGATCGATGCAAGTTCTCAAATTGCTTAAATTGTTTTAATCCGTTCAACCATTTCCGCGCCAAACGCGACGTATGCTTGTGCGCCTTTTGCGGTCGGATCGAAACAGACGCCAGGCATGCCGTAGGACGGCGCTTCCGCCAGACGCACATTGCGTGGAATGATGGTCTTGAAAACCTTGCCGCCGAAGTGTTGTTCCAGTTGTGCCGATACTTGCTGTGACAGCGTCATGCGCGGATCGAACATTACGCGCAACAGACCGATGATTTTCAGGTCGGTGTTCAGCTTGGCGTGCACCTTCTTGATCGTGTTGACCAGATCCGACAATCCTTCCAGTGCGTAGTATTCGCACTGCATTGGAATGATCACGCCATGTGCCGCACACAAGCCGTTCAGCGTGAGCAGCGACAGCGCCGGCGGACAATCGATCAGCACGAAATCGTATTCGGCATCGACTGTAGCGAGCGCATCCTTCAGACGCTTTTCGCGGTTGTCGAGTTCGACCATCTCGACCTCGGCACCGGCCAGTTCGCGATTGGCCGGCAACACATCGAAATGACCGGCCTCGGACGTTTTGCGTACAGTCTTGACATCGGACATGCCGACCAAGACTTCATAAATCGATGCGGTGAGTTCAGCCTTGTTGATGCCTGCGCCCATGGTCGCATTGCCTTGCGGATCGAGGTCGACCAGCAAGACGCGTTGCTTCAGTCGCGCAAGGCCCGCCGCGAGGTTGACGGCGGTGGTGGTTTTGCCGACACCGCCCTTTTGATTCGCGACGCAGAAAATTTTGGCCATATATAGTTAGTTGTCGGTTTCAATAAAAATCAAATGCCTTTCGGCATCAAGACCCGGCACGAGCAAGGGCTGTACCTGCGTCACTTTCCATCCTGTCGGCAGGCGTGCGATTTCATCGTGCGGCACCACGCCCTTCATCGCGATGAAGCGTCCGCCCTCTTCCAGCAAATGACCGGACCAGTTCACGAAG
Source organism: uncultured Oxalobacteraceae bacterium (assembly GCA_966250375.1). Lineage (GTDB taxonomy): Bacteria > Pseudomonadota > Gammaproteobacteria > Burkholderiales > Burkholderiaceae_D > CAMLDH01. Next base: position 22,634 of record CBINHE010000044.1, read on the forward strand.
TCGCACAGTTCGGCGAATGCGCGGGAGGTGATTACGTCAAACTTGTGCCGCACTTGCAACTGCTCGACGCGTGCGGTATGCACCGTCACATTGGCGAGTCCGAGTTCCGCTTTTGCCTGCGTAAGGAATGCTGTTTTTTTATGCACCGTATCGATCATTGACACGCGCATGCCGGGACGCGCTTGCGCTGCCCAAATCGCCAGCACCATGCCGGGCAAGCCGCCGCCGGCACCGACATCGAGCACGTTATTCGCGTTGGCAAATGCCGGTACCGCCGCCAGCGAATCGAGTAGATGCTGCGTGACCATCTGCATCGGATCGCGCACCGCAGTCAGGTTGTACACGGCATTCCATTTCGACAGTAGCGCAACGTAGTCGAGCAGTTGGGCGATTTGTGCATCGCACAAATCCAGTTGCAATGCGCGCACGCCGTCGGTCAAGGCATGCGTCAGCGCGGCGCGGTCAGCTACAGTCATTGGATAAGTCCTCAGGCCGCCGTTTGCGCGTCAGTTGGTGCGGTGGTAAAGCCCTTGAAGCCGCCCTTTTTCAGGTGTACCAGCAACAGCGAAATAGCGGCCGGCGTGACGCCTGCAATGCGCGATGCCTGACCCAATGTTTCCGGTTGGTGCTTGTTCAGTTTTTGCCTCACTTCGATCGATAGCGCTTTCACTTCCATGTAGTCGAGCTTGGCCGGCAGTTTCAGGTTTTCATAATGTTCGTGGCGCTCCACCTCTTTGGCCTGGCGGTCGATGTAACCAGCGTATTTGAGTTGGATTTCGATCTGCTCTTTGACCGCATCTTCTGCAATGCCGGGACCGGCGATATCCTGGCCGTCAATGCCTTTCAGACTCATCAGGCTGTCATAGCTGATGTTCGGCCGGCGTAACAAGTCAGCGAGCGCATACTCTCTTTCAATTGCCTTGCCGAGCACGCGCTCTGCTTCCTGTTGGCTCAGGATGCGAGGACTGACCCAAGTCGATTTCAGGCGTTCCAGTTCACGTGCAACTGCTTCGCGTTTTGTTTCAAACTGCGCCCATTGCGCATCGCCGACGCAGCCGAGCCGGCGACCGATTTCGGTCAGGCGCATGTCGGCGTTGTCTTCCCGCAAGCTCAACCGGTATTCGGCGCGGCTGGTAAACATGCGATACGGCTCCAGTACGCCTTGCGTAATCAGGTCGTCGACCAGTACACCCAGATATGCTTCATCACGGCGCGGGGTCCATGCATCGCGGCCTTGGGTTTGCAACGCGGCGTTCAATCCGGCCAGCATACCTTGCGCCGCCGCTTCTTCGTAACCGGTGGTGCCGTTGATCTGGCCGGCAAAGAACAAGCCCTGCACAACCTTGGTTTCGAGCGAAGCTTTCAATCCACGTGGATCAAAATAGTCATACTCAATCGCATAGCCGGGACGCAGGATATGCGCGTTTTCCATGCCGCGCATCGATTGCACCAATGCGAGTTGCACGTCGAACGGCAGACTGGTCGAGATACCGTTCGGGTAAAACTCGTTGGTGGTCAGCCCTTCCGGCTCCAGGAAAATCTGATGCGAATCCTTGCCGGCAAAACGATGGATCTTGTCCTCGATCGATGGGCAGTAGCGTGGACCCACACCTTCGATCACGCCGGTATACATCGGGCTGCGATCAAGGCCGGTGCGGATGATGTCGTGCGTGCGTTCGTTGGTATGCGTGATCCAGCATGACAATTGTTTTGGATGCATTGCGACCGAACCCATCACCGAAAATACGGGAACCGGATCGAGATCGCCCGGCTGTTCCTGCATCACCGAAAAATCGATGGTGCGGCCATCGATGCGTGGCGGCGTACCGGTTTTCAGGCGCCCTTGCGGTAACTTCATTTCTTTCAGGCGAGCCGACAAGGACACGGCGGGTGGATCGCCAGCGCGACCGGCAGAATAATTATTGAGGCCGACATGGATTTTGCCGTCGAGGAAAGTGCCTGCGGTCAGCACCACCGCGCGGCTGCGAAACTGGATGCCGACTTGCGTGACGGCACCCACCACGCGGTCGCCCTCCATCATCAGATCATCGACCGCCTGCTGGAACAACCACAAATTCGGCTGATTTTCCAAGCGCGAACGAATCGCCTGCTTGTACAAGATACGGTCGGCTTGCGCACGCGTTGCGCGTACCGCCGGGCCTTTCGATGAATTCAGGATACGGAACTGGATGCCGGCCTCATCGGTCGCAATTGCCATCGCACCGCCCATCGCATCGACCTCCCTGACCAAATGTCCTTTGCCGATACCTCCGATGGAGGGATTGCACGACATTTGACCGAGGGTTTCAATATTGTGCGTGAGCAGTAAAGTCTTCTGTCCCATCCGCGCGGATGCAAGCGCAGCTTCGGTTCCGGCATGACCGCCGCCGACAACAATGACATCGAATTCTGTAGGAAACAGCATAGTGCGCCCAATGAGACGGTGAAGAGCAAATTACAGAGAAATAAGGAGGGCGAATTGCGCAAATGCACGGACTGAAAGCGCACATTACGCGCACTGCCGGCACCGGATTCTGACCGAAGCACACGCCACATCGGCGTGCACTTTGGTCAAAAAGCATCTATCAGACATTCCTGCAACAGGCTCTGGAGGCGAGATTATAAAGTCTTTTTGGGTTTCATTCGCGCTATTCATCTTTCCCGCCACAGCAACCGATATTTTGTTCCACGTGAAACAAAAAATTGCCCGACAACCAGCATTTTGGGCAGACGTTTGAGCGGGAAGTATATATAACCCGATTTATTCCAAGTGAATGCATACTTGCTTTTTTGGCATGGCGCCGAATGCCGATTCGCTTTTCATCAATGTTTCACGTGGAACACATCGCTGCCCATTTATTTCAAAAATGCATCGTAGCCAGTTTTCAGAATCAATGCTGATACGACAAACAAGAAAATTTTGCGCACAAAGCCGCTACCATGCCGGATCGCAAGGCGGCTGCCAATCAAGGAACCCGCCACATTGCACACCGCCATCACCACCCCAACCTGCCACAACAAATGGCCACTATAGCCAAACCACATTAGCGCAGACAAATTACACGCAACATTGACCACCTTTGCCACCGCCGACGCACCAAGAAAGTCGAAACCAAAGAACCGTACAAACAAGAACACGAGAAAACTGCCTGTGCCTGGACCAAAGAATCCATCGTAAAAACCGATGCACCCACCCCCTCCGATAGCGAAAAACTTTTCCTTGTAGCCATCATGCAGCGGCGCATGTACGCTGCCGAAGTCCTTTTTCTTCAGCGTATACAGCGCGACCGCAATCAGGATGAATGGCAATAATTTGCGGACAAAGTCCGGCGGTATCCGCGTCACCGTGTACGCGCCGAAAAATGCCAGAATGAATGCAGCCATGGCGGCCGGTGCTGCGGTACTCCATTGCAGCCGCACCCGCCGCGAAAAATTGATTGCGGCCGCGCCGGTTCCCCACACACCGGCCAACTTGCTGGTACCCAACAGCGTTGCCGGCACCACATTGGTCAAAGTGGAAAATAATGCCGGCGTCTGAATCAACCCTCCCCCACCCACTACCGCATCGATGGCGCCAGCCACAAATGCAGCGGTGCCGAGAATCAGATAGTCGGTCATGTTGGCCAGATCCTGGCCGTGTGTTTCTGCTGTGGCGCTATCGTTGTAATGAGCATTGAAAGAGTTGTGCGGTGCGGCGGACCTTGGCCCGGGAAATTGAAGGGATGATGGCTGGCATCAAAGTTCTTGCATTTTACTCGGGAGTAAGGAAGCGCGAAGGCATTGGCCTTGTGAGCAACAATCTGGTGATGGGGAAAACGATGCTGCGGGTGCAGCTTTTGACGAACATCCACGTAACGCATCGCGTGACGATGCGCGAACCATTTACGCAATGGCACTACAAGAAAAACCCTGCATCAACAAAAAAGCCTTTTAATTCAATCTACTATGCGCAACATATTGAAAATTTCACGCAATCCACTGGAGGAAATCAGCGCACCGCCGGCCGCGAAAAACGCACCACGATTTCACCCACAATCCCACGCCGGAATGCCAACACGCATACGATAAAGATGAAGCCGGTAACGATCGTGACCGACTCACCTATCGAATTGAACCATTCAATCTGCGTCACCGATGCCAACCAGTTGCCTAAATCGCCCAAGCGGTTTTCCAGCGCAATGATGATAATCGCGCCGATGATCGGCCCGACCATCGTGCCCAAACCGCCGACCAGGGTCATTAATACCACCAGACCCGACATCGTCCAGTGCACATCGGTCAGTGTCTCGAAACCCAGCACCGCGGTTTTTGTCGCTCCCGCCAAGCCCGCCAATGCCGCCGACAGCACGAACACCAGCAGCTTGTATTTGTCGACGTCATAACCAAGTGAAATAGCGCGCGGCTCATTTTCCTTGATCGCTTTCAACACTTGGCCGAATGGCGAATGCACGGTTCGCACGATCAATGCAAAACCACCGACCGCGATCGCCAGCACCAAGTAGTACATCGTCAAATCATTCTCCAAATCCAACAGGCCAAGCAATTTACCGCGCGGCACGCCTTGCAAGCCATCTTCGCCGCCAGTGAACGGTGTCTGCAAACAAACGAAGTACAACATTTGCGCCAACGCCAGTGTAATCATCGTGAAGTAAATCCCCTGCCGCCGAATAGCAAAGCTGCCCATCAGCAAGCCGATGCCGGCACCCGCCGCAGCTCCCAGCACCAGTCCCCCTTCGGTCGGCAATCCCAGCGTCTTCAGCGCATAGCCGGCAACGTAACCGGCACCGCCAAAAAACGCCGCGTGGCCGAATGACAGCAAACCGGTGAAACCAATTAGCAAGTTGAATGCACACGCAAAGAGCGCAAAGCACAGCACTTTCATCAGAAACACCGGATACATGAAGAAAGGTGCGACCAATGCTGCCGCTAGCGCGATACCGTACCAAATTTTTTTGTTCACAGTAGATGTCCCGTTTCCATTAACAGCCCGGAGAAGCGAAGCGCATCCAAGGCTTTTGCAACCGCCAAACCGGATTTCACCTCATTACCTCCGGGCTATCTTCCACCGCTTGTGATGCGCTTTATTTCTCTTTACCGAACAAGCCTGCCGGGCGAATCATCAACACAATTGCCATCACGATGAACACCACCGTGGCCGATAGCTGCGGGTAAAACACGCGCGTCAATCCTTCAATCACCCCCAACCCCAGCCCGGTCAGAATCGAACCCATGATCGATCCCATGCCACCGATCACCACAACCGCGAACACGACGATAATCAGGTTCGAACCCATCAGCGGCGATACCTGGATCACCGGCGCTGCCAGCACGCCCGCCAAGCCCGCCAGCGCCACGCCGAAACCGTAGGTCAGCGTCACCATCAACGGCACATTGATGCCAAAGGCTTCCACCAGTTTCGGATTCTCGGTGCCGGCGCGCAGATACGCGCCGAGCTTGGTTTTTTCAATCACGAACCACGTCGCAAAACACACTGCCAGCGATACGAATACGACCCATGCGCGGTAATTCGGCAAGATCATGAAGCCCAGGTTGGTGGCGCCCTGCAATGCGTCTGGCACCGAATAAGGCTGTCCGGACACCCCATAGAACGAGCGGAATAACCCCTCAAGCATCAAGGTAATGCCGAAGGTCAATAACAAGCCATACAAGTGATCGAGCTTGTACAACCAGCGCAGCATGCTTTTTTCGATCAGGATGCCGAATGCGCCAACCACTAGCGGCGTCGCAACCAGCATCATCCAGTAATTGAGCCCCAAATAATTCAATCCCATCCATGCAACAAAGGCACCCACCATGTAAAGCGCACCGTGCGCGAAGTTGATTACATTGAGCAAGCCGAAAATGACGGCGAGGCCAAGCGACAACATTGCGTAAAACGAACCGTTGACCAGCCCCAGCAACAATTGGCTCATCATCGCTTGCAGGGGAATGCCGAAAATTTCCATGGCGAATTCACGAAAAAGTCACCGCGATAGATGACAGGACAAGAGAAAAAAGTGGCGTGTCCGACCCATGCGGCACGCCGTCCACGGTTACCGGCGGCTTACTTCCAGAGCGCGCATTTCGATTCCGCCTTGGTCGTGAATGCCTGATCGCCCGCAATCGTCTGCACCATCTTGTAGTAATCCCACGGTGCCTTGGATTCGGCTGGCGTCTTCACCTGCATCAGGAACATGTCATGCACCATGCGGCCATCCGGACGCACCACGCCGCCTTTTGCATACATGTCGTTGATCTTGGTCGACTTCAGTTTCTCCAGCACTTTTTCCGGGTTGTCGGTACCGGCCGCCTTCACTGCATTCAAGTAAGTCATCGCGGCTGAATAATCCGCTGCCTGCAAACTCGACGGCATCTTCTTCATCTTGGCGAAATAGCGGCGCGCCCATTTGCGCGAATCGTCGCTTTGATCCCAGTACCAGCTGTCGGTCAGATACATGCCCTGCGTCAGCGGCAAGGTCAGCGAATGCACATCGTTGATGAACATCAAGAGGCCAGCCAGCCTCATCGTCTTGGTGATGCCGAATTCGTTGGCGGCCTTGATCGCGTTGATCGTGTCGCCGCCGGCATTGGCCAAACCGAGAATCTGCGCTTTCGATGACTGCGCCTGCAGCAGGAAGGAAGAAAAGTCGGAAGCCGACAATGGATGCTTGACCGAACCGAGCACGGTGCCGCCCGATGCCGACACTACTCTCGCGGTATCGTTTTCCAGCGAGTGGCCGAAGGCATAATCGGCGGTCAGGAAGAACCAGGTCTTGCCGCCCTGCTTCACCACCGCCGAGCCGGTACCTCTGGCCAGCGCCACCGTATCGTAAGCATAATGCACCGTGTAAGGCGTACATTCTTCATTGGTCAGGCGAGCGCTGCCCGCACCGACCGCAATGAAAGGCTTTTTCTTCTCGGCCGCCAGTTTCGACATCGCCAGGCTAGTACCGGAATTGGTACCACCAATCAAGAGATCGACACCTTGCCGATCAAACCATTCACGCGCCTTGCTGGCGGCAATGTCCGCCTTGTTCTGATGGTCGGCGGACACGAATTCGATCTTCTTGCCGTTGACGCTGCCGCCGAAATCAGCAATCGCCATTTTGATCGCTTCCGCGCCGCCTTGTCCGTCGATATCGGAATACAGACCCGACACATCCGTGATGAAGCCGATTTTGACGACGTCGCCAGACGTCTGGGCGGACGCCGATACGGCACATCCCAGTGCAAGCGCGGCGGACACCGCAAACGCCATTGTTTTCAACTTCATTATTTTTCTCCTTTGATATAAAGACGGATGCATCCACTCCACAAGCCAATTTTCATACACCGAGCAATTCGTTGAGCACGGGCATCTTGGCATTCAGTTCAGAGGCCGCAAAAGTCTCGACAATCTGACCATGCTCCACCACGTAAAACCGGTCCGCCAGCGGCGCTGCAAAACGAAAATTCTGTTCCACCATCACGATGGTGTAACCCTTGGCTTTCAAGGTCTTGATCATGCGTGCGAGTGTCTGCACGATCACCGGCGCCAATCCCTCCGAAATCTCGTCGAGCAACAGCAAGCGCGCACCAGTGCGCAGAATGCGCGCGACCGCCAGCATCTGCTGCTCGCCGCCCGACAGGCGCGTGCCCTGGCTCGATTTGCGCTCTTCCAGATTGGGAAACATCTCGTAGATTTCCTTGATCGACATGCCCCGATCAGTCTTCGACAAAAGCGGCGGCAACATCAGGTTTTCTTCAGTCGACAGCGATGAAAAAATGCCGCGCTCTTCGGGGCAATAGCCCACGCCCAGATGCGCAACCTTGTAGGTCGGCAAACCGATGACTTCAACGCCATTGATCTTGATCGAACCTTTGCGCGCCCCGGTCAATCCCATGATCGCGCGCAACGTCGTGGTGCGCCCTGCCCCATTGCGCCCCAGCAGCGTGACGACCTCGCCTTGATTCACGACCAGATTGACGTCATGCAAAATATGCGACTCGCCATACCAGACATGCAGGTGTTTGATTTCCAGTGCAGGCGTCGTCATCAATGGACACCTTCCAACCCGCCCGATGCGGTGCCCATATAGGCCTCCATCACCTGCGGATTATTCGACACTTCCTTATAGCTGCCTTCAGCCAGAATCGCGCCGCGCTGCAATACCGAAATCTTGTCGCAGATGCCGGACACCACGCTCATGTTGTGCTCCACCATCAGGATCGTGCGACCCGCCGATACTTTCTTGATCAGGTCGGTCACGCGGCTCACGTCTTCATGCCCCATGCCTTGCGTCGGCTCATCGAGCAGCATCAATTCCGGTTCCATCGCCAGCGTGGTCGCGATTTCGAGCGCGCGCTTGCGGCCGTATGGCAGATCGACAGTGATGGTATCGGCGAATTCAGTCAGATCGACCTGCGCCAGCAACTCCAGCGCGCGACCATTCAAGTGCGACAACGTGCGCTCGCTTTTCCAGAAATGAAAGGAGGTACCCAGCGCGCGCTGCAAACCGATGCGCACGTTTTCCATCACGCTCAAATGCGGAAACACCGCAGAAATCTGAAACGAACGGATCACGCCCTGCCGCGCAATTTGCGCCGGCTTCGCCTCGGTGATGTCGTGCTTGTTGAAAAAGATTTTGCCGGAGGTCGGCACCAGAAATTTCGTCAGCAAATTGAAGCACGTGGTCTTGCCCGCGCCGTTCGGTCCGATTAATGCATGAATGTGACCGCGCATCACTTGCAGATTCACATCATTCACCGCAGTGAAGCCCTTGAACTCTTTGTTCAACTTGTGCGTTTCCAGGATGACGTCGGTCATCATGTCTCCTTGCTGCTTAATTTTTAAGCATGAAGAAACGTTGCAAAGTAGATGAAACCGGAATGAATTTTATCCACGCAATGATGTTGCATGGATCAGTGTATTGCGGCTGGAATGTACTTGTTTGAGCTTACTCACTGCATGTGCAATTGATTTTCTCAATGCAGCACAAGCATGAGTATTAACGGGGTGCGCCGCGAATCAGTTGCGCCGCTTTTTCGGCAATCATGATGGTAGGGGAATTGGTATTGCCTGAAGTAATCGTCGGCATGATCGAAGCATCGACCACGCGCAAACCTGCGACGCCCTTTACGCGAAGTTGATGGTCGACCACGGCAAGCGGATCGTCGTCGCGTCCCATCTTGCAGGTGCCGACCGGATGAAAAATCGTGGTGCCGATGTCACCCGCCACCTGCGCCAATTCTTCTTCAGTGCGGTATTGCACACCAGGTTTGAATTCTTTCGGCGCATATTTTTTCAATGCTGGCGCCGCGACGATATTGCGCGTCAACATCAACGCCTGCGCCGCGATCTTGCGATCGGCATCCGTGCTTAAATAATTCGTGGTAATTTTCGGCGCTGCGAATGGGTCACCGGATGCGATACGGATATGACCACGCGCGGTCGGGCGCAAGTTGCAAACGCTGGCAGTGAATGCAGCAAATGGATGCAAGGGTTCACCGAATTTTTCCAGTGATAAAGGCTGCACGTGATACTCGAGATTGGGCGTCGCCTGCGATGAATCGGATTTTGCAAATGCGCCGAGCTGCGATGGAGCCATCGACATCGGACCGCTTTTGTTGAGCACATATTCGATGCCGATTTTCATCTTGCCAAACCAGTTGCCGGCCATCGTGTTCAGGCTCTTCACGCCGCTCACTTTAAATGCCATGCGCAATTGCAAATGGTCTTGCAAATTCTCGCCGACACCCGCCGCATCGATGATTGGCGCAATCCCATGTTGCTGCAACAACGCAGCCGGACCGATGCCGGACAATTGCAATAGTTGCGGTGAACCGACCGTGCCTGCCGCCAAAATGGTTTCGTATTTCGACTCCGCAAACCACTCGGTACCGCCACCGGTAAATTCGACGCCGGTGCATGCCTTGCCTTGCTCGCTGGATTCGATTCGCAAGCGTTTGACGTGGCAGCCGGTCATGATGTCAAGCTTGCCATGACGCACCGCATTTTTCAAAAATGCCTGCGCGGTATTCCAGCGCACGCCGCGTTTTTGATTGACCTCGAAATAACCGCAACCTTCGTTGTCGCCACGATTGAAATCGTCCGTCATCGGGATACCGGTCTGCGCAGCCGCCTCGCGAAATGCATCGAGTATTTTCCATGACAAGCGCTGCTTTTCCACGCGCCATTCGCCACCCACGCCATGAAATGCATCGCCGCCGTTATGATGGTTTTCCGTCTTCTTGAACAGCGGCAGCACATGTTCCCAACGCCAGCTTTCATCGCCGCTCAAGGTCGCCCATTGATCATAATCGCGTGCCTGGCCGCGCATGTAAATCATGCCATTGATCGATGAAGAACCACCCATGACTTTACCGCGCGGATAGATCAGGCTGCGGCCATTCAAGCCAGCATCCGCTTCCGTGCGAAAACGCCAGTCGGTACGCGGATTGTCGATGCAATGCAAATACCCGACCGGAATATGGATCCAGAGGTAATCATCCTTGGCACCGGCTTCGATCAATAACACCGACACATCCTTGTCCTGCGACAAGCGATTTGCGAGCACGCAACCGGCGCTGCCGGCGCCGATGATGATGTAATCGTACTTCCCTGCGGATTCGGCCATGGTGTCGATGAATGTCGTTATTGGTTAATTTTTGAAACGGTCATTTCGCCACCGGCATCGCAAATTCCGCCCCCTTCCCTATCGTCTCCGGCCAGCGCTGCATCACCGATTTGTAACGCGTATAAAAACGCACGCCCTCTTCCCCATACGCATGCATGTCGCCAAACAAGGAGCGCTTCCAGCCGCCGAACGAATGCCAAGCCATCGGCACCGGAATCGGCACATTGATGCCAACCATGCCGACTTCGACGCGACGCGAAAATTCGCGCGCGGTGTTGCCATCGGACGTGAACAGCGCAACGCCATTGCCGAATTCATGCGCATTGATCAATTCGAGTGCCGCCGCTAAATCCGGCACACGCACCACGCACAATACCGGCCCGAAAATTTCTTCCTGATAGATTTTCATGTCCGGCGTCACGTGGTCGAACAGCGAGCCGCCAAGAAAGAAACCGTTCTCGTGACCCGCGACTTTCAAGCCGCGGCCATCGACGACCAACTGTGCGCCGGAACGCACGCCATCCTCGATATACGATTCGATTTTCGCCTTATGCACCGCCGTCACCACTGGCCCCATTTCGGCATCGGCCTCCATGCCGTTCTTGACCTTCAATGCCTGCACGCGCGGGATCAGCGCCTCCATCAATTTGTCCGCGACACTGCCGACCGCCACTGCCACCGAAATTGCCATGCAACGCTCGCCAGCCGAACCATATGCAGCGCCAATCAGCGCATCGACCGCCTGCTCAAGATTAGCATCCGGCATCACCACCAGATGATTCTTCGCGCCGCCCAAGGCTTGCACACGCAACGGATACGCGCCCTTGCGCTTAGCGCCCTCGGTGTAAATGTATTCCGCAATCGGCGTCGAACCAACGAACGATACCGCCTTCACCAGCGGGTGATGCAGCAATGCATCAACCGCCACCTTGTCGCCCTGCACCACGTTGAACACACCATCCGGCAAGCCGGCTTGTTTCAATAAATCGGCGATCATCAACGATGGCGACGGATCACGTTCCGATGGTTTCAGGATAAACGTATTGCCGGTCGCAATCGCCATCGGCACCATCCACATCGGCACCATGAATGGAAAATTAAAGGGCGTGATACCCGCCGTCACGCCCAAGGGCTGACGCAATTGCCAGTTGTCGATACCGCCGCCGATGTTGTCGCTCATTTGCGTTTTCAACAATTGCGGCACACTGCACGCGAACTCGACCACTTCTAGTCCGCGCGTGACTTCACCCTTGGCGTCCGAAAACACCTTGCCGTGTTCGCGCGTAATCGCAGCAGCCAAGTCGTCATGATGCTTCTCGATCAATTCCTTGAACTTGAACATCACGCGCGCGCGTTTCAGCGGCGCCGTCTCAGCCCATGCTGGCGCGGCAGTACTGGCAGCGGCCACCGCCGCATGCACTTCTTCCACACTGGCCAGCGCCACCTGTGCCGACACTTCCCCAGTGGCGGGATTGAACACGTTTTGCTGACGACCGCTTTCGGACGGAACCATACGGCCATTGATGAAATGCTGGAGTCGGGATGAAGTTGTCACAAGGATTCCTTTAGGTATTTTGCAGTTTTTGACAGCATAGAGCGACGCGAGTAGCGCACCCAATGAATTATGCGCAATTCATGGAAAAATTCCTTATGAAAAATCGGATTGTTCACCGGCATGGATTTGGCTCAATTACGCACGTTCAACACGGTCGCCCAAGAAAGCAATCAGCCTGCAAATCAAAACATTTCAAGCATTATTGAACCGCCAATAATCACGCTGAAAAAGCTGGAATGAACCGACGATTGCAGCGAGATTTGCGTTAATGCGGATTTATAGAGAAGTTAACAAAAAAGAAAATAAATGCAGTAAACCAACCAAATCGCCTGTGGATAAGCCTATGGATATCCCTCATTTCATTTGTGGATAAGGATGAAGATATTCACCCGCGTTTTTTTGTCCAGAATCTATCCTTTTCAGATACAAGCGTTATGCATGACTTATGAAAACGCCAAACGCTTGATTCCAAGTATTTTTTTCGGGTTATCCACAGTAAACGGCCTGTGTTAACTGTTACTACTATTCGTATATATAAACAACAATATAAAAACCAGAATCTCCTCGGCGGTTACGGCAAGCGCAAACATTCAGACCAAACAGCAGCGATTGAACTGTTCGAAAAACGGCTTTGCCTGAAAAAAAGTTGAAACAACCGCCAGCAACCCGGTTCACCCGAGACTCATCAACGCATTGCATCAGGAGCAAACAGGATGAATTGAAGTCATGTTTGTTCTGCAAATAACTTTAGTTGCCCTAATTAAAATAATTAGTTGCAACAAAGCCAATGTTCGCATATCTTTACGGACACTTTACATACTGACCGGCTCCCGCAATCCGCCCGATCCGTCCTCGGCTCTCCCGGCTCCAACAACCAAAACACTATCAGGGCATCGCCACATGACCTCGCCATCGTTCGATCCATCAACGTTAGCTGACAACGTCCTCGCCGCCTACGCGTCGCCATTCTCGCAATCTCGTCGCATTGTCCAGCTTGCATTCGCCGACGGCAGCGACATCGCCCCCGACACCCTGCTCGCGCACCGCGTCATCGGCCATGAAACGATCAATGACACCTACCGTCTCACCGTCGATGCATTGAGCGCCGACAGCTTCATTGAATCAAAAGAATTGCTGGGTCAGGGCGCCGCGATCACCGTGCGCACCGCCGACGGCGACGAACGCATCGTCACCGGCGTCGTCACCCAAGTCGGCTTCGGCGGCATGAACGGCGGACTCACCCGCTACTTTCTCCAGATCGAACCGCTGCTGGCGACATTGGCCCACCGCACTAACAGCCGCACCTTCCAGGACAAGACCGTCATCGACATCGTCACCGCGATCCTGCAAGAACACATCGAGCGCAACCCGGTATTCGCCAAATACTTCGCTCTCGGCAACAAGGTCAATAAAACTTACCCCACGCGCTCCTACTGCCAGCAATACCGGGAAACGGACCTGGCCTTCATCACCCGGCTGCTGGCCGAAGAAGGCATCTCGTTTTACTGGGCCTACAGCAATGACGATGACGTGCCGGTGCACACGATGATACTGTTCGACGATGCGTACACGCTGGAAGAAGCCATGCACCAAAAGTATCGTTTCCACCGAGCAGACGGCACAGAAAATGAGGACAGTA
>CBINHE010000045.1:0-36329 GCA_966250375.1 uncultured Oxalobacteraceae bacterium
CCGTATGCCACGGCATTGAACAAAAAAACGTTTACACAAAATCGCGAACACCCCCTCTTCCGATTAGAGTGCCCATATCTATGGAATGCTGCCAACCCTCCTTATCCGGTTATTCTCACATCCTCTTGTCGACGGCTCCTGCACTTCGTTGGCCACAACTCATCCTCTATAAACCTGTATGAAGAAAAAAGAAATAAAGGCCATGGCCTATAAGCTTATCGAATCCGGTATGCGAAAGAGCGAGGTGTTTTCGCAGTTATCTGGAAGGGGAATAAAAGATAGCCATCTTGCACATTTCATTGCCTCATATGCCGATCCTGAGTTATGTGATAAGTACGAGAAGCTGAACAACTTTGCCATTACCCCGATGTTCGTCCAAGCGTTATTTGCCCTCATTGTCGGCTATACGGCCTCGGCGCACAAATTGGTCCAAGCGCCAAATGGATAACTACAGCGATCATTGGAGCGATTCCACTGTTGTTCGCATGGGGCTTCTACAAGCATTTTGCTAATGCCTACAACGCCTATATTCTGCTTGCTATCGTTAATTTGCCGAAGCAATTTGGGGCCTTCACTAAATCTCCAATTGCATCATTGATCGGCTTGACGATTGGTATTTCTATCTTCGTTCTTATCTGGTATCTGAGATCAAAGCTCTTTCCTGATTTTGGTTTTGTTTCTCCAAAGAAGATCAAGGGCGAGTATGTTTTTTCAGATTAACCGTGGTCGGCTCTACTTGTTATTCAACGTTGACGCACGAGTGCGCTGGTTAATGCGACTTTGGGCATCAGTACAAGCAAAATCGAAAGGGAGCTTAATGGAACGAACTCAATGCACTGCGGCGCTGGCATCGTGCAAGCGGCAATTGAAGAAACATCTATGCTGTTCAACTCGTTAGTTTATGCAGCTGAGCAGGACGTGGCCGCCTTAGCTAACACGGTAAGGCACATTCGGTAGCGTGCTTGGTAGGACGTCAATAGCGAAGCGTATTGCGCCGCATGGGACTCAAGCAACTTACGGCCAACAAGAAGGTAGTCATCACAATCCGGTAAAACATGAATTAGTTCAACTCGTGTTCGATTGGCCTTGTTCGACTTCCCTTCGATTCATGGAAGACGAGTGTTATCTATCAGTTTGGGCCGGCTACAGTGAAAGTCGGGTTGTATGATGGAGAACATGCGGCGCAATACGTTTCGCTATTAACACCCTACTGAGTACGTCTTACAGCCTTATTCGTTAGGGGCGCTCATGCTTAGTCACAGATCAATCGGTACACCAACACATGAGGCCTAGTTGCATGTTTGTCATACTGCTGAACTACATCAAACCCCTATCCGAGGTTGACCGTTTTGTCGAGGAGCATCGTGAATTTCTGGAGCGCTACTATGCTTCAGGTCACTTTCTGCTGTCTGGGCGCAAGGAGCCACGCACTGGTGGCGTCATTCTCGCTAAAGCAGAAACGAGAGCAGAGATTGAAAGCATCGTTCTGAACGACCCTTTCGACCGAGAGAAAATTGCGGAGTACGAAATCATCGAGTTCTTGCCATCTATGGCTACCACACATCTTGCAAACCTTAAGGCGCCCTAACATGCTACAAGGCCGTAACCCGTACCAAGTAGGGCGTCAATAAGCGCAGCGTATGGCGTCGCATGCGACTCAAATAACTGATGTCGGTATTAAGGGAGAGCGGTTCGCGCCGCATGAAACGTAAAGGATGGAATGCGCCTGCTTGTTTGTCTCATCGTCGGTGCTCGATATTGACACTCATGCGGCGCAATACGCTGCGCTATTGACGCCCTACCGATATCTTCATAACCGTTGTTCGGCGCTTGGATACGCGAATACTTTTTCAGCTATCAAGTCGACCTTCTGTGTTCCGATTGTTGATTCTCGTCGGGCGCGGTTACGCGGGCGAGCTGAATGGAAAGCGCGCCTTGCACCATCGAAAGCGCAACATTGCTGCCATATTGAAAGCCTTGCATGCCCGCGCTATCCATTAGCGCGAGTACTTGCTCGTGCGTCAGGGATTCATAGTCTTGTCGCGCGTAAAGGATCACGCGATTCCTGCGATTGATTTCAGCAACGATTTCTTCGGGGGTCATTTTTTTGCTTTCCGTGATCAGCGAATGGATGTGGTAGTCATAAGCTACCTTCGCCCACGCAATTTTTTGCGTATTGTCGCACCTCATAATCCGATTACAAATGCGCTCAACAGTGAAGTTGCAAATGCGTGATGGAAAGATCATCGGTCTCCCTCGGTCTCTCATCCGATTTTTGTATTGTTTCTAATCAAACGCAACGTTGTACAACAGCGACAGTGCGCTGCGCGTGCCGGCCTCAGCTTCCAGCGTCAAGCGCGGGGATAATGTGTAGCGTAACAGCAGCACGCTGGTGGTCGCTTGCAAGCTTTGCTCGTAACTGACGTACAGCCTGGACGATAGGCGTTTGCCGAGGGTGACGATGCGTTGTTGCAAGTTATCCTGGTTGGTCGCGATGCGAAAATCATCGAGGCCGAAAGCGGTTGCGATCTGCGATTGCACGCCGTTCGCCGCGCTCTCCGACAATAACGCGCCAGCCGCGCTTTGCAATGTACCAAGATCGGCACTGCCGGTGGTGGTGTCGAGCGCATGTCCGAGCACCAGCCATGACAGTTTTTCCGCTTCCGGCAACGGCGGTTCGGACACCAGCGTCACGCGCGGCGCGAGTACCGTGCCGCGCACCGCGACGCCGGCTGCAACTTCCTGGTCGCGCTGCATTGCGACGATATCGAGTGCCGGATTGTTGAGCGGGCCGTTGAAGCGCAAGACGCCTTGTTCAATCGCCAGCTTGCGGCCGTAGGCGGTATAGGTGCCTCGCACGATTTGCACGCTTCCCTGTGCCCGCAATAACTCGTTCGGCGCACTCGTCAAATGCAGTTGGCCCGCTAGAAAGCCATCCAGCCCGCGTCCCTTCAGGGCGACGCCATTGGCAAGGTTGATGCTGACATCGACGGCCGCCATCATTGCCCCTGCCGATTTTTTGGTGCGCCCGACCACCACCACATCATCCGACAGTTGCGGCATGTCTTGGCGGCCGATGTCGAAGAAGCCGGAATTGACATCGAAGGCGCCAGTCACGTCGATACGCTTTTCACGCCACGCGATCTTGCTCTGTCCGCTGATCACGAGTTTGCGGTCGCTGCGATTCAATAACGTGAAGCGCTCGGCTTGGAAGGCAATTTGCGCGTTGGGCTGGCCTCCGGAAACACTGATCGGGCCGGATGCCGTGAGGCTGCCGCCATTGCTTTGAAACGCGAGGGTTTTCACGAACAGCGTGTCGCCGCGAAATTCGCTGTCCAGCACGCCGTTTCTTAAATCGAGACCGAAATCGCCATGCAGCAAGCGCAGGCCGCTGGCGGCAATGCGTCCGGAAAATTGCGGTTGCGCCATGCTGCCGCTGAGCGTGATTTCGCTTTGTACTCGACCTTCGGTGACAGCCGTCGGCGACATCAGCGGGCCGGCCCATGCCAGAGACGGGATATTGATGCTGGCAGTGCCGGACAGCGGCGTATTGAGCGACCATCCTTCGCCTTTAGCGGCGATGGTGCCGGCCGTCATGTTGATATGGCCCAGCTGCTGCCCTTCGGCGTTGATGCGTAACTGGATTTGGCCGTTGGCCGCAGTCGCGCTCGCCGCCAAGTCCCGCAAGCCGAGCGCGACCGGCGTCCCGCCACGCATCACGACATCGCCGCTTTGCCGTCGCAGGCTGACGTTACCCTCGATAGTGTCGGCAAGATGAATATCCCAAGCGCCGTTCAATTCCAGATCGGTCGTCAACGCCGGCTGCGCGGTGGCAAAATTCAGCACTTGCGCAAGTTGCAAACGATCGACCCGTCCGCGTGTCGCAATGCCTTTCGCATCGCGTACAAATTGTTCGACCGTGAATTGAGCGTTGTTGGCGTCGAGCCGGAATTGGTCGAGTTGCGTCCGTTGTGCAGACACGAGCAGCGCCGCGGGCGAGGCAAGATGCGCAACGAAGCGTCCGTTTGCATCGAAGCGTTGGATATTTCCCTGCCAGCGTGGCGCGCGATCGAGTTGCTGCAATCCGCCGCCGGCATTGAGCGTCCAGCTCTGGCTTTGCCCGGGCTCGGCGAGCGTCGCGTCTATCGTATGTTGCGCGGTGCTGCCCCGCACGGTCGCGCTGAAGCGCTCCGCCTTCAACTGCGCCGTGACCAGACCTTCGGCGCGAATATCCAATGCCATTGGCGCATTGGCTTGCGGCGCGAATTGCAGATGCGCTGAAAGCGCGGCAAGCTGCTGCGATGCGGTTTTCCATCCGCGCCCGGACACATCCGCCAATACTGACGTCACGAGGAAGGGCTTGTTGCGATCGATTGCGAGTTCCGCCTTGCCCTGCATGCTGTCCGCTTGCAGTTGCCCCGGCAGCCGCACATCGGTGCCGCTCCACGTAGCGCTCAGGTGCGGCCGCCTGAATGTGCCGCGCGCGTTGCCGCTGGCCTGGAGTGATCCGCCGAAGCCGGCACCCAACTGTGCCAGTTTAGGCGCCGCCAGCGCGAACGATAACTGCGCGTCGCCGCCCGACAATTCGCCATGGACATCCAGCCGGTTGTCGCCGGCGGACAGCAACAGCTTCGGTATCAGGATGCGGTCGGCCCGCAATTGCGCCTGACCATTGCCTTGCAGTGGCTGGCCAGCAATCCGGCTATCGTGAATATGAAATGCAAGGTCGGCCGACAAGTGCGGCAGGCGCGCGCCGTGCAGCGAAAACTTGCCGCTCGAATCAAGCGCGGGAAATTGCGCGAACTGCCCGATATCCTGCAACCGGAAGCGCGACCACTGGCCCTCGGCGCTGAATGTTTGCTGATTCGAAAAATCGACGTGGCCGTTTGCGTCGAGGCGACCGCTGCCAAGCTGCAACGCAGCGTGTTCGACCGCCAGCCGCGCATCGGAAAGCGTCGCGCGCGCGGTGAGTGCTGCATTCCGGTTGCCGACCGGTTCGATCAGGTCGATTGATAATTGCTGTTTGCCGGCGGCATGGTGCAGATCGATCTTGCCGGATAGCCGGGTTACTTGCAGGCGTTGGTCGATGCGATGCAAATCGAGTGCATCGATCCGGGCAGCGAGTGCCAATGCGCCGTTGGCGTAGCGGCCGCTGCCCGTGATGCTGCCGGCCGGCTGCTTGCCCGCGCCAAGCGTGGCAGCGATGCGTTCGAAGAGAAACGCATCGCCGGCTTGCCGAAACATGAGCTGCAACGCCGTGAGCGGCAATTTGCCTTCGCTATGCAGCCCGGCGTCGCGGTTGGTCAATACCAATCGACCAGCGCCATTCGCGGTGGCCGACAAGCTGCCATCCAGTTCGGTATGCGGCAGGTCAGGGCGCAGCGCTGCCAGATCGACTGCGTTCGCGACCAGGTTCGCACCCGCCAATGCCGGCGTCGAGAATGGCCGCAGCAACGCTTGGCCTTGCACGCGTGCCTGTTTCATCGATAGATCGATCTGCGTAGCGAATTCCGCCAGCGATCCGTCGAGCTTGATACGGCCGTTGGCGCCGATGGCTTGGTTCTGCACCAGCGCGCTGGCGGCGCTGGCGAATTCCGCATGCAATGCATACGGCTTGGCGGTGTCTAGTGTCAGTTGGCCGCTCACATTGGCGCCGATCGACTCGGCGCCCGATGTAACGTGTGCGCCCAATCGATTCAATTGCAGGCGATAACGCTTGCCGTCGAAGTCGAGTTCAAAGGCAAACGCCGACAGCTTGATCAGGTTCACCGGGCCCCAGCCGATGTCGGCGGCATCGACTTGGACCGCGTCGAGTTGCAATGCCAGCGGCAGCGAAATGCTGTCGGGCATTTTCGCCGGTTCCGGGGTTTGCTCCATCTTGCTGGCGATGCTTGCTTTTTCAATGTACAGCGACGTGATGTGCAACTGCGCATTTACCAGCGCCAGCGGCTCCCAGTCGAGTCGCATATTGTCCAGCGCGATTTTTTGATCGGGACGTTCCACTGCCACGTGGTCGATGCGCAAGGGGCCGACGAGTCGACCATGGATGCCTTCCATCTGCACGGTGCCGTCCGATGCCGCGCTCAACATCGAGAGCGCCGCGCGCGCACCGCTTTCGCTGCCCAGCAGCCAGCCGCCCGCCGCCAGCAGCGCCAGCAGCGCGAATGCGAGTACGTACAGCACGAGCGGCCGCTGGCATGTGCGACGCGAAGCGTGATCGGTATCAGAAGCCATAGCCGAGCGAGAAATGCAGGCGGGGCTTGCGGGTCTCATGCGCGTAAGCGACATCGAGATTGACCCTGCCGATAGGGCTGCTCCAGCGCGCGCCGACACCTGAGCCTTGCGCAAAATTGAAATCACGCCACGAGTCGGCCGCATTGCCGGCATCGTGGAATATTGCCGCACCCCAGGTCGGCGTCAGGTGATACACCAGTTCCCCACTGATAATGGCAAGTACCCGGCCGCCAACCACGGCGCCATTCTGCTCAACGCCCAAACTGTTGAATGCATAACCGCGCACACTCTGGTCACCGCCGGTGCGAAACAGCAATGGACTGGGTACCAATTCGCGGCTGGCGCCTATCACTTGGCCGACTTGTGTGCGAACGACTACCTGCCAGCGCTTGACCGTCGGCGATAGCCAATTGGCGCGACCGTACACGCGCGCGATGTTTGCCTGATTGAAAATGCCGCGCGGTCCGCCGGACAACTCGATCGATGCCACATAGCCGCGTTGCGGCGCAATCAGGCTATCCACCCGCCGCCGCGTGTAGGTATAGACGCCGATCAGCGCCTGGCGATTGTTGGTCTCTACATCTGCGATGCGCTGCCTTTCGGTCAGGTAGGAGATGCCCCAGATTTCTTCATCGGCTTTGATGGGGCCCGTCATGCGCGCATCGATGCGGATATTGTTATCGATTTCATTGGCAATATCGGTGCGCTCATAGTGGGTGCCGAGGCTCGGGCGCCAGCCGCTGTCGCGCGCCGGAAAATACAGATCGCCGCCGACCACCTGTGTCTGGCGATCCAGCCGCAGGGCCGACTCCAGCCGCCAGTCATGCCCCAGAAAGCGGCGGTCGAGCCATTTCATCTGAACATGCGGGCCTGAATCGGTGGAAAAGCCGCCGCCCAATGCAAGCTGGCGCCGCTCGTTTTCCACCAGATCGAGGCGCACCGGGACATTGCGCGGATGAGCGGGATCGACGTCAATGGTGGCGAACACGGTGCGGAAGTAGCCGCTGTCTTGCAAGCGCGACTGCAATTCGGTCAGCTTTTCCTGCGAGAAGGGATCGCCCGCTTGTATCGGATTGAGGCGGTCGATCATCTCGCGCGAGTAGCGCTTCAAGCCTTGTATTTGTAATCCATCGAAGGTGAATGCGGGGCCGGAATCGACTTCGACGCTGAGTGTCGCGCCATGCTTTTCCGGATCGATGCGAGCTTCGCTTTGGGCAACCTTTGCCGCCGGAAAGTCGCGGTTCAGCAATTCCTTCAGCAGCGCGCCCTTTGCGTTGTCCCATGCTGCCTGGCGAAAGCGCTGACCTGACTTCAATGGCCATTGCCCGCGCAGGTGATTGGTGCGGTCTGCATACGGTGCAGTGGCAATCTCTCCGACAAAGCGGATATCGACTGAAGCAACCTCGGTCGGCGGACCCGGATTTACATTGAAACGGGCAATCCAGCGCCCGTCCTGCGCTTGCACTAATACATAATTGACCGACGAGGAAAAATACCCTTCGGTGGCCAGCAATTCGCGGATTTGAGGCGGCGTGGCGGCAGTGAGCCGTTGCAGTTCTTGGTAACCCAAATCGGCATCCTTCTCGTGCCGCCGAATCTCCAGATAATCGTTCAATAAATTGGTAAACGGGCCGGCCCCGTTAATCTCCACCGTATAAGCAACCGCTTGCGCTTGCGCTTGCACGATGCCAGGGAGCAATAGCGCCATCAGCAACAGCACGATAAAAGAAAACCGTAAGCGATTCCAATTGGGTACTTGAAGTACAACACCCCGCATGCGACGTAGCGGGGATAGCAACAAATGCCAGTGCGAATCGCCGCACGTGCCAAGCTTCAGCAAATTATTCATTGGCGGTATTGTATAGGCTTACCTCCTTGTAAATATAGCGAGACAACAGTTCGCGTTACGCTTTGTCGCCAATAACGCTGGACGCTGTTTGACCGTGGTCAATATTGCCGCCGAGCCATTACTGCATGTGCCAGCCGTGACTGACCAGGATCGATTGGCCGGTTAATGCGTTGGAAGGGAAGGACGCCAGAAAAATCGCGGTACGCGCAACATCTTCGGTCGTCGTGAATTGGCCATCGACGGTCTCTTTCAGCATCACGTTTTTGATCACCTGGTCTTCGGTCATGTTCAGTTCTTTTGCCTGTTCCGGGATTTGCTTGTCCACCAGCGGCGTGCGCACAAAGCCGGGGCAAATCACATTGGAACGGATATTGTCTTTCGCGCCTTCCTTCGCGACCACCTTGGCCAGTCCAATCAGGCCGTGCTTCGCGGTCACGTACGGCGCTTTCAGCGGTGATGCCTCATGGGAGTGTGCCGAACCCATGTAAATGATCGAACCGCCTTTGCCTGCCTTGATCATTTCGCGCATGCAAGCGCGTGTCGTGTAGAACGCACCGTCCAGATGAATTGCCAGCATTTTTTTCCATTGCTCACGCGACAGATCGACGATCGGGCTGATGATTTGAATGCCGGCATTGCTGATCAGGATATCGACACCGCCATAGGCGGCAACCGTATCGGCTACACCCTGATCGACTTGCTCTTCCTTTGTAACATCCATCGCAACCGCCATCGCAGTGTGGCCTTCCTTGCCGATTTCATCCGCAGTGGCCGCAGCGGCATCCAACGCCAGATCCGCGATTACCACCTTTGCGCCTTCGCGCGCGTATTCGAAGGCAATTTCCTTGCCGATGCCGCTGGCAGCGCCGGTAATGATGGCGACTTTGTCCTTGAGTAACATGGGTTCTCCTTTTCCTTTAGTGAAGGTCAGGCAATCTTTGATTGCGGGATGAAAAGCACTTCAAGGCTTTAGATAGATCTTGCCGATATATCGTTGCAGGCTTGAGGGATTTTGTTCCATGCGGGATGAGGCCCTAGAATAGCCTTTACATTCAAACAGCTGTTTGATAGCATGCCAATCAACTGTTTTAAACGAATGTTTGATATTCATTATGATACTGACTGCCCCCCCTGACGTTGCGCGTAACCGACTCCTTCACGTTGCTGCTGCAATGTTTACTGAGAACGGCTTCAAGGCGACTACCATCCGGAAAATATGTGAGCGGGCTAACGTCAATGTCTCCATGGTCAATTACTACTTCCGTAGCAAGGAAGACCTGTATTTGGCCGTACTGGATTTCGCTCGTCAGCAAGAAAAGAAAGTGATCATCCATGAAACGGATGTGGCTGGCGAGAACATCCCGGCAACAGAAAAACTGCGCCGGACAATAGAAAACATGATGTTCAATCTTTTGAAGCCAGAAGGTTCGTCACTATTCACCCGACTTCTCGCATGGGAAATGGTCGAACCCTCGCCTGCAATCAAGATCATCGTTGAAAGAGATCTCAAGCCCGAGCATCAGTTCTTTGCCAGCCTCATACGGGACATCGCAGGTGACACTTTGAATGATGACGAGTTATTAAAATGCGTTTTCAGCATCATCGGGCAAGCTGTTTTTTATGCGCATTCCCGTCCAGTGCATGCACTTGTAGCGCCTCAAATCACTTATGACGATGCGGGCATAAGGCAGATTGCCGAGCATATCTATCGGTTCTCATTGGCAGCGCTCAATGGTCTTCCTCACTGAATGGAGAAGGTGTGAGCCACGGCGTGCCTGAAACTTAAGCACCAACCAATCTACTTTGATTTGTACGCGAAGCTTTTTATCCAAGTAGTCCAGCAGGCATATAACGAGCTACCCAACATTCACAAAAGGTTGCAAATGAACACTGGAATTTTGACCCTCATTTTAGGGGGGCTGGCCATGGTCGGCCCTTTCGCAATAGACACCTATTTACCGTCCTTCCAGGCGATTGCACAGCATTTCGATGTAAGCTCGACCATGGTGCAACAAACGCTCAGCATCTATCTGTTTGCGTTTTCGCTCATGAATCTGCTCTACGGAACGCTCTCGGATTCCTTCGGCCGACGCCCCGTGATCCTTTTATCCTTGCTGATGTTTACCATCGCCTCGATTGGCGCGGCCCTGACCCCCAGTTTCACTTGGTTGCTTATTTTCAGAGGGCTGCAAGGAGCATCGGCCGGTGCCGGCATGGTTGTTGGGCAGGCTATCGTGCGTGACCGACTCGATGGCGCAGCGGCGCAGCGGATGGTGGCCAATATCATGATGGTGTTTGGGATTGCTCCCGCTATTGCCCCGGTGATCGGCGGCTTTCTGCATGTCGCTTTCGGTTGGCGCTCGAGCTTTGTGTTCATGGCCGCCATCACACTTATCCTATTCGTTGTTTGTCTGCGTGGCCTGCCGGAGAGTTTGGATCGTGAATCAAGAAACTCCTTTCACCTGATACGTATTGCTGGCAACTATTGGACAGCCATCCAACATCCACAGTTTCTGTTGAGTTCATTGGCTATCGGGTTTGCCTTCGGGGGCTTCGCGCTTTACATTTCGTCAGCGGCCAATTTCGTGATGGAGGTGTTGCATCTGCCTGAGACTGCGTTCGCATGGTTGTTTTTACCTATGGTCGGAGGGATGATTATCGGTTCAGCCGTGGGTGGGAAATTGGCGCATAGGGTGACAGCCACAACGATGATTCGTCAGGGTTTCATCATCATGGCTGTCGCGACGCTGGTCAATCTTTCCTACACTCGATTTTTTGTCGCCTCCGTACCTTGGGCCGTTTTTCCAATCATGCTCTACACGTTTGGCGTGGCTTTGGCGCTGCCTGGCATGACAGTGATAGTCCTCGGCATTTTTCCGAAAATGCGCGGCTTGGCTGCATCCTTGCAGAATTTTATCCAGATGCTGATTTTCGCTTTGGTATCTGGTTTTGTCGCCCCAATGCTCTTTGACAGCGCTTTCAAACTGGCTGCGGGAGTGGCTGCCGGTATGGCGTTAAGTTTTGGCTGCTGGGGGCTGGGCGCGGTATGGGGTAAAAGACACGCATCTGTTTAGCTTGAAAGAACCATGTCAAGGGCGATTGATTCCTGATCCACTCGTTCAGCGCAAGCGGGAGAGGGAGTCAAACCGCGTTCCATTACCCCACCAGCATGGCACTTATACAGGTTCGCAAACCCCTCTATTGAGAATGCCCATGTGCGCGAGTATGTTGTTCGTCATATTGTCCACACTGAATCGTGCTGCAATCGCGCGCGTGTTTTCAGCAAGCGCCCGATAGAGTTCTTTATCGACGAGCAATCGCTCAAGCTGCCTTGCTACATCCCCGCTATCCCAGGTTTTGAAGGTCAATCCACCGGCCTTTTCGCCTTGGCGAATCACCTCGCCGATGCCACCATAGTCCGGAACGAGAACCGGGGTCCCATGACTCATTGCTTCGGCGACCACCAAACCAAAAGGTTCTCGGTTGACGGAGGGGTAGACGACACAATGGCTGTGAGCGTACAGCGCATCGCGGATCTGGGGCGAAACGGAACCGGCATGGTGAATGGTGA
The DNA here is from genome assembly GCA_966250375.1 of uncultured Oxalobacteraceae bacterium. Lineage (GTDB taxonomy): Bacteria > Pseudomonadota > Gammaproteobacteria > Burkholderiales > Burkholderiaceae_D > CAMLDH01. The sequence continues at coordinate 11,655 of CBINHE010000045.1, forward strand.
GACCCAGATGTTCGCCGAGGTCACCCACTACTTTGCGATAGGACTCTCCTTTTGCGGTTGATCCACAAATGACAAGCTGCATCGATATTTTTCGCGTTGCGAGCAGTCTGGCCGCGTACAGCAGTAAATCAATGCCCTTCTCGGTGTCTTGGCGCCCAAGATACAACACAATCGGCTTACCTTCCACCAAGCTTGGAAAGACGGATTGCAGTTCGGCAAAGCGTGATTTCTCTTCCCGTTTGGGAAGTTCGATACCGTTATAGACGACTTGCAACTGGGATTGGGGTACGTTCATCTCGTCGACGATACGCTCCACATAGTCGTGGCTTACCACGATGGACGGCCAGGAGGAGTGTCGCAGTACGTTGTTGAGCCGCTCGCAATAGGCGTCCAGCAGTCCGAGACGTCGCGCGTGCGCAGCGAATTGCTCATCTCCCTGAAACGTCAGCAGGTAGTCGAAGGGGCGATCGCTCAGCATCTTTGCTGCCAAGGCGAGTGGCCCAATCGAGGCGAAACTCATCATGAGGTGGGTCACCTTATCCTGGTCGATGAAATTGAGCAGCCGTTGTGCGAGCAGCGTGTCCGTGAGAGGGTGCTCATAGAGCGCCCGGACAAGATTTTCGAGAAGTCGATCGACATAGCCGCTGCGCCCCTGAATAATCCGAAGACGGACGCTTTTCGGCAAGAGAAACAGGAGTGGACCTATCACTCTGTCGAGAAATTCGGACGGTTGTTGAAAGTGGTAACGCGTTCCATAGCAGAGCATTCTCTGCTCAATTCCCGGGTCCGCCAGTTCCTTGTTCCATTCCATCATCCAATAGACCGTGACCTTGTAACCACGACGGTGCAACGCATTGGCGAGCGCAAGATCGCGCACAGTGGAACCAAGATAGTCGCCACTGCCCATCGTGACGAAAGCGAAACTTTGTGAGCGTTGCATGATAACTCTCCATTGAGGAAGCCAGCGATAAGGAACGTGTACGGAATAATTTGGACGCGGCAGGCGGGATGGTGAAACAGGGAATTCGTGAAGCACAGCTCCACGCCTGCGCAACGGCATCGCCTTGCAAAGCGCCCGCCTGCCGCGAGACAAATCGGGAAGTTATTCCGTGCACGTTCCTTGGCTACGCGATCCTTGAAAGCAGACTGTTTATTCTGGTAGCGGCATTGCTGCCGCTCCAGACTAAAAAGTGTACGAAGCGCCGATAAATGCGGAACGCCGCAGCAAGCTGCCGAACTCGCTGCTCCGTCCGCCTCTGTAAAAAGTCGGGACAAAATACAATTGCCAGTGTTGGCCTAGTTCATATTCAAGATTGGCGATGATCTGATTGGAGCTATCGTCAATATTTTTGACCAGCCGCACGACCAGATTCATGTTGCCGCCGATCTTGGTATCAACGTACTGCAACATGGCATAGCGTCTTCGCACGAGAGGATGACGCGGATCCAGCGCCACCGTCTGTTGCGCCAGGCATTGCTCGATGCGCGTGAGGACGCAGCCATTGTTGTTATGAAAATATTCGAGTGTGATCGTCGGTCCGACTTCGAGGGTGTAGGCACCGCCTACAAGGACCTGATAATCGTTTTTCGTGGTGGGCGGGGCATTCTTCGCTTTCTTTGCGCCGCTGCCCTCGGTGTACAACAGCAGGGCGTCGGAGGCATTCCATCCTCCAAAAAAGCCGAGGCGGTTCCGGTCTTGCTGACGATGCGATGCAATCACGGAGAAGTAATGCCCATCGCCGGTATAGTCCAGTTTTGCGGCATAGTTTTTCCGGAAAGGAGCATCTTGGAAAGCGGGGTTTTGGAAAGGGTTTTGTTCCAGTCGGCCGGCCCTGGTGTTCGCAATCAGCGACACGGTCAATGCCGAATTCGGGATTGCCACTAATCGCGCGTAATCCGTGCCACCCAGTTCAAGGTAGGGATTGTTTTTTCCATTGTTGGCATTGAATGGATTGGAGGGCGAGAGCAGTGCGGATGGGCCCCACTGCAGGTTTTCCCGACCATAATTCGCCAACAGTTTGTCTGTAATGCGGTACCGGACAAATCCTTCGTTGATGAAGGATTCGTGGGTGGTGTCGCTGCTGCTGGCGCCGGCGCCAAAATCGACCTTGCTTCGAGCGTACTGAAATCGGGGCTTGAGGCCGAATTCGAATTGGCGGAAGTGCAGATTAAAATCCGGCCGGAAGTCGAGTTCTGCCTGGCGTCTTGGAATCCGCAGGATGTTTCCTGGATTCAGTGGCGCGTCATCCCTGATACTCTGCGCGATGCCGAAGCCGAGAATGTTGATTCGTGAGTCGAACCCGCTGCGCAGTTCTTCGCCGAATGTTGCGGAGTCCGCTTCTGTTTCTGTCGTGTCCGTAGCCGCTTGAGCAGGAAGGGCGAAGCTTAAACTGAGTGTCAAAGCTGAAAGTGTGCATAAACTGTATTTCATTTTTTTCTTATCTCATGAATAAATTTAAGTCGAAGACATAGTCGGCCAAGGGGCCGATGTGAGGATTGCGCAAGCTGAGGTAGGTGACCGATCCGTTCATCAGCTCGCTACGTATGGTGATTTTTGATACGAACGGTCGTTTTTTACCGCCCACATGGACGAAGTTGTCGTAGTCCATGGTGGCGGATTTGAATTTCTTGCCAGATACCGTGAAGTACTCGGCCTTTATGCCGACCAGCCGTTTTTTGGATATCCAATACTTGATTCGGTCGTAAGTGGCTTTGTCGCTTTTTGCTTTGAGGTCGAAGACGTAGCAGTTTTCGCCGTCGTTAACCTCTTCATCGGGGAGTGGAGTGGCATCGTAATTGACTGCGTAGTTCGTCGATGCAATATCGCCGTAGGAGGCGTCGCCCATGAGTTTCTGCCGCTGCGAAATGGGGATGGGTTTGTTGAGCCCTTGCTTGTAGAACCACATGCTGGTGTTGAGCATGAGCAGCTTGTTGCCTTTGTATTTCGGAGGGGCAAGGCTGGTTCCCGAGATGTTGAAACCGCGCGCTTTGATGTCATACGTCAAGCTGTCCGTAACACGCTGATCCTCGGTGGACTCGATTGTCACTTTCCACGCAATGCCGGAGAAGCTGCCGCGCGCCTCATCCGCCGTCTTCAGAATCTCTGTTGTTGTTAACTTCGCATGGACGTGACTTGTCGCCAGCAAGTTCGCCAGAAGGACTAATGCAATGCAACTATTTTTTCGTATCATTTCCTCATCCTTTTCTTTCGCTCAGGCATAACCCAAAGCGTTAGTGATTTCCATGCGTGCAGCTTTGCGCGCAGGAAGGATTGCCGAAAGCAATGACAGCAGCAGCAAGAGCAGCACGCTGTAGAACCAGTATTCCGACACCATATGAATTTGCAGGGGGACCTCGCGGGTGATTTGCGGCGGAATCCAGGTGGGGCGCAGCAGGTCGATGATATTGACGACGAAGAGGGTGAGAGCGACGCCAAGCAGTGAGCCGAAGCTGCCAAGGGCCATGCTTTCCAGTGAAAACAATGCGACGATTCCGGTGCGCTTCATACCCAGGGCGCGCAGAGTGCCGATTTCCCGCGTGCGTTCCATGACCGCCATGGTCACTGTGTTGACAACGCTCATCACCACAATCGTGAATACGATCAGGAAGGTAATCAGAAAGATGACGTTGAACATTTTTTTTACTTTGGTATAAAACGGCGAGAGCTCGTTCCAGGTCTTGATTTCCAGCTTCAGGCCAGCGGCGGCGAACTCGGATGCCAGAAGCGTTCTCATGGCATAAGTCTGATCGTTATTCTTCAAGAGCACGGTTAAACGATCTACACTCTTCGTGTCGTACAGATTTTGAGCAAATTGCAGGGGCACGGTCGCGAGTTTGTCTTCCAGTGCTTCGATTGGTGCATCGATGAATTGCCGCAGTTGGGCATCGAGCGCATTGATTTGCCCTGACACCGTAGGCGCCATCGCAACTGCGCTGGAACCGAGCTTCAGGCTCAACTGCTTCGCCAAGCCGTGGCTGACGCCGATGCCGTAGCCAACATCGTCCGCCAGAGGTTTGCCGTCATACAGCTTGACTTTTCCCATCGCACCGCCAGCATGGCGTGAGATCTCCTGCATATCGGAGGGCACACGACCCGAAGCGACGAAAATGGTCGATACTTGCCCGTTACTTAGCAAACCGGAGATCTGCAACTGGGGCGTGGCAATGACAACTTCAGGATGCCGGGACAGTATCTTCTTGACGGCGTCAAGCTCTGGTCCGTTCAATAGATACAGGGTTGGATCGAGTTTTCCTTTGTCCAGAAAACCCTCTTTGAAAATCGTAAGATGGCCGTTCGCCTCGGCATAGATATAACTGTCCTTGAGGCTGGTGAAGATGTAGGCAGTAAAGCCGCCCAAGGCATTGACGGCGAGAAAACCCAGGGCGATGGCGGCGATGGTGAACAGCGACCGGCGTCCGTTCCTGAAGAGGTTTCTGACGGCGAGGTTGATCCAGGTCATCATAAGCCCACCCCCGCCAGCCTGTCGGATTTCAGGGTCATCTTGCGGTCTTCAACGGCTTCGCCATCGCGCATCATGATTTGGCGGTCTACGCGGTCGAGCAAGCGCTCATCATGGGTGGAGAAGACAAAGGTTGTGCCCTCTCTTTTACTGATTTGCCGCATCAGGTCAATGACCTTGAGGGCGTTTTCCGAGTCGAGGTTGGCAGTCGGTTCGTCTGCAACGACCAAGGCTGGACTGGCGATGAGCGCGCGCGCAATCGCCACGCGCTGCTGCTGTCCACCGGACAGCTTTGTCGGACGGTGCTCCATATGACTGGCCAGTCCTACTTCGGTCAGGCGTTTGATGGCCGCTTCCTTGGACAATCGGGACGATGGGTGTCCGATTTGGAGCGGCAGCATGACGTTTTCCACGGCTGACAGCACCGGAATGAGATTAAATCCCTGGAAGATGAATCCAATGGATCGGTTGCGGGCTTCACTGCGTTGATCATCGGAGAGGGCGGCTGCGTCTTGCCCATTGAAGCGCACGGTACCAGAGGAGGGCGTATCGAGTAGCCCAATGAGATTGCACAAAGTGGACTTGCCTGAGCCGGACGGACCCCAGATGGCCACGAACTCGCCAGGATAGATGGTGAGATCAATGCCCTTGAGGGCAGTGATCTGGCCTTCCCCGAGCTGATAGTGTTTGATGACTCGACGCAATTCAATAAGAGGAGTCAAGGCAAGTATTGACATGTGCTGGTTCCTTGATGTTGTAAGCGGCCCGAATGGTGTCGAGCCAGGGTCGTTTCGTCAGCAGCTCTCAGGTCACAAATGAGAGGGCGCATAGGCGTTACTCCTGATCGAGACCAAAGGCAATGATGAAGTCGCCGTCGCGCATGGTGGTAACGAGAGCTTGGCGGCCACTGCTGCGGTGATGCATCTGAAGACTGCCATCAGCACCGATGGCTTGTACCTCGAAGCGCTGAGGCGCTTCATTGATGCCGGTTCCCAGCAGCTTGCCGAAAGCTTCCTTTGCACACCACAGGCGGGTGATCCATTCTTGAAGACCGGGACCGGAAAAAGCCGCAAGCAGAGTGCGTTCCGATTCACTACTCATGGCTTTGAGGAAATCGGCATCATGCTCGGCGATTCGCTCGATATCAACACCCATCGAACCACCATGCGCCACGGCAATTGCCTGGTCTTCGCAGTGCGCGATACTCACGGTGGGAATCGGCAATGCATGGTCCGGCCAGCTGGATACAAGCGGTTGGCCTTTGGCGCTGTTTTCGATCACGAATGCGGCCGGATGAAGCTTTTCTTCTGTGCCGCCATGTTGCGCACTCCAGGCCCTGACGGCATCCTTGGCGGCAATACGGCCGAGAAGCCATTGCAGTTGGCGCGGCGGCGTACCGCTCTTGCCGGTAAATGCCGCCATCTCGTCCATATGGAGGTAGTGGCGTGCAATCAGTGGCATGTCAAACCCGGCAATGCGCTTTGCAGTGAGCCGCTGGCAGATCAGGCTTGGGACAGAGGCGGGCAACGGTAGCGTATCGCTTAGCAGATACCGCATTGGCAGCCGGCGAAAGTCAATGAGCCGTTTGTCCCATTGGAACTGCCATGACTTCCAACCTTTGATTCGCAGCCACACGTTACCGGCGCCATCCTCGATTTCCACGTCCGCGCTCAGTATCTTGAGGCTGCTTGTAATGGCAACGCGCATGGGAACGCGCGTTCCCGGCGCGGGTGTGGGTCCGTAAAATTCAAGTTCTCCGATACCGATCGGGAACGCTACGCGCTCATGCTGCTGCATTGCCCAGACCGCCATGACTTGTCCGATGGTGTCCATGAGTGCCGGATCGGTCAGCAATTGCGGGTTCCGGGTCGAGCGAAACAGATCGTCCGGTGAGCGAACCAGAATTTCAGCCTCCGCTCCCTGGGGACCGGAGCGGATGGCGCCCGTCAGGCATTGGAAGCGTGGACCATGAAATAGCTGCCGCTGCGCGTAAATCTCCGCTGCGCTTGACTGGCAATCGGCAACGAGATCCTCATGACTGAAAGAAAGGCTGTGCTGGTAGTGTTTGCCGAACAGCAGTTTGGCGCTGATCGAAGGCTGGGATTCTCCTTCAGCGAAGACCGCTACATCGACACGACAGGTCTCGCGCAGCGTATCGACATGCTCGACGCGTCCCTCTACCCGTAGCGTGAGCGCATCGGTATCGGCTAGCGCGATCCAGCGTCCCGCCGTGACGTTTTCAAATCCGATGAGGCCATGTCCTGGGGCCAGGCAAGCGGCGACTTCCGCCATGATCTCAAGGCTGACCGTCATTGGCACGACGGGGAAGCAGGCCGAAAGCGGCTTGACGCCGGGGGCGTGGACGAAGTGATGATCGGCGAGATACAGGTCTTCGTCCACTGTGAGCCGCTGCTCGACAGTGATGGCGTTGTCGTGAAGGTAGTGCACGACATTGCCGATGAAAGGCAACATGTTTTCCAGAGCCGCCTCGTTTGTCGCGCGATACTGTTCGTTCGCTGCCGGTTGCGCCGGCTCGCGCTGTGCAGCGTAGGCGAGTTCTTGGGCGGAACTGACTTCGTGGAGTCGCGCGATAATGGGCGTTTCCCCTGGCGCAAAAAGGTTATGGGAATTTGCCATCAGATTTTTTCCAGGACGAGGCCGGTCGCAGTCAAGCCGGGTCCAAACCCGATAGATACGACGCGTGTTCCTTGCGGAATTCCTTTCTCCTCCAGGATGCCTTTCAGAATGTGCGGGACCGTTGCCGAGGACATGTTGCCGTTCTCGCGGAAGACTTTTTTGCTGATGGCGACCTGTTCATCTCGCAGACCCAGCTCGTTTTGGATGTGTTCCACGATCTTCGGCCCGCCCGGGTGAATCGCAAACATCATCGAATGTTTCTCCCGTTCGAAATCGATGCCGATGCTCTCCAGCATCGATATGACAAAGGAGCGCACGTGACGCTTGATAACGACGGGCACCATCACCGACAGGGTCATCTGGAACTGGTGTGCGGCGGGCACCCAGGTCATGTCGTCGGCCGAGTCGGGTAGCAGGTTCTCCTTGAACGCGAGTATCCTGAGGCCCCGAAGTCCGTGCTGACGCACATAGTCGTCGGAACAGACCGAATACTTGATGAAGCCGTCGGCGAACAGGGTCATCGTGATGATGTTTTCCACGCCGGCGTCTTCAATGTTGTGGTGACCCGAGAGCAACTCCGTGTGGACGATGTCCACACGTTGCCGCGGCGCCGTTACCCCAAAGGTCGAAGAGGACAAGAAACCGTGTGCCATTTTGATGGCGGGGAAAGCGCCGTAACAGCCCATGTGATAACTATGGGTGACCGTGGTGTTGAACCACTCTTTCTGCGCAACCATGCGTTCCACTGGACTCGGCGCGAGATAGCCGGAGCAGGTCACATGGATAAGGTCATCCGGTGCGGACGAGACGCCGCCGTACATTTCGGCCAGGCAGTCACCGACGATTTTTCCATAACTGGCATGGCGCTCCTTGATGTCGGCGCCTTTGGTGTCTTGGGAATCCGCATACAAGCGCAGGTGCTTTTGCTCCGGCTCGGCCAGCACCAACTCGCCATCGGAGAAACGCACATCCCGGAGACGCGGAAAAAGCACCAATTGCCGGCGATTGATCTGGTCGGCCGACACCGCGTACTTTGCAAATTTTTCTCGCATATCGTGCAGCGCCTGGCGAATGCCTTCCTTGCTCTGAATGTTGTTGGTCTTGCAGTAACCTCTGGCCAGCCCATAGGCAGAAATTTCCAGGGAAATACGCTGGCCCACAGGTTTGACGAGCTGTATCGGCTTGAAGTCAACAAGGACGGGGTTGACGCTATTGTTCATCTAGTACGCTCCTTCTTTCATAGGTGACGCAATCGGCATGGATGGCGTGCAGGGGTAGGTAATCATTGGCCAAGGCGCAGCATGGCGATTTGCCGGATGCTCGATGAAATGACAAGTTCGGGGGCGCCGTTTGCGCCACGCCCCAGCTCTTCCAGAAAATGACGCCGTCCAACCTCGATAGGTATGGGGCGAATGGATCGTGCCGCATATTGCCGGCGCAATTCGTCGCTTACCATTCCCGCATCCCACGGCCCCCAGTTGATCGAGACGGCATGCACCTTCGGCCAAGTGTGGCTGAGCCGGTCGGCCAGTTTGTTCAATACTTCGTTTGCCGCGCTGTAATCGCACTGGCCGACGTTGCCAAAGCGACCGGCGACCGAGGAGAAGAACGCAATGAACTTCAGACTGGACATCTGCAAGGTTTTCGCCAGTACGAGTGCCGGCAATACTTTTGTGTTGAATACGGCGTCGAAGGATTCGATGGACTTGTCGCCGATCAGCTTGTCGCCGATCACGCCGGCGCCATGGAGTACACCGTCGATGCGTCCCAAGCGGGTGTATATGTCGCCGATCAGTTTTTCGAATCCGGTTGCATCGCGTACGTCCAGGCAGTGATACTCGACCTCGGCGCCGGCGGCGCGCATGGCGGCCAGATTGGCCTTGATCTGGCGGTCCTTTAGAATGCGTTTGAGCGCGCTGTCGACTTGTGCCGGCGTCACCTTGCCGTGCCGGGCGCGCAGATCCTGGATCAAAAATTGTTTCAATTCGGCCGCATCCTTGATGCTGCGGATCGGCTCCACTTCTTCCTCGGGCAGCGCGCTGCGTCCGACGATCACCAGCCGCGGACGATACTTCTCGGCCAGCGAGCGCGCGATGTCGGCCGTGATGCCATACGCGCCGCCAGTGATCAGAACGACCGCGCCCGCGTCCAGCGTCAATTCGGCGGGCAGGCCCTGGCGGACAACATCATTGCCATCGAATGCCAGATCGATCCGCCAGCGCCCCTGGGTGGTGTATCCGACTTCGACGTTTGGGTCCGTGCTGCACATTTCTTTCAATATCCGATCCACCAGCCAGTCTGGCTTCAGTTCAGGGGCGACGTCGATGCACTTGACCCGGAGCGACGTCCACTCCCGCGCGGCCGACTTGACAACCCCCAATGTGCCCGCGCTTCCGACTGGAAAGGCGCGCGAACGGCTCAGTCCGAACTGCCCGTCGAAGGCTGTTACGTTGACCAGCCATCCGGCGCCGTCTCGGGCGCTGGTCTTCAAGTCCTTCTCCAACACCTTCAACAGCAAAAACAAGGCGCGCGCATCGTTGAGGTGTTCGTCCGGTGTGTCGCTGTCTTCCGCTAACCCCATGAGGTTGATCACGGCGCCGACGGGTTCCCCCGAACCGGCAAGCAGAGCGCTAAGCGGCTCAACGGATTGAGGCGAAGAAAAATCGACCTCGTAACGGTGCTCATCCAAGGCACGCGTTGCCGTGCCGGGGATGAGCTGGCGCACGGAATGGCCTCGCCCCGCAAGCACGCCATGAAAGGCCGTGCAGAGCGCCGATACAGCACCGACCAGCAAGATCGGATAGCGTACCGGCAAGTCGATTGCTACTGCGGCGTCAATATCCGCAGCAATTGCCTGGACTACGTAGCACTGGACCGGATCGGCCTGGGCTGCAGTGTCGTTCGACTCCACCTTCTCACTGCGCGAAGAGGGTGGAGTCAGGGCTTTTTTTGAGGGTGCGGCCTCCTTTTTTGCGCCATTGGCCTCGCCCAATAGTCGCTCGTACCAGTCAATGATTTCATGCAAGGTCTTGAGCCCGGACAGCTCCTCGATGACGGTTTCTTCATCGCGTTCACCGAGCAGACTGTATTGGCTCGTGAGGCCGCTGAAGATCTCGATCCGTTTGATGGAGTCGATGCCCAGATCGGCCTCCATGTGGGCGTCGAGATCAAGCATGTCTGTCGGATATCCGGTGCGTTCCGAGATCGCCTGCAGCAATGCGGTCTTGAATTCGGAAACCGGCGCCAGGTTGGCGGGAAGGCTGCCGTTGTTCTTGATGGCGGATGCTGGTTCTTGCTGCGGCGCGGTCACTGGTGTGGATGGCTTGACAGGACGAGCGTGCGCTTCGATGGGCGATCCGTTGCCGTTGATTGCCAATTGTTTCGGCAAAGTGGGTGCGCGTGGAACCGTGCTGAGCATAGCCGGCGATCCGTGTTGGACGGCCTTTGCCTGTGTCTGTGCCTGTGCGGTCGGCAGGGATGTTACTTGCGCTGTGCTGCTCGATGCCGGCACACGCACTGGCGAGCTTCCAGTCAGATGTGCCTGGAATTCCATAAAGTGGCGCAAGCTGCGTTGCTGTTCGCATTGCAGGTCCAGGAGTCGCTCGAATCCGCGCTGGATCTGATTGAATTGAGACTCCGAGCACTGGGCTGGCGGGACTTGCGCGCTGACGCTTGCCGCCGTCGAGCCGTCCCGTAATATTGCATCTTGTGTCATTTCGTTTCTCCTGTCGTTGATAGGGGGAGGGCCGATGTACGTTGGCCTTATGGGTTCGACGGTCGGCCGTCGGGTCGTGTGGATCTGTGGGGTATCGACAACCGGGGGCGCTTCCGCCACGTGTGCAGCTCTTGGGGTCGGGTGCTGCGCTATTTTTTTAGGGGGCGCGTACCACGGTGCAGCCCGGCCGCCATTGACGCGCCACATCAGCGGGCCGGGCTTGGCCCGTTTCCGCGCTTGGACAAAGATGTCGTCCAGACTGCATTCGGCGAGCCCGCGACCGGAGAACCATGGTGCAAGATGAACCGGGAGCCCGATCGCCAAGGCCTGTGTCAGCAAATGCGCGAGTTGCAGCCAACCGGAACGGCCTGGTGCGTCGATGGCCAGCGTGGTGTGCGGCTTGTCGGCCAGGATGCGATCCACCAGACCGCTTAGCACCAGCCCGGGACCGCACTCAATGAACACTCTTGCGCCCGCCTTGTAGAGCTCGTTGATTTCATCCGTGAATCTGACCGGCTCCGCAATGTGCCGCGCCAGAAGTGCGCGCAACTGATTGCTGGCGTGCGGGTAGGGGGCCGCAGTGGTATTGCAATACACCGGGATCTTGGGCGCATGAAACTTGACCTTGGCCAGTTCGGTGGCCAGCGCATCGCGTACGCCGGCCATAATGTCGCAGTGAAATGCGGCACTTACCGCCAGTTTTTTCACGCGCAGCCCATCTTTGGCCAACACCGTCATCGCGGTGTCGATTGCCTCGACCGGCCCGCCAATGATGGTCTGGTCCGGGGCGTTTAAATTAACGATGCTGACACCGAGACCGTGCCGGGCGATCGCAGCCGCCACCTTCTCACCGTCGGCATTAATAGCCGCCATCGCGCCTGCAGGCGCTGTCGCCGACAGCCGTCCGCGGGTCACCGACAACTGTCGCAGATCGTCATGCGTGATCGCTCCCGCCGCGCACAATGCGACATATTCGCCGTAGCTGTGGCCAGCCACAAAATCGGGATGCAGGCCGTAGCCCGTGAGTACCTCGAAGGCAGCCATATCGACCATGCCCAAAGCGGGTTGGGCGATTTCGGTCGCATTCAGCGCCTGTTGCTGGGCATCGCGCTCCGCGTCGCTGAAGGCGGGCTGAGGATAGATGAAACGCGAAATCGGTTGGCTCGGCTCTTCGCCGGGCTGGCCGGATTGCACGAAGAATTGGTGAAGCTCTGGCATTGCCACCACGAGATCGCGCAGCATGTGAATCTTCTGGGAGCCCTGTCCGGGAAAGAGGAAGCACACACGTCCAATGTCGTCGGTGCTCTCCCGGTAATAGAGTCCTGGCGGTTGCTTGATCTCCGCGTGATCGGACAATAGTTCGAGAACACGCGTGAGTTTCTGTTTGAGATCATGGACCGAAGCAGCAATCAGCGTGAGTCGGCACGGATGTCCGCCATTTGCACGCCGAAGAACGTGCTGTTCCCGATACACGGAGTAGGCAAGCTGGGCCAGATCAATTTGTTCCGGGCAATCCAGCCCTTGCAGCAATCGTTTGGCAGTACTTTCGATTTCGGCACGGGTAACGCCCGCAAAAGCGAATATTTCGGCCTCGCGAGGATTCAGATTGACTGCATCGGATTTGCGATAGGTGCCTGTGTATTCCGCCAGCACGGTATGGAAATTGGTGCCGCCGAAGCCGAACGCACTGACACCGCAGTGTCGTGGATGGTCATGGCCGTCGTGAATCCATGGTCGCGTCTCGGTGTTGACGTAAAACGGCGACTGTGCGAAATCGATCGCGCTGCTGGGCTTGTCGACGCCCAATGTCGGCGGCAATATGCGGTGCTGCAGGGCCAGCGCGGCCTTGATCAGCCCCGCCATGCCGGCGGCCACCTTGGTGTGCCCGATCATGGATTTTACCGAGCCGACCGCGCAAACTTGCTTTGCCATGGACGTCGAGCCGAAGGCGATGTTGAGCGACTCGATCTCCGACTTGTCACCCAGTGCAGTGCCGGTCCCGTGCGCTTCTATCAAGGTCACGGTCGCAGGGTCCACGCCTGCATCCTGGTAAGCGCGCTTCAAGGCCTTGACTTGGCCGGGAGGGTGAGGCGCCGTCAAGCCACGGTTGCGCCCGTCGCTTGAGCTGCCGATGCCCTTGATGAGCGCATAGATGCGGTCGCCATCGCGTTCCGCGTCGCAGAGGCGCTTCAACACAACGGTCCCGACGCCCTCGCTGATGGCGATGCCGTCGGCACTCTCATCGAAAGGCCGTGAGCGTCCGCGTGGCGACAAGGCATGGGTTTGGGCAAAACACATGAAGCCGATCGGACTGTTTGTACAATCGACCCCGCCCACCAGCGCCACATCGGCATCGCGGTTGCGCAACTGCTTGATGCCCACATCGAGTGCCGCCAGTGACGCTGCGCAGGCGGCGTCCACGGTAAAGTTGGTTCCACCCAGGTCGAGGCGATTGGCTACTCGGCCGGCGACCACATTACCGAGGATGCCCGGAAATGTATCTTCGGTCCATTTTGGAAGTTCATGCTCGTAGAGCGTCTTCAGGATGTGTTGCCGCGTCTCCTCGGGGAGGCTTTCGATTTTGGCCAGGTAGTGCGGTAGAAGCGTGCGAAAGTTATAGAACGTGCCAAGATCATTCATGCCCCCTACAGCGAAGATGCTCGCGGTCCGGTCACGCGGAAAAGGGCGGCGGTCAAATCCGGCGTCTGCCAGCGCCTGCCTGGCGACCTCCAGAGCCAGAAGTTGCACCGGCTCAATTGAGGCGAGGCTCGCGGGCGCAATGCCATATATTTGAGGATCGAACGGGATGTCATCAAGAAAGCCGCCCCACTTGGAATAGACCTTGTCCGGGATGCCGCGCTTGGGATCGAACATATCCTCCACGCGCCAGCGATCGTCTGACACTTCCCGGATAGTATCGACGCCTCGCAAAATGTTTTGCCAATACTGGCGTAGTCCTTGGGCGTGAGGAAACAGGCAGGCCATCCCGACAATGGCGATGTCTTCGTGAGAGGATTGTCGTGCCAACTGTGTGACCGACGCCTTGCGATGTCGCAGCATCTCTTTGCTGGCAATCGACACGGAAGCATGAAGGTCAGCGATGCTGCACGTGCGCTCCCGGAGTCGCGCCACTTCGCCCAACATGTACACGCCTTCACGACGTTGGGTTTCGCTGTCAACGCTAACGTAGCGATTCTCGCCATTGGCGACCTTGGCGGCGTCGTTGCGTGTGACTCCTTTTGCAGCGAGGCGCAGTCTGCCGATGTTCATCAGCTCCAGCGCCATCAGCGTTTCCTCATCGGACTTGGACGCCAGAACAAGCTCGCGTCGCACCTTTTCAAACTCGTCGCAGAACGGTGTCTTGGCGCAGCGGGTATAAATTCCTACCCCAGACTGCAATAACACGGTCTGCTGACAGTCAACGGCCTGCTTCTGAAATTCTTCCACGACCGCTCCGGCACGCACAATCTCCTCGGTGAATAGATATGCGGTGCCCATGAGAACCCCGACCTTCATGCCGCGCGCGACGAGGGGGGCTGCCAGAATGGATACCATGGCTGCGGACATGGCATCGTGTATGCCGCCGGCGAACAGGACTTGCACTGATTGCGGGTCCTTGATATCGGCGCTGAGCAAGACTTCGATCGCCGATTCCCACAGGATGAAGCTGGTGCGCGGGCCGGTATGGCCGCCACATTCGCTGCCCTCGAACACAAATCTGCGCGCACCCTCAGTCAGGAAACCACGCAGCAAACCCGGTGACGGCACATGCAAGTACGTGGCGATGCCCAGCTCCTCCAGTTCGCGCGCCTGGCTGGGCCTGCCTCCCGCGATGAGGGCAAATGGCGGTTTGACCTCACGTATGACTTCGAGCTGTTCCTGGCGTAATTCAAGAGGCATGAAGCCTAGTATTCCCACACCCCAAGGTAAATCGCCGATTAACTCCTTGGCTTGATTGAGCATGGTCCGTATCTGGGGGCCGCGCATGACCGCCAGAGCCAGGAACGGAAGAGCGCCCCCCTGCGCCACGGATTTGGCGAATTGCCCGACATCGCTCACGCGCGTCATCGGTCCTTGCACAATGGGGAAGCGCGTGCCGTGTAGCGTTGCAAGAGGCGAATTCGGCGCCAACGACATCTGCGCACTCGCTTGCTCCTGACATTCAGTGATGCTGTCGCGAATGGCGGTGACAATACGCCCGACGGTTCCATAACGCTTGGCGAGAGGGGCCGCGAAAGCGATATCCTGCCCGGCCGGCAGCAAGGCATCCTCACGCTCCGTCAGGAAGCGTAACAGCAGATCTTGCCAAGGCTCGCCCTTGGCAACCGCCATATCGAGATCACGTAGCTTGGTGCGTCCTGAACGGCTGAAGAACCGGTACAGCACCTCGCTGTCGCCGACCAGCGAGGTTTCGCTGCCGTCCAGGTGGCCCCAGGGAAGGCGTGACTCTGCGGACAAGAATGGCCCTTCCGCGGTCAGCCATAGTTGATCGCACAGTACGACGCCGGCCGCACCCGCCAACACTGCCGCTGCTGCGCTGTGCAGTCCGATGCCACCCTGAACCCAATAGGGTATGTTGAGTTGTCCGTGAAACTCTTGCAGCAGCATGAAAGACGAGCGCTGGCTAACGCATCCTCCGGCTTCGTAGCCTTTGACGATGAGCCCGTCATAGCCCGCGGTCTGCGCTGCGCGTGCCGAATCCAAATCCTGCACTTCAATGTAAACGTCGCGTCCCAGACGTTTCGCGGCGTCGTGCACACTGGCGAATTCATCGGCCCGGACGCCGGCCAATACCAGCAGAGGGACGGGCGTGCGACCGTCCAGGATTTCCGATAATTTTTCCAGGCTCCTCGACTCGGTGCCAAGAGTATCCCAGCGGATTCCCCAATGCTTTGCGCTACCCACTGCATCGATTACGTCGGTCAGTGCTGTCTTGATGCCCGCCGCCTCCTTTTGAATACCGAGGTCCAGCACGCCGAATGCACCGCCTCTGCACGCAGCGATCGCGATCTCGGGGGTAAGCCGATGCCAAGGGGTAATCGCGACTACAGCTACAGATTTTGGCCGAGTTACTTTCATTAAATGAACCTCCATATTTTCAAGGATTGCAGTCACGCCTTGGCAGCCGTTGCAAGGCATTGGCACAACAGATTAAATTGTTGAAATCAGGCGTAGCTTGTACCGCTGCCGATGTCGGTCGGCCAATCGCCTGCGCAGAACAGCGCGCGCAGTGACCGCAATTCATGCTGGCGGGAGCTGGTTAGAAGTGGTTGTAGCAACGAGGGTACGACGTGCATCACAGTGATGCGTTCCTGGATGATGAATTGCAGCATGCATTCAGAATCCATCGCTTTCCCCCTCGGCGGAATCACCAACTGTGCACCGTGGGAGAGTGGCCACAGGGATTCCCATGCCCATACATCCAGCGCATCATTGGTGTTTTGCAGGACTGAATCCCCTTGGCCTATCGGGCTGAACGTTTGCATCGACTCCAGCCGGTCGATCAGCGCCATGTGTGCGTTGACGACAAAGCTTGGACTGTCCGCCGCGGAAAAGGTGGAAATTGCATAGGCGGGCGAAAGTCCTTTGGTCGGATATTCCTGCGGCCAGGAGCAGGGAAGGTCTGTAGCATCTTCGTCGCAGAAAATGATCTGCGCATCCGTTGCGGCAAGCTTGTCTGAAAAATTTTCCTGCACGATCACGATTCTCGGATTGGAAGCGCACAGCGAGGCGGCAATGTGCTCGACCGGCAGCATCGGATCAAGCAGAAGATAGGCGCCGCCCGCCTTTAATACGCCTAGAATCGCTCGCACCAGGGCAATCGAAGGCTCCAATAACAGGACGCAAAAGTCGCCGGGTCCAAGCCCGTTTTGCTGCAGCAGAACGGCTACGCCATCGGCCTGCATGTCCAGCTCGCCGTAAGTGAGTTTTTTGTGATTGAACTTTATCGCCCCCGCACCAGGATTCAATTGGGCGTATACCTCAAAGCGGCGTTGCACGGGGGACGAGAGAAAATTCCCGGCTATAAAACCGGGGTGCGTAAAATTTTTCTGCTGATATTCGCGACGGGAGACGATCGTTTCCGCTTGATGATGCGCCATTTCCTTTATCATCGTATGGTCGATTCCTGTAGGCGGCACACGGTACAATAACTCGTCGCTGTTCAGCCAAAGAACATTGCGATCAAGGGGCACCGCCCCGACTTCAGGTTTTGAATCCATGCGCATTCTTCCCTCACACATCGCTGCGACAACACCAATTAGACGGCTCATTCCATTTGCTCTTATCAGAGCCACGTCGTTTTATGCGTTGCATGCCCAGGTAGGAACGATACAATTTTGCTAATGCGCCCATGTTGATCGTCCTCAACGGCGCTTCTTCTTTCGTATTTGACCTAATATTTCGGACATTTCGGACACAGCCCGAAATTAGGAAAATCAAAAAATGATTGGGACGGCGGCGAGTTCGCCAGCGTCGTATGTTGCCCAGCCTAGAGCGGTTTGCGCTCCGATGTAAGGTAGGGTGCGCCCCGCGCACCGGTGCTCTTGCGACGATATCGGTGCGCGGGGCGCACCCTACAGTGATTTGCAATCCGCTCTAGGGTGCAAGAATTTGGCGCGCAATGCGCGGGAGTGCTGAGTATGTCGACGCCGGCACCGCTTATTTTTCCGCGAGTCGCTCGCCAAGGGCGCGAAGCAGGTTTGCCCCGTTTCCCGTCCAGGCGCTTCCGTGCATGCACGCCAAGGTCGTGGGGGATTCGCGCGCAAGGTTTTCTATCAGCGTCTTCGCATTTGTCGAGTGCGAAAAATAGTCCATGGACTTGCGAAACGCCTCGCTGGCGTCAAGGATGTCGTCATCTGTCAAAGCGGCCTCTCCGGTGCCACCTTGAGTGAAAAGATCTCCACAGAACATCGTCAAGGTTTCGGTATCCATGAGATATCCCGTTTCCCAACCGTGAGGCAAGTGCGGCGCATCAAGCCATTTGACCGAATGTCTTCCCAGCGAGAGTTCCTCGCCATTGGCCATTGCTCTGGCTGGCCGATCGGCAACATCATTGACCGACACCAGCGCCGCAATCTGACCGCACAGGGGCATCGACTGCGGTGCAGCTGCGAGCCATTCATTGAGGGAACCGCATTCGTCCGCTTCAAAATGCGAAAACGCAACGAACCGAAGATGGTTGACGGGCATCAGGCTTTCGACCGCTTCGCGGACCAAGGGGAACATTTTTCTGGGGCCCGTATGGAAGAGAAGCGGCTGGTCATCGAGAATAAGATACTGATTGAAGGAAAATCCGCCTGGAACTTTATCCGTGGCGGTATTGATGCGATAGATGCCGGCAGCAATTTCATGAACGTTTGTGCCGGAAGATGCATTTGTGATGGTCATGGCACTCTCCAGACGCCAGGAATAAAGAGACGAGTTTGCGGAGCTTCGCCAAGCCGTTCAAAGTGGAAATCTTTGTCTTGTACAACCATGCGAGCATCGTACGGACATAATCTTATCAATGGCGCCTGACAGGCTTGATGCAGCGCAAAGAATGGCAATGAATGATCAGCCGCCTTCCGGCGTTTTGCGTGTAACCCTCGTTTGAACCATGCAGGAATTCTAAAAAAACGATGACGGATATTCCGCGTTATGTTCCCTTGAACTCTGATAGCGCCAACCGTTCCTCTTGGGATAGCATTGGCCTGCCAATCGCGTTCAAGTGTTGTTGCGCAAGCTTCAGCAATTCAGGAGTGGGAACGCAAATATCACAACGATGCCTTCTGATCGTTCCATCCATGCTCGCCGTGACGACCTCCTTATTATCGGGGGTAAAAGCCACGTTGATTATCGCGCCGCGATGAGGATACAGCTTGGCAATGGCCCGCCCTGCATTCATATCCCATACCTGGGTACGTCCATTACGCATCCCGGTTGCCAGCCATTGGCCATCTTGGCTGAGACTCGCAGTCAGGATCGTACCCGGACGAGTCCTATTCGGATCAGTGTCGTAGCCGGGCAATTCAGAAATCGGCTTCCACGTTGCCGTTTCCCACATGCGCAGAGAATTGTCGCTGGAAATAGTAGCCAACCGCTGGCCGTTCGGACTGAAGATGACGTTTGTCACATTGTCGTGGTGACCCTTCAGTGTTGCGATGAGACGCCATGTGCCGACTTTCCAAACCTTTGCAGTCTGATCCAGGCTGGTTGAGACAGCGAATTTCCCGTCTGGGCTGAAGGAAACATTGTTGACACCATTTGTGTGGCCCGTCAGTTCGGAAATTTTCTCTCCTGAAGGTAACCGTCTTACTTGCACCTGCGCACACCCCCGCATACAAGCAAGCAACCACTTCGCATCGGGGCTGATCGTAACGTAGGTCGCCCTCTTTCCTAGAGGAATTTCTGCGTCAACAACAGGCCGTTCCCCTTTTAAGTTCCATATTTTAACGAGTCCGTCGTCTATATTCCAAGTCCACGCCATGCGTCCATCGGGTTCACCATTGAAGTCGGCCTGCAACAACTTGGCCTTATGAGGTAGGGCATGGAGTAGTACGCTCGTTTCAATATCCCATACTCGTGCTTCGTTTTTGCTGGTAGTGATCGCGCGTTTGCCATCACGACTCAGGAATGCTTGGTCAACCTGGCCTGCAGGATGGCGAAGCCGAGCTTTCAATTGCCCTGTTGAGGTATTCCAGACATACGCTACTCCGTCAATGACAGCTAACAAGTATTTGCTGTTTGGTGTCATGGTTGCCTGGGAGGAGTCGGAAAATTTCGCGTCCTTGTTGACAGGAAATTGCGCAAGATCGATCTCCGATTCCAAGTTTGGCGTGTTCCATACCTTAACAATGCCGTCCTGGCTCGTGGCCAGGATATGCCTTGAATCTGCGCCAAGAAATACCTCCAGGATTTGGTCGCCTACAGGGAGGTCAACGGCGATTTTTCCTGTCATGGCGTCCCACAGTTTTACTCTCCCATCGCTGCCGTCTGAAACAATCCAGCGACTATTTTGACTGAAACTTAGCCCCTCTCTCCCAGAGTCTTCCAACGTGATTGGGGATTTAGAATAATTTCGCCAAACTTGCACAGCACCATTAGCCAGGCCTGTTATCAAGATTGACTTACCGTCAGGGCTGAAATCTGCGTCACTACTTATTTTCTCCTGAGTCTCCCCCAATTTCTTGAGATTCCCTTGTCTGTCAATGGACCATACTTGAGCGAAATTGTCGTCCGCGATAGTCAGGATTTGCGCACCATCCGGACTGAACGCGATACTATGCACGGCATGCTGCTTGTCGCCCAAGCTGGCCCATGCTCTTGACTCCATATTCCACAACCTGGCGATGCCATCACTAGTGGTCGCAACAATATACTTGCCATCAGGGCTGAATTTCACATCTGTAAACTTGGTAGCACCATCGCCAATTTGTACTTCCTGGCCGTTTTCTGCTTTCCAGACATGCCAATGTTTATCGATGTCCATGGTCATCAAGTACTTGGAGTCGTCGCTGAATCGAATGGGGTCAATCCCAATACTGCGCGCCTTGATAGGTGGAAGGCGTCGCCAAGACTTGGTTTCCCACATGTTCAGCTTGTTGTGGGAAGTTACAACAGACAATATCTGCCCGTCGGGACTGAAGGATGACTCGATAAATTTCTCTTCCACGCGCAATGGACCGGCGACCGCCTTGCCGGTTGCAGTATTCCATACACGTATCGATGTATCGGAATCGGCAATGGCGGCATATTTGCCGTCGCTACTCAATGCAGGGGGATTCTCTGGGGACGCTTTAATGACGCGAGGTTCTCCGCCAGTTGCGGAATTCCAGATGCGCACATCCTGATCAGATGACAAGGATTTGGTGGATGGCCAAACCACGACGAAGTTACCATCAGGCGTTGCCCGCACCAGCGGACTTCCCCATGTCTCTTTGCCAATTTGCAAGTCCCATTTACCTGTAACCGCTTGTTGTAGAACATCCTTTGCCTGTGGAGTAGGCGCCGTTCGGTACGCCTCCATGGCAGCCAATAGGCCGAGTGCAGGATCCATTGACATTTGCCGCACGGCGTATGCTGCAATCTCACGTGAATGGGATTCTGCGAGGAGCTTGTCCGCTTTACCTTTTTGCTCGAAGGCCCACCACGCCAATCCTCCCGTAACAATCACGAAAAAAACAAGCACTATCGTGGCCCATCGGGTTAACCTAAGCTTCTTGGCCTGTTGTTGTCGGCGCTCCAACTGCTCGTGTTCTTCCTGCGTCCGACGTGCTTCTTCCGCGGCACACGCCTGCCGCCGAACCTCTTCCGCATGTTCTTCGCTTGCTTCAAGAAATTTCATGGCGCCATCGAAATTTTCTCCAGTCCCATACCGTAACGCCCATGGTTTGGTCGGATGGCGATCCAGCCTCCACTTCAGCGCTTCATCCAAATCGGGGTTGCTCCAGAGAGCGGCTTTCCCCACTTTCCAGAGTTCGGCAGTCTGAAGCAGCCGCCGGTACATCACGGCTGAGATGGCTTCGTCCTCCACCCAATCGTCAAGCTTGTGCCACTGGCGGATAAGGCTTTCATGACCGATGTCGAGCACTGTTTTGGCTGTGATGGGGACAGGCGGCGGCGGTGTCAGGAAACTGCGATCCGGTTGGCGAAACGCCTCGACCACGTCAATGACTTCCTGAACCGAAACGCCGGCAACTTCAGCAACATCGTCTGCGCGTGCGGGGCGGCGGGTGTCGCGCTTGCCGACGCCGCGCTCAGTCAGGCGGCACAACATTGCCTTGGCAATGTGTTGCTGGCGTTCCGTCAAGCTGGCCAATACCTGATCGGCATGATGGGAGAGCGCTGCCGACAATGCACCGACAGCTTCATAATCTGCCGTCATCATGATTGCCGGTGGCGAACTGCCTTCGGTTGGAGGGAGTGGAATGGTGGATGGACTGCGCTTCTTGACACGCGCCCACATGCGCATGAGAGCATGCTGGAGGAGCGGCAATTGATCCGAATCGGAGCCAATATCATTTAACAAGCGGTTGACCAAGGCGGGCTCGACGTCGCCGCTGAACACATGCGCAGGACCGACAATCGCAGCGCGGATCTGATCTCTGGAGAGGCGGGGTGTCAGGAATTGGCTCTCGTTGATTGTTTCCGGTAAGCCAGGGAAGAGAGGGCAGTCGCCGAGAAAATCCGAACGCATGGTGATGACGACATAGATCGGCACTTCGCGTTGCGCTGCGCTTGCAAGCAATAACATAACGAAGGCTTCGGCTACATCTGCGTTGCCTTGCTCCCGAAAGCGGAAGATCTCTTCGAACTGGTCCACCAGCAGGAGCATATTCCCGGTCGGATGCAATGGCGTCTCTCGTAGAATCTCGACCAGTCCTAATGGACCACGTCGCAGCATTGCTCTCAGGATAGCGGCCTCATTAGGGTCCTGACCACGTTCCGGCCCAAGCGCACAAGGTGCGAGCAACGCATCGGCAAGTCGATCAATCGGCTGATCGCCCGGACGCATCTCGACAATACGCCAGCTTGCCCCGGCATTAACGAGAAATCCCGTTTCCAAGCCAGCGATCATCCCCGCCCGCACAAGAGAGGGTTTTCCGCATCCGGAAGGACCAACAACAGCGATGAAATGGGCGTGCTGAAGCTTCTCCAGCAGTTGGTCCGTATGCTGTTCACGCCCGAAGAAAATCTCCGCTTCCTCGTGACAGAAGGGACGCAGCCCAGGATAAGGGGCAGTTACCTGTTTTATCTGGCTAAGTGAAGGTGAAGGGGCATTCATTCATATGCTGAGGGTTTATTGGCAATGACATATCAGGCTAACTGCGCAGCTCGACGATAAACTTTCTCAAGAGATCTCTGTGCACTCCATGACAACAATCGATACTCTGCATTGCCGGCAACCAGAGGCCGATGTCTTCTTTTTCATGGTGCGGGCCCTGCACAATCGCCAGCGCAGCAAGTGGTTCTTCTCGCTGGCTAAGGATCTTGCGCCCTTCGGCTAGTTGGCGCCGCACCCAGCTAACGGGTGTGTTGCCATGTACCACGATAAGGCCGCTACAGTTGGCGAGATTCACTTCGAGGTCTTCACGGACATCGGCAGGCTTGGCATGTTCATCAATTAAACGTACCGGTACCGCATGGCCGATGCGCTCCTCCTGCAGTATTCCGCACAGCTCTTTTGCAAGCGCACTGTCTGATGGGTCGGAATTGACGAAGACATAAATGGGAGCAAGCTTAGTGCATTTTTTTTGGTGCGCCTCTTCGGAATCGCCTTCCTTTCTCGCCGCCTCAACGACTGCACGTTTGAACTCTTCAATACCACAGGCACGGACCTCGGAACCGATGAGCAGGTTGTAGTGTTCGGGATGATTGGCCTTTATCTTTTCCAGATCGAGTTCGCGGCTGCGCCACTGAATAATGGGCTGGCGGGCTTTCTTTGCCTGCTCGTACTGGAAAATGGGTAAACGGGAAGGCTCGCCAGCGAACTTCTTGCCGCGAACATGACTGAGCAATTGTACAAACAGCTTGCTTTGTCCCAAGTCAGCTTCCATATGCTGCCGAAACATTTCACTATCATCGTCCGGGTACGAAATGTCGGGAAGCACGACTAACCCTGCCTGCTTGATGTATGCAACCAGTTCCTCGCGCAAATCTTCCAGATCATCGGTCACTTCGGCAAGAAAGACTGCCGGTGCAGAGGGCGCAGAGGTTACATGATCGAAACGCAAAGACCGTAGACGACCCAATTCTTCGCCAAGCTCAAGCCGAAGCTTGTTGAGTATGTCTATATATTTTTGTTCACGCGGTTCAACGACCGGGAAATCAAGTGTGCGGGGATTCCCATTCGTATCCGGCATCCAGAATGGATACCCTAGAAGATCGCGAAACTCGGATGGGAAATCATTGCGATCGAGCTTACTTAAATCGACCCGGAATATACGTGACCCTGCCGCAGATTTCGCACGAATCTCTTTCAAAAACGCATTGCGTTCCCGTGCGCACCATTCGGATTTGAGATACCCAGGCGAGGCAATAACAAGAAGCGTCGCACAGTCGCGCAACGCCTCCTCAATTTTTTTTGGGAAAGGCTCATTGCCGGTCAGGCCATGATCCATCCAGATATCAGGATCGCGGCACCCAATCCCCATATGCAAGTATTTCTTGAGGTCTTCGGCCAGCGTTGTCACCCAGCCTTTTTCGCCGCCTAACGGTTCATTGTCAATGTGCGCGTAGCTAAGAAATACGTCGTGCTTGTAGCCTGGAACATATGCCATAGGGACTTGTCCGGTCGATTTGCCGGATGGAGGCCATGTTGGTCAAATTTTATGTCGTCTTTCTCATCCATACATTGGATGGAATCCGGCGCATTTCTTTCAGAAGCTATTTGCAATTTCTATTCTTCTTCAGGGCCTGCATCGAGCCGGATTGTCATGCACCACGATGAAGTGTATTTCCATTTTTTTTGAAATCAAATAGCAGTGCTCTCGATCTGACTAAAGTCAATTAGTGTGAAGATGTCGGGCGCAGATACTGCCAAACCAATAGAGAAGATCCCCCGGCTCTGCCAGCACATAGTGCGTGGCACATTATTTACTGACTGCCAATCGCTCAAATAAGTGGCCGGCTTTTGCTACCTTTAAAAGGGGGCGCCTTTAGGGCCTGTCTGGTGAAATATCCTGGCCACCTGTCCTCTGTCGTTTTTGCCTTGCGGGACCGGAAATGGA
The DNA here is from genome assembly GCA_966250375.1 of uncultured Oxalobacteraceae bacterium. Classification (GTDB taxonomy): domain Bacteria; phylum Pseudomonadota; class Gammaproteobacteria; order Burkholderiales; family Burkholderiaceae_D; genus CAMLDH01. Next base: position 36,176 of record CBINHE010000045.1, read on the forward strand.
ACTGAAAATAGTTTTATTGCCACTAAAAAATTGGACTTGCACAGCCAGCACCGCTCTGGAGGCTGTGCAGGATGCGTTTTAGCTGTTGCGCGTCCAAGCCGAATTTTGAAATTTCATTCATGCAGGATAAACAATGAACATAAATCGTTCTTCT
>CBINHE010000046.1:0-34748 GCA_966250375.1 uncultured Oxalobacteraceae bacterium
GACATGGCAGCACCTTACAGCAAAAGGTGTTGCACTTGGTTTTTGAGAACGCCCTGTTTCAATAGCCGGACTATGGGCAATTGCGGACGGAGGCACTCTTGATGTAAATGGACATATCGTCTCAAACCTGCCCTTTAATATTAGTAGCAACTGGGACCATCTACGTCCATTTTCTATTACTAACACAAGTTGGTTAAATCCCGGGCTAAACACTATCCATCTAACGGAAACTATAACTAACCAGCTTTGGGCGGCGGCACGCTTTGAGGGCTCAGCCACAGGAACATTCACCGGGAATAGCATTCCAGAACCAGGCATCCTTGGGCTTTTCATCCTTGGTTTGACAGGAATAGCTATTCGCAAGCACGGAGTTAGCCGAGTAGGCATTTCCGCTTAACCTACCCCGAACACGGTAGGATGGGGACGGCCTTTTGTCCCCACGCGGATACGTGCAATCATCAGCCAAACGTTGTCACATCATTTGTCGTCACTGCCGTTCCGTGGCCAGAATAGTCAAAAACGCATCCACCTCGACCACTCCCATCTCCGCCGGATGACGTAGTCCAGACCAGCGAATAAAAAAACCGAATCCAGTAAACCATACAGCTTTTCCATTGCCAAGCTGTAGTGCTTATAGCGCAAACGCTCGCGCACTTTATCCAGTAGACGGAGCTTGGGATAAGGGGAAGCAGGTTCCACAAGTTATGCGGTAAAAATATACGGTACAACCAAATTAATCTATATTTTTCAACATACAGAAGATGTTGGGATTTTTGGTTGTCGTGTTCTATGTATCGGGTATATTCCGGATATGAAAATTAAATCACGTTAGCCGTCACAAATTCCTTAGCGGGGCGCCATCCAACTTCAGTAGCCCCAAGCCAACGTATCGAAAAGGAAAATTCATGTCTACAGGCACCATCCGACTTCATCGAGTACTTCGCACGAGTCCTGAGAAAATCTATCGAGCTTTTCTGGATGCCGATGCAATGAGCAAATGGCTTCCTCCGTATGGCTTTACATGCAAGGTCCATCACTTGGAAGCAAAGGTTGCAGGCACATTCAAAATGTCTTTCAACAACTTCTCGACAGGTCAAGGGCACTCATTTGGCGGCGAATATCACGAACTCGTGCCGAATGAACGCATTCGCTATACCGACAAGTTTGACGACCCCAATTTACCTGGCGAAATGCAGGTGACGGTTTCGTTGAAGCAGGTGTCCTGCGGTACGGAAGTCAGCATAACGCAAGAAGGAATCCCAGAGGTCATCCCGACCGAAATGTGCTATCTGGGTTGGCAGGAGTCACTTGCACAACTAGCTAACCTTGTTGAACCCAATATTTTTGGTTAAAAAGCGCGTAGGGCGCAGCGCGATGCGCCCTTGTATATGATTTCCAGTGAATTCGACGGCACGGTTTCGCCGGGGTGACGGAAGGCGCGCGTAACGCGGTAAGGCGCACCCAGTAGGGCGTCAATAGCGCAGCGTATTGCGCCGCATGTTCTCACCCTCTATGAGTCGATGAAAAGTCGAATATTCTCAATGGAGGAAGCCTGCAACCAATCCTCGTTCTACCGGATTGCGCCCCTACGATGATTACCCGCACGCCATAGCGCGGTAGATACTGTTATTCACGCGGGATCGACGAAACTCCTCGCAAGTACGGCAACAACCAGGAATAAGCAAGCGTCCATGCCGATTGTCGTTGTGTTCAAGCTAGAGTACCTGATTGCCATCTGATGGAACCAAATTGGACAGAGAGCCACTCAGGAATGCACAAACAACAAGGACAGCATCATGACGAAAATTGGACCATCCCTTAGCAGCATCTTCAAGACGTACTTCATGCCGCAGCCCGAGCCGGACACAACGACATCTCGGGCACAAGTACAAGGAAGTTCTTCCCCCTCTCCGCCTGCTGCCACGTGACAATCCCTCTCGGGTTATCCAGGGGTTGCGCAGCAGCAAGCCGAATTCCCTGCTCAAGGCGTACTTCATGCTGCGGCCCTAGTCGGCCACAACAACATCTCGGGCACAAGTACAAAAAGATTCTTCCGCCCCCCGCCTGCTGCCACGTGACAATCCCTCTTGGGTTATCCAATGGTTGCGTAACAGCAAGCAGAATTCCCCACTCTCAGCGCACGAACAAATGCCCGAAGATATCGAGACGGTGATCATGGAGCGTCTGGACAAACGTTCAATGGCCAATCTGCGCTTGACCTGCCGGGACCGCAAGCAAATGGTGTCCAAGCATGTTCAGCATGTGACGGTGAACAACAAACAGGATCTTAGGCAAGCGATAAAGGCTTACAAGGATGGAGGCATTACAACACTCACCTTGAAGGGCCTCAGCTTCACGGATGACGATCTGGCGCTGTTACAGAGTTTGCCGCACCTGGAGCATTTGGATTTGTCCGACTGCGAAAACCTGACCGGTGCAGGTCTCAAGCATCTGCAGCAGTTGAAATCGCTGCGGCATTTGAATCTGTCCGGCTGCTCCGGTCTGACCGATGACAGTCTCGCGCCTCTGCAGCAGCTGACATCGCTGCAGCATTTAGATCTGTCCGACTGCAAAAACCTGACCGATGACAGTCTCAAGCTTCTGCAGCGGCTGACATCGCTGCAGCATTTGAATCTGTCCGGCTGCGAAGATCTGACCGATGACGGTCTCGCGCATCTGCAGCAGCTGAAATCGCTGCAGCATTTGGATCTGTCCGGCTGCTACAAAATAACCGATGCCGGGTTAAATTTCCTGCGCGAGAAGATCGAAGGCCTTGCGATTTGACAGCGGTCGGCTTTGTGCCTTCGGGCAACACCGATGGCACCAATGTGAACCCGTTCAAGCCATTGCCGGTACCGGCCGAGTTGGGGGCAATCATTCATCGCGCTCGCTCTGGCACTATGTAGCTGCAGCTCGGTAGGACGCATCGCGATGCGCCCTACCGAGCTGCCTGCGAAACGCTCCTGGCTTGCAAGCCAGGAGACGCACTGCAAGTGAGGAATTGAGCGTTCTGCCTGTCGTCCATTACCGAACGCTCAATAAGTCGTTACCAATACCTCACATCAATTTCTTGCCTAAGGAGCCAGGAGTGGTTCTGTATAGCTGGATTGCTCTCGCAAACGATGTAATGCCGAGGCAGTCTTATCGAATGCCGTGGCCACGGCATTCGGGACATTCTGGACTCCGCTTGCCAACAGAGCCATGCTATCTATTACCAACTGCGGTACAAGCTGCACTCCATGCCGGACAACCTGATAAGAGTTGTCAGCCATTCTGGTCAAGGAACTGGTAGTCCGGGAAGTGTGTGGTATGTGCGCGCTGTCGGGATGGACAATGCCATGCAACGCCATTTCCGTTCTTGGGAAGTTGGTTGAATGAATTGCTTGTTGCGCTTGCGCTTCCCTGGTTTCGGCTTCGGCGGTCACAGTGTGCAGAAAGGGGGCCAGCGTCGCGACTGCTTCCGCTCCAGCGCCAAGCGCTTTGACGAACCGGCCTTGGAGGGTGGATGCATTGACGCTTGCGACCGACGTATCAATCATGCTCGTAGCAAGCGTGCCCACTGTCCCTCCGCCGACTTTGTTAACCAAATTGCTGAAATTCGCAGGATTCAGCAGATTCAGTCTTTTCAATCCATTCGTGATTTGTGTTGCCCCTGACGGATTTCCCAAGGTGTGGGTTGGTACGCCATCGTGGGTCTGGCTTAGTTGAATATAGGTCTGGCCCGCCGCCAAGAAACCGTTGCCAGCAGCTGATGAGGCAGCGCGCGCATGTATGTTCCCTGCGCTAAAGCTATATACCCCATTAAAAAAGACTCGGCTGGCATGAAAAAATGCGAAAGAAGCACAACCCATCGCATCACCGGCCACTGTGCCGATTTTGTACGCGGCTTGTGCTTGCTTGAAATCCGCTCTGCGCTTCTCGACGGCTTGTTGCGCTTGAGCATGTTCCTCAACGCCAAGTTCCCTTGGCACGCCATTTTCGCTAATGACCTTGGGTGCGTCGGGGTAAATGTGTTTCGGATCCACCGCTTTCACCGGACGGCCGCCTGCCAATTCGGATAGATAGGTGACACTGGGATTGACAACTTCCGCCACGACCCAATGTGTGCCGCCTGCCACAACACCCGTTACTCCCCCTCTTTCTGAGACACTTTGACTCCAGTTATTACGACTGTAGCCATCCTGTCCCGTCACTGCGTCGTCAGCGAAAGACTTGAAATAACCATAGCTCAGCAACGTACCAATCGCCTGTGCCGGCACCGTCCCTACCAGCCCGCGCATCATGCTTGCAGCGGTTTGTTTATCGCGCAGATTTTGCCGTATCTCTTCGTTCGAAACCAGGTTCCCTACCTTTTGGGCGTCATCCAGATTGATCTGCGCTTGAGCATGTTCAGGCGTGCCTTTCGGAATATTGGCAAGCACTTCTCTTTGTTCCTGCACGAGCTCCTGCACACTACTCTTGAATACGTCATAACTAAGCCGGATGTACTGTTTTTCCTGCTCATCCCCATCCGGGTTCTTCAATGCTTCTTCGTAGGCAGTAAAGGTTGCCGTGGCGTGATCAAGTTTATCGTCCAGTGTGTCACCGGCAAATAATGGATGGTCGGAAAACAGACGTGTATAGCCACTGCTCGCATCCGGGCCGGCAGCACGGTCGCTCTCCTCAATAGAGGTCTTGATGCTGGCATACGTTATTACAGCGTTGGGATTCTGTTGTCTTGCCAATGCTGCGGCCATGCCTTCAAGTACAAAGGTCTGCGTGCAGATGGCCTTGTTGATCTCCAACGGAGCATCATGCTGGTTTCCCGTTGACGGGCCTGGCTGCGTTAGCGCTTGATCGGCCCGCAGTTTTTGCTGGTAAAGATTTCTGAGCTTTATCGCTGCCTGATTGAGGTTGATATTGACGGTTTGCGGAGCAGGATCCGTTATCGCGATCAGAAGGTGACTGCTTTCTGTGCTTTGCGCATCGGTATTGGCCTGCAAAACGCGGGCGTGCAGATCCCGGGATACGGTCCGGGCAAGAGTGGGATGGGCCATCGTACTGGAACCTGAGGATGCAGATGGGCTGGCAGCCGCCTCAACTGCAGTAGTGGGAATGGAACCTGCGGCAACAAGGGTATTCGATGATATTGGGTGCATAGTCATTACTTTCTTTTTGTTTATCTTCAGGGTTATTCGTTATTGTTACGGTTTCCGGCAGGAGCGACAGTCCTTGTCAATTGCGCGGAGAAGCGCCGTAACGTGTTGTTCGGTACGCGACCAGAACTGTTTGCCAGTGTCCCGGTTTGCTGTTCGTTCTCGAGCAGAAAATGGTCATTGCGCCATTCCTTTGCCATGCCTGCATAGTGCGAAAGTAGCGCCAGCACCTTATCGGCCGTGACGTGCGTCAACGGCATACGATTGGCCAGCACGATATGCATGTTTTCAGCGTTGTAAGTAAAAGTCGGACTATTCACGCCAAACAAATACATGTTTGTCTCCAGCAGGCGTAGCAGCACTGCCTCGCGCGCTTGCGTCGGTAATTCACCAAAATCACAATAGAGCACCGCGCTATCGGGCGCGATGCTACCGCCGTAAAACATCGTGAAATTCACGCCCTGTACCTGTATGTCGGCTACGGCGTACATGGAGGCTGGGTCCGGGATGTTGGACTTGGCACAAATCTGGTCGATAAGTGCGTGATATATGTTGAGAGACATTTTTTTATCCTTTAAGCAAAATACGAATGAAGCAATTGTTTCCCGACGCAGATGGCATGGCAGTGCTGCAGCCCGGTCAAACAGAAGACCTGTTGCCGAACGTAAAGCGCCCCCCACAAAACATTGTGTAAATATCGATGCACAGGTCATGTCTTTAGCGTATTTTTTCCGCAAGACGAGAAAAAATGACAATAGTTAATTTATTGGTTTTATCTCGCCTTTGAGTGAACGACAAAAAAACCCAGCTGTTACGCAACGGATAGGCGCACTACTAATGTCAATAACGAACCGCCCCCTCCCTCCTTGCGGAGACAGGTGAGCGTTTATGTTAATGACACAGGGGTAGCAGAAACGCCTCCGAAAAGACCTGTTGCACACCTACGTAAGGCTTATTCAGTGGCAAGGGTTTGTGCTTAGTTCCAACTAATCTGCCTTGCAAGTAGTAGTACGTAGTGACGTGTGGTGGCGGGAATTCTTTGAAGCGAGACCGGCAGGTTCGCAGGCAGGGCTGGTCAACCCTAGAAATCTCAAGCTTAACGTTGCATCAGGTGGGCCAGCAATACCCATCCTCACCCATAACGTGACAAATGAAATCGATGGATTTTTTCGGCTGGCAAAGGAGAGGAGGGGCCATAGCGAGCGCAGCCTGCGCCCGCGAAGGGGGCAACGACGAACAACACGTTTGCGACCAACGATTGACAATGCGCTCTCTGCCAGACGGAAAAAGACGCGACTTCATGTCACGTTATGGATGAGGATGGGTATCAGGTGTCTGAATGGGTGACTACGTTGTTATTCCTTATTCGAAGGCAGGAGTTGCGGTCGGCATGCTATTCACGCTGAAACAATGAGGTATCGGTCACCTCCCCATTTTTTTTCTGTCTGAAAATAACCTCATCCACCAGAACTCCTGCTTTTTCGATCAAGGTCGCGATATTTTTCAACTGCTGCTCAGTTCGCACTCCCTCCCTGCCATATCGCCCGGATTTATTAATCAGTACGAGTCGCTTTTTCTCCGGATTTTCAGGATCATGGCGAGGGTGGTCTTTTTCGTACGGCATCATTGAGATCTCTCCAGACATCCTCAATTGTTGGGCGCCATTGAGGGCTACGTGCCCCAGAAAGGCTCCTATGGGTTTGCCGTATTTATCTGTCGCATCAAGCACCTGTGTTTCTGGCGCACCTATAAACTGTCCGACGAGATCCATGCCGAATACAAGAGCCTCCCCTCCATTCCTGACACTTTCTATTGCTTTAATTAACTCGACTGAAATGCCTTTATTTTCAGCGATGAAGAATCGCGCTTCATTCACTTTCACCTTCCCGGTGGGGGCGTTGCCTTCGCGTTCGAATGGCTTGATAGACGGTTTCCCGTTTTTTATGCGAGGAAATTCGGGTGTCCCGAACTTCAATGTCTTTGACTCTTTTCCGGTTTTTGACTCCATCAGATGAAGCATCTCAGGATTGAATGGCAGCGACTTCCCCAGTCCCGCCGGATTGCAGTTAAATGATGCACTTCGTTGTAGCAGCGGGGCATTATTGGCTGCAGCCGGCGCGTCTTGTGTTGCTGATTCATGCAATGAAGCTCTCCGGCTTGAATTGCCTTGGCCAGACAAGACTGGATTACGAGATTGGCGTCCTTGAGCGTAAACCGGGTGCGTGCTTCGGTTGGCAGACGTTGCTGGCAGGGGTGGCGCGATTTGAGAATTGTTCGTGTTGACAGGCTGAGATTGAGATTCAGAACGGGGAGAAATACATGGTAAACAACCGCGTTTGGTAATAGGACTCATATGACATCTGTATCTTATTATGTAGATGTTATGCGTGGCAGGCGAACTCGGCAAGTTCCATTTCAGCTCACCAATTTGGCGTTTTTTTGTATTCGCCTATTATTATTGAGCGCTCCATAATGGATGACAGTCAGGATGCTCAATCCCTCACTTGCAGTGCGAGTATCCGCTTGCAAGGTGGAGCGGAGGTTTCAGGCGATATATTGCCTGCACGCGTAACGGCAATGGCTTGCAAGCCATTGCGCGCCCTGCAAGGGGATACCGTTTCACAAGCGTGGAGCAGTGCTCCACGAATTCCCTGCTTCACCATGCACCACGAAACCCCTGCGCCCCCGGCCCTCTCCCGGAAGGAAATGGTGAGAGCAGCCGTATTTGCTGTCATGAACCGACGCTTGGGGCAGCTGTGCGTGAACCCGCCCTCAGTCTTCAGCCGCGACCTTGGGATTTTTCAAGGCTACCTTTGATTTATCCTTCCACTCCTCTTTCACAGGGATGCCGAAGGCTTTACTAATATGGTTTGCGACATTCCTCAGCATCTTGGGGGTGCGATCCTCATACTCGCCATAGCGACCGGAGTCATTATTGAGGTCGAAGACCGACTCGAGATCGTCCTTGCCAAGCGTTCTCAAGCGAAGCTCGCCACCCATCCGAGCCTCAGGCTCCTTAAGGCCGCCAACCAGAGTCGGATGGCCCAAGCCCAGTTTCCGCCCTTCAGGATAATCGTTATCTTTAGGATATTTGCTTTTTCCGAGCATTAATTGCCCATTCTTGGCCTCGTTCCACTTATAGACGGCTCCCTCCCGCAACTCCATAAGGATGAAGTCTTTCAGGCGAGCCTGAAACTTGTCCTCGCTCTCTCCCAAGCGAGGGAGAAACTTGTCAGGGTCTATTCCTACGCTAGCGAGAAACTTGTCATGGTCTATTCCTGCGCTAGCGAGAAACTTGTCATAGTCTTCTTCCATGCTAGCGATAAACTTGTCAGGGTCTATTCCTGCGCTAGCGAGAAACTTGTCATAGTCTTCTTCCATGCTAGCGAGAAACTTGTCATCACCTTCTTCCATGATAGCGGGAAACTTCTTACGGAATTTTTCTAGGCGAGCATCATGGGATGCTTTCAGGTGAGCATGCAACTCGTCACGGATTTCTTTCAAGGGAGCGGACAGTTCCGGGGTTGCCACCGGTTTAAGAATGATTCGCCCGGGGTGAACGATCACCATCCCGTCCTTCTCATTGCGTTCCTGCTTCTGAATTCCGGATGCTTTTCCAGGCTTGGCTCGTGGCGGCTGAGCCGAACCATACATCTCATCAAGATCAGGGGCCTTGCGCATGCGTTGCGCGCTCCACTCCGGGAATCCGTTGGCGACGCGTGGCGTGTCAGTTGCTGTCGGTGTGTGCGGGGCGCTCAGTGTCCTGTGTAGGGACGGTTGGTCCCCTGTTTGATTATTCTTCAATACTTTCTGACTCAGCCAAGCGGCACTTCCTTGTACATGCACTCGACGTTCCGCGATTGAAGACCGGTTGTGCATGGGAGGGAGAGGCACATCCGCTTTTTTGGGGGAATTATCCGGGCTTGGAAGGTAATTCATCACTGCTAAATTAGGTGCGCTAATGCTATTTTTCATTGTTATTTTCTTTCGGAATTTCGCAAGAAAGTTTTAAGGATCTGTGAAACAGCTGATTATTTTTAGCTTTGTGGGTGGCATGAGATTGGAAATGGTTCCAAATCCGGCGCTAACAAACTTGAAAAGGGGACGTTTCCTCAAAGCAGTCCTTGTTATTCCCTGCACGAAAAGCTCAGCGAGACTCACGATCAGACGCTGCGCTTTCCTCTCAAATGCATTGCATTGTTTGGCGCCTATGCCGAATTGCCGCCCAGTCCCTATCCTTGCGCCCCCTTATTTCCGCCCTGCTGATTGCCGTCGCGTCAAATAGCGCGCAATGCGTTCCTCAGTCTGCTTCGTCACCCGGTATTCCCCACGCTTTTCGGTACGCAGCAAGACATCCGAATCGAGCCAGCTTTGCACCATATGGCGCGGAACGCCGCGTACGCTTAACTCGCTTGCCGTGATGGTCTTGGCGCGCTTCGGACGCGGTGTTGTTACCGTCTTTTTCGTACTCAAGGCCTCTTGCGCTTGCGGTGCAGCTTTCCGCGTGCTGACAGACTTGGCCTTGGGTACACGTTTTTGCGTAGCGGGACTTGCCGGAACCGGCGCCGAAGTTTTCGGCGGCAAGACCGGCGAAGTTGCCATCGGCGTCTCATCCAGCTCGATGCCGAACAGGCTGGACAGATCCGTGGTCTCCAGCTGCGAAGGCAGGCCTTCTGTCAGCGGCACATTGCCCGCCTGCAGGATCAATTCCTGCGGGTCCACGCCACGCAGCAGGAATAGCAGCTCCGGTTGCGCATCAAGGCGCGCGCCGATGCCATAAAGCGTCGCGGCGATATGCTTGCACATCGAGGCCGCGTCCGGGCAACTGCAGCGGAAGTCGATCTGTTTCGGGATCGGGAACAGGCCGCTGCCGTGGCGCGTGACGACTTCCATCACGGCGCTGGACAAGCGGCCTTGCAACAGCTCGACTAACGACGCGACCTTGCCGGCGCATTCCTTGAGAATGGCTTGCCAGAGTTTGTCCTCAAGAGAATGGATGCTGATGCTGACTTCGTAAATATCCGAGCCCGAAACCAGCGCGGTGATTTTGCCTGCCGTGATTTGCAGGTCGATCACCGAGCCATTGCGCACATAGGTGCGCCCGCGCGGCAAGCGGTTTTCATAATCGCTGTATTTTTCCAGGTGCTCGCACCAGTTCTTGCCCCAGAACGTGCGCGCAATCGTACGGCCTTCGATCGTAACGGGTTGACAGATGCGGCCCTTTTTCTTCAGCGCTTCGAGTTTGCTCTGCGCTTTGCGCCGCCGTTCCGCGACCGGGACATAGGGTGGCCAACCGCCGTAATAACCATAACTTCCCATCATTTTCTCCGTCTATCCCGGGCCTGCGCTCACTTATCATCCATCGCGCTCTCGATATCGAGCGAGACCAGGCTTAACAATTCATCGTTGCTCATCTCGGTGAGGAGGGCTTCCCCACCTCCTTCGAGAAGATTATTGGACAGTCCGAGTTTGGTTTCTATCAGTGCGTCGATTTTTTCTTCGACCGTGCCGCGGCAAATGAACTTATGCACCAGCACATTTTTTTTCTGGCCGATGCGGTAGGCGCGGTCGGTGGCTTGATTTTCGACCGCCGGATTCCACCAGCGGTCAAAATGGATGACGTGCGACGCCGCAGTCAGATTGAGGCCCGTGCCGCCGGCCTTGATGGACAGCACAAAGAAAGGCGGGCCTTGTTCCTGCTGGAATTTTTCGACCATCGACTTGCGCGCTTTTACGGGCGTCGCGCCATGCAGCACGAGTCCGGGTCGGCCGAAGACTTGCTGCAAATAATCGGCGAGCGGCCCGGTCATTTCCTGGAATTGTGTGAACACCAGGACTTTCTCCTGCCGTGCGGCAATCGCTTCGGCGATCTCGCGCAAGCGAGCGAACTTGCCACTGTCGGCGGGCGCATAGGCGCCATCGCCTGACCATTGCGACGGGTGGTTGCAGATTTGCTTGAAACGCATCAGGAAAGCGAGCACCGCGCCGCGCCGGGCGATGCCATCCAGGCTCTGGATCTGTTTGGCGAGCGCCGTCACCGAAGTCTGGTACAGCCCCGCCTGCACGTGGCTGAGCGCACAGTAGGCCTTCACCTCAGTCTTGTCGGGCAGATCGGCAATGATGCGCTTGTCGCTCTTCAGGCGCCGCAGGATGTAGGGCTGCACCAGGTTGCGCAAGGGCGCGTAGTCCGCATGCTCGTCTTGTTCGAGGCTGCGCGCGAAGCGGCTGAATGTCTTGCCGGAGCCCAACAGTCCGGGGCAAATGAAATCGAACAACGACCACAAATCGCCCAGCCGGTTCTCTACCGGCGTGCCGGTGAGCGCGAGCCGCACGCGGCTCTTCAAGGCCTTGACCGCCTGCGTCTGACGCGCTGCCGGATTCTTGATGGCTTGCGCTTCATCGAGCACCACCAGTGACCAATGCGTCTCTCTTAACCACGGCAAGCGGATCAATGTGCCGTAGCTAGTGAGGACGACATCGGCTTCGGCAACGCGCTCGGCCGTCAGCGCGGCAAGCGCCTTGCCGGGAATGGCCGAGGGATGCGCGACCAGCACGCGCAGACTGGGCGCGAAGCGCGTGATTTCCGCTTGCCAGTTGGCGATGAGCGAGGCGGGCAGCACCAGCAAATGCGGTCCTGGATCGCCTTCGCGCTTGGCCAGCAGCAATAGCGCAAGGACTTGCACCGTTTTCCCCAAGCCCATGTCATCGGCCAGGCAACCGCCCAGACCGAGCCGGTTCAGCCACCACAACCAGCGCACGCCATCTTGCTGATAAGGACGCAGTTGCGCTTTGAGTTCCGGCCCCGGATGCGCTTCGCCGCGCGGGTGGCGCAGGCCTTCCAGCACATCCCTCAACCAGTCGCCGGCAACCACGCTGGACCAGCCGGCGGTACTTGCAGGCAAAGCGCCCTTGCCTTCGCCTTCCACCGCAGCGCCGGCCAACAAGCGCATGCCGTCGAGGAATGAAATCCCGTCACCGGCTGTGCCGTGCTGTACTTTTTTCCAGTGCGCCAGCACGGCATCGAGTTTCTCGCGATCGACTTCCACCCAGCGACCTTTCAGCCGCATCAGGCCATTGCCGGCCACCAGCAATTGTTCCCATTCTTCGCTGGAAAGCGTTTCGCCGTCGAGCGAGACAGAGACATTGAAATCCATCATCGCATCCAGTCCCAGACCGGCGGCACGCTGGCCGATGTTCACTTGGACTTGGGGGCGCGGCGGCTGGCGCGCCTTCCACCAATCGGGGATGCGCACCACAATGCCGCTGGCTTCGAATATCGGGATGTTGCGCAGGAATTGATGCGCTTCGACAGGTGTCCACGCAATCGGGTGGAAGAGCGCGCCAGAGTCCACCAAGGCCTTTAACCATGGGCTTTGCTCGGCCGCCTTGTTCACCGGCAGCAGCAAACCCAGCAGCGTGCTACGGTCACCGACACTGGAATATTCTTGCAGTGCGCGCCCCAAGGGCAGATGTTGCACGCGCGATTGTTGCGACACGCGTGCGGCGTATGTGGCGAGGAAGGCGAAGGGCGCCTGCTCATTATTCTTGTTTTCGGCGAGATGAAAACAGACACGGCCCATCAGGTTCCAGCTTGGGTGCTTGTGCGAAAGCCAAGCCTGCACCTCGCCATTCTCGGCGGCGATTTCTTCGCGCGCGGCTGCCTGCAATTCGGCCCACAGAAATTCCAGCCGTTCAATATCCAGATATTCAGCGCCGATCATGGGCGGGATGCCGGCCGCCAACTGCGCCAGTTCTTCGGCGGAAACCGGAATTTCGGCATGTGCCCACTGCGCCGCCAGATCAGGAACAGCACAGAGCCGCGTCATGAAAAGATGCGCCAACTCACGACCGAACGCGAGCGAAGACGGCAAGTCAGTTGTCAGCTCTACCGCGCCAAGATGCAACAAGCCATGCCCGCTTCCTCGCTCGAAAGCAGCGCCAAGGCGTGCAACCGCCGCCTTATCGGGCAGGTCGGCATCACTCTTCCCCTGCGTCAAATAGGCATGCCCAGCAGGCGACAACGCCAGTTCGAGAGCAACACCGACGCCCGGCTGGGACGAAAGCATGCTGGGATTACGCTCACTGTTTATCATGTTCCGACAGTCGATTCATTTTGCTTTGGACTTGCGACATGGGGGAAATGTTTAGGCGTTTTTTGGCAGACCGGGTTTGCAATGATCGGCCTGCACGTCGAGAAACGGCACTGATTGAAGCAGCGCCATGGTACGCACCGTTGCACCGCGATGCTGTTGTGCGAAAGCAGTCGCTTTCGCTGCCATGTCGGCACGTTCTGTTTCGGCCAGCAGCAAGCGAATCGCCTCATGCAGCATTGCAACAGCATCCGGCACACGTAACGCGGCGCCGGCAGCAATCGCATCATCACTCACGGTAGAAAAGTTAAACGTATGCGGACCGATCAATACCGGCTTGCCGACCGCGCATGCTTCAATCAGATTTTGTCCGCCCAGCGGCAACAGGCTGCCACCGATAAACGCGACATCGCATGCGGCGAAATACGCAAACATCTCACCCATCGAATCGCCCAACAACACCTGCGCATTCGATGGCAGTGCGACATGCTTCGACGCTGACCGGCGGACCATGGTTAAATTCCGTTCCGCAATCATGCGCGCCACTTCATCGAAACGCTGCGGATGGCGCGGCACGATCACCAGTAGTGCATTGGCCAATTCGACCTTGGCCAGCGCATCCAGAATCAACGCTTCTTCACCTTCACGCGTACTGGCGCACAACAGCACCGGACGCTTGCCGATTTGCACCCGCAATTCAGCACCCTTGAACAATGCCGCATCGGGCGGCGCGACATCGAATTTGATGCTGCCGGTCACTTGCACATGACGTGCGCCGAGTTGGCGCAAACGTACGGTGTCCGCCTCGGTCTGCGCCGCAACACAGGTCAAGCCGTGCGCCGCTTCGGTGATCAGGCCGGCGAGTCTGTGCGCCTTTTTCAGCGAACGTTGCGACAGGCGCGCATTCACCAATGCTACCGGCACGCGATGCTTCACACATTGCGCGACCGCATTCGGCCACACTTCAGTTTCCATCAATACGCATAAACGTGGCGCAAAATGCCGGATGAAACGCCCCGTCATCCAGCCGGTGTCATACGGCAAATAACATTGCCGCACGCGCGGTGCGTACTTGCCGAACAATTCGCGACCAGCGGCACGCCCGGTCGGCGTCATATGCGTCAACAAAATAATGTGATCCGGATAAGCCACCAGCAGCGCTTCAATCAGGGGCTGCGCAGCGCGTGTCTCCCCGACCGAGACCGCATGGACCCAGATGACTTGTTGTGTGGATTGCGTGGAGGAAGGGGCTTTGTAAAATCCCAGCCGCTCCGCCACGTGCTGCCGATAACCGGGTTCTTTGCGGCCGCGCAACCATAACCGTGTCAGCACCAAAGGCAACGCCAGCCACCACGCAATCGAATAGAGTAAACGCATCAGAATAGCGTACCGCCAGCGAGGCGCGCGAGAAGGGTAAGCGAGCTTGCCACTGCACTGCCGATATCGAGAATTTGTTGTTTCATCGCCGTATTATGCCGTGACTCGGAAGCGGGCTGGCGATGATTTACAGTGCACTTACAGCGCACGCGCCGATTGTCTGACGGATGGCCCCAGCAACGTTGCGACTCCCGCCTCCACTTCAGCAATGGAGGGAGGTTGGCCGAGATCGCCCAGATTGATAATGTTGTCGCACCAGTCACCTTGTGTTTTCCAGCGTGGCGAGTCGCAATACAACTCGATGGTGGGACGGTTGAAGGCAGCCGCGATATGCGTCAATCCGGTATCGACTCCGACCACCAATGCGGCCCTTTGTGCCAAGGTCACTGCCTCCATCAACGGCAGTTTCGGCAGTACCTGCGCATTGGGTATTTGCGCGGCAAGCTGTTGCGCGGCTTGTCTTTCGTCTTCACTGCCCCACGGCAGCAAGACCGGCATGCCGCGTGTCGAAAGCGACTTGGCCAGTTGCACCCAGTGTGCCGGCGCCCACTGCTTGGCGGCACGCGCGGTGCCATGAAAAAACACGGCATAGGGCTGCGCGGGAATCCATGATGGCTGCGCGGTCGGCGTTTGTAACTTGAAGTCAGCCGCTTCATTAATCGCATAGTCGAGCGCGGCGGCGGCCACCAAGCGCCCACGCAACACTGCATGCGTGTGCCGCCCGACCGATACGCTCATCGTATGGAAGATGCGCGAAATCGCTTCATAGCCGGACCCCTCGGTGGCGTTCGCCAGCCCGACGCGCTTGCCGCCGTCCGCCAGACGCGCCATGCCCATCACCACACCGGTTTTGAGCAGGCCTTGCGTGTCGAATACGACATCGTAGGATTCATTGCGCAAGGCAGCGTAAAACGCCCGCATTTCGGCGCGCGTCTGTTTCGACAGCAAGCTCTTGCGCCAGCGACGCAGTGCGAAAGGAATCACATTGCGCACGCCGGGATTGAGGCGCACCAGGCTGGTGTACCCCTCTTCCACTACCCAATCGATATTGGCGTCGGGATAGTGGCGCAGTATATCGGCCACCATCGGCATGTTATGCACCACATCCCCGAGCGAAGAGACACGGACGAGCAGAATGTTCAAAGCAAACCCATTTTAAAACGGCAATTCCGAATCCGGCTTGGCGGCCAGAATTTCGCGCTTGAATTCTGCCTGAATACGCGCCAATGCTTCCATCGATTCGCCTTCGAAGCGCATGACCACCACCGGCGTGGTATTGGATGAGCGCGCCAGCCCGAAACCGTCGGGATACTCTACCCGCAGGCCGTCAATGGTCACGATTTCATCCGCACCTGGGAAGCGCGCCTCCTTTTGCATCTTCTCGATCAAGGCAAAATTTTCGCCTTCCTGCAAATGAAGATGCAGTTCCGGCGTGCTGCTTGCCTGCGGCAGCGCATTGAGTACGGCCGATGGGTCCTCCAGCCGGCTTAACAATTCCAGCATGCGGGCACCTGCATACAGACCATCGTCGAAACCGTACCAGCGATCCTTGAAGAACACATGTCCGCTCATCTCGCCGCCCAGCGGCGCGCCGGTCTCGCGCATCTTGGCCTTGACCAGCGAATGGCCGGTCTTCCACATCAAAGGTTTGCCGCCATTGGCTTTGACCCATGGCGCGATGTGGCGCGTGCATTTGACGTCGTACAGGATTTCCCGCCCCGGATGACGCGTCAGCACATCCTGCGCAAACAACATCAATTGGCGGTCCGGATAGATGATTTGTCCATCCTTGGTAACGATACCGAGACGGTCGCCGTCGCCGTCGAAGGCAAGGCCGATTTCGGCATCGGTTTCTTCCAGACAGCGAATCAGATCCTGCAGGTTTTCCGGATGGGCGGGATCGGGATGATGATTGGGGAAATTGCCGTCGACTTCGCAGAATAATTCAATGACCTCGCAACCCATCGCGCGATACAGGTCACCCGCGAAAGCGCCAGCCACGCCATTGCCGCAATCAATCGCAATTTTCATCGGGCGCGCGAGTTTCACATCGGAGACGATGCGCTCCTGATACTCATTCTCGATGTCGTAGGTGCGATAACTGCCGGTGCCTTTCGCAAGATCGTTTTTCACGATCGCCTGATACAACGCCTGGATCGTATCGCCATAAATCGCCTCGCCGGCCAGCACCATCTTGAAGCCGTTGTAGTCCGGCGGATTATGGCTGCCGGTAACCATGATGCCCGATTGCGCATCCAATACATGCGTCGCAAAATACACCATCGGCGTTGCCACCACGCCGAGGTCGATCACCTCCACCCCTGCCGCCTGCAAACCGGCTGCCAGCGCGGACGCCAATTCGGGCCCCGACAGACGTCCATCGCGGCCGATCACCGCCACCAACTCGCCTTTGGCGCGCATCGCGGTGCCGAACGCCTGTCCGATCTGCGCGGCGATCGATGCATCCAATGTTTTGCCGACGATGCCGCGGATATCGTAAGCCTTGAAGATACTTTGAGAGAGTGTGAGCATTATTTTCTTTTTCCTAAAATCATCCAGCGCGGCGCCCGGAATCGTACGATCCGCGCATACAGCCAGACATAACTAAACACAAACACCAGACAGAACACCATCAACAACCAGGTGTGCCGCCAAAACAGGGTAGCGGGAATCACCGCCATCAGCGATAACAGCCACAAGTAAGGCGAAGTCAACGCGTTACTGCGTGTCAGCGCCCGTGCATCCTTGCGCCCTACCGCCCACAGCACCAGACGGCGGAATATCAGGCTATGCAAGTGAATTCCGTCCGGCATGCCGGGCGATTTGCCGCGCAAGAACAGGCGCCGATACACCGAAAATAGTGTTTCAAATACCGGATACATCAGCAACAATGCTGCGTACCAGGTTGATACTTGGGGATTGCGCATCACCAGCAGGATCGATAATTCGCCCAGCATGAAGCCAAGGAAGTACGCACCGCCATCGCCCAGGAAAATCAGCCCGGCAGGATAATTCCAGATCAGGAATCCGGTGGTGGCACCGGCGACCATCAAGGTCAACACAAGTAAAAACATGTCATTGACTTGCCATGCCACGTAACCGAGCGAGAGCAGCATGCAGATGGTCACCACGCTCGCCAAGCCGTTAAACCCGTCGATGATATTAACTGCGTTGGCAATGCCGGCAACCGCCAGCACTGTCAAGGGTAGCGATATCCACATCGTTTGCAAGAACCACGGGGAAAATATCCAGTCGAGTCTTTCGATGCGCGCATCCAGCAAAAAATAACCCATCGCAGCGGCAACCATCGTCAATATCAATCGCCGCAGCGGACTGACGCGTTGCGTAAAATCTTCGACGATGCCGCCAAAAAATGCAACAGACGCGCATACTAGTAGCGACGCGATCCACTTCCCGATCAATGGTTGACGCATCACCGTGATCCCACTGGTAAAGATGACGGCAAGAAAAATGCTCAACCCACCGATGCGCGGCACTGCTACTGCATGGACTTTTTGTATGCCATGCAGGTTCGAGTCTAATGCAGCCCCATGCAATCTCGCTTGCTTAATAATAAGCAGCGTGAATAAAGCGGAAACGATAAAACTAATCAAAAAAGAAAACATTTATTTATTCACGTTATTTGTCGATTTTATTTTCTGTAAGGCAGCACGGTTGATCGCCTCCTTTTCGGTGTCGGAAAACCAGCCCCATTTATTGAAATACAGTATCGCTGAGCGCATATGCTGAAACAGCAGTTTCCAGTTCTTGTACGATCCTTTGCCGTACTCGTGAATGACCGATACATCGGGAAAGTACACCGTTCTGGCGACTCGTCCGATACGACGCGACAGATCGACATCCTCCAAGTACATGAAAAACCGTTCGTCGAAGGTGCCTGTTTCGCGCAGTACCGCTGTGCGCATCAGCATGAAGCAGCCGGATAGTGCGGGCACATCCATGATCTTGTCATAGCCGCTCTGATGCAACTCATACCACGCCAGCCGCCCGCTATACCGATACAGTGTCGGGAAAAAGCGCCGGATCAGCAAATCGGTCGGGTTCGGCAGCAATTTGCACAGATATTGCTGCTGCCCATCGGGGTAGTAGACATTGGGCATCAGCAAACCGATATCCCGATGCTTGTTCATGTAATCCAGCAAGGCCGGAATCACATGGGGGCCAAAACTGATATCGGGATTGAGGACCAAATGGTATTCCATGCCGTCCGCCATCGCCTGATGGATCGCGATATTATGCGCCGTACCGAAACCGGGATTGTGCGGAAGATGGATGTAACTCGCGCCGAATTTGCGCGCAACCGCAGCCAATGCATCTTGCGGCGAATTATCAATGAGATGCAGCGATATCTTCAGCTGCGACGCCGTCACGTTGCTCAGCAAGTGTGCGATCTGGGCCGGATCATTCTGGTAACAGACTACGGAGAGACTGATGTGTTGAGGACTGGGTACCGCTACGCTTGACTCAGTCTCACAATGTCTAATACGCATGACGAAGCCTTAACATGTCCACCTGTCTTTTTTGTTTAGCAAGCCGAACCATGCACCGGCCACCGCCGACCCTGCGCCCGCCTGAATTTTTTATCATGATGCACGGGTACGAAGGCCGCATTTCGGTAATGCCATTTTGAAAAATGGCGCACGCAAAACCATGCGCCCTGCGTGCGGATTTTGGCTATTCTAAGCTGATTTCACGCGCCGTTTTGCGATATCTGGGTCTACCTCAATACGCCAGATTTCATGTTGCCCTTTTAATGATCAAGGTCTGCGCGCCATGCCAGTGTCCGTCCGGCTCCAAGACAATCGAGTGCTCTACCGCCGCGGCTTCCACGCACAGGAACGATCGATACGAGCCCGGCGTCAAGTCCGCCAACGACGCGGCTTTTTCACTGCCCGGATTCCATACCACCACATCGGGAAAGCCGCTTTGCTGCACGGCCATGGCACGGTGACTATCCTGCAAGGTCAGCGTATTGCTTGTATCAAGATAGATACGATCGACTTCACCCTCGATCCGCAAGCAATCTTGCTGCTGCACTTTGTGGATGCCGGCATGAACCTGATCAATAAAGGCAAGTCCTTGCAACCCGAACAAGCCAACGCTGGCCACATCCGCCACCTTCAGATAGGTATGCAGCGCTGCATTGAACTCCCAGCGTGTATCGGACGAATTGTGCACCGACAGCGTCATCTGCAATTGCTGCCCATGCAAGGCCACTTTAAATGCCAGATGAAACTGATACGGCCAGCCGGTGCCGGATACTTGCTGATGGGTCAATGCATAGCGCGCGATCGCTCGCCCCTGCTCAATGCCGGCAAAGTCCAGCTGCCAGTCCGCGGCGCGCGCGAAGCCATGGCGTTTCCCGGTGCCGCGTTCACCGAATTGCGGAAAGATGACAGGCACGCCGCCGCGTATCGCGTCATTGGCGCCATAGCGTGAATCCTTACTCAAGAACAAGGCCTCTTCGCCGCCCGCCGGAATCCATGACAACACATGCGCACCGTGGTCAGCCACCATCGCTGTTGCGCCATCCGGGCTGTGCAACTCGGTTACCCAGATCCCGTGCAATAGCTTGCGCATCAATTGCCCTTGCCCAGCACGGTTTTGTAAAGATCGGTGTAAGACCGCCCCATCTGCTCTGCGGTGAAAAGCGCCTCAAACCGTTCCCGCGCACGGCGGCCCATTTCAGTCGCGAGCGTACTGTCCTGGTCCAGCCGATGCATCGCGTCGCGTAGCGCAACTGGATCATTGGGCGGCACCACTATGCCGGTGACGCCATCAAGATTGACGTAGCTGCTGCCGGTACCGATTTCCGACGAAATAAGCGGTTTGCCGTACATCGAGCCTTCCAGCAAGGTGACGCCAAATGCTTCGGACCGCAAATGCGATGGAAACACGACGCCCCGGCACAACTTCAGCAATGCGACCTTGTCCTCGTCCGATACTGCGCCGAGGAAATGCACATTCTTGACGCCCAAGCGCATTGCCTGCTGCTTCAGATCAGCCTCCACCGGTCCGGCGCCGAGAATCACCACCCGGCTATGACTATTGACGCAGGCATCCAGCAGAATATGCAGCCCCTTGTAATAGCGCAGCACGCCGACAAACAGGAAAAAATCCTGCCCCACTTCGCTACGCCAGTGATCGACTCGCTCGGGCAAGGGATCGAGATAGCTATGCTGATCCAGGCCAATCGGGATGATGGTGGTTTTGTCGCGATAATCCTGCAGCAACTCGCTGCTTTCCAAATAGTTGGGCGATGTCGGTACGATGGCGCGCAGCTTTGCAAAAAAGCGCCGCATCACGGGCTGGTAAATCGGCATCAGCATTTGTTGGCGAACTACATCCGAGTGGTAAGTCAATACCGCCGGCTTGGATTGACCGACAAGCAAATGCAGCAGATCGCCGAACGGCCACGGATAATGGTAATGGATCAGATCCACCTGTTCGAGTGCAGTACGAAATGCCGAAATTGCCGGATACGACATTGGCGTTGATGCAATTTCCAGAGTGGTTTTCGCACGGATAATCGTGGTCGCACCATCGCGCAGCACAGGCATCGTTGACGCTTGCCTGCTTAAGGTGAATATCTGGTTCGACACACCCATGTGCGACGTGGCATTACTCAGTTGCCTGATTACCTGCTCAACACCGCCGTATGAGTCGGGGTAATAGGTTTTGAATACATGAAGTATCCGTAATGTTCCGGACATAACTAACTTACCATTTCAACTTTGTTCTCGATCACCTTGTCAATTATCAATTTTGACAGGCGCAATCCGGGATGGGACAATCAATGTGACGCTTGTGCGCTTTGTAAGTTTTGAAAGAATGACTTTGGCGTTGGCGAGCCTCTCTATTGAAAAAACACCATCTGGATCATGTTCATCCCGCTAGCGCTTTTTGATATACAGCCACCGTTTCAAGCGCACATTTACGCCATGTAAAAGCGGATGCACGCTGCCGCCCGACATCAGACAGTCTACCTCTCACCACGTCGTCTTCCAGCAAGACAAGCATGTTTCGGGCGATCTCTTTATCATCCAGCGGCTCAGTCAAAATACCCGCATCGCCGACAACTTCAGGTAGTGAAGCACGGTTGGACGTCACCACCGGCGTACCGCACGCCATTGCTTCCAGCGGCGGCAAGCCAAACCCTTCATAAAGCGACGGATAAACGAACAAACGCGCCGCTGCATACAATACCGGCAAATCCTGCCGTGGCACATAGCCGGTCAAGTACGCTTCGCCACGGCTGATCATCTGGCGCAGCGAGGCGGGAAAGCGATCCATTCCCCATCCATTCATGCCAACGATCACGAGAGGATATTGCCGCCGTACCGCATCTGGCAACTGCGAAAACGCCGCAATCACGGTTGACAGATTCTTGCGAGGTTCCAAAGTACCAACCGCCAGAATATATTCCCCATATCGCAAACCGTACGTTTTCAATACAGGATCGCATTCGATTGCACTCAGCGGCTTGAAATCAGACGTAACACCAAGCAGGGTCGTCGTTACCCGATCCGGCGATACGCCATAGTAGTCCATCACTTCCCGTCGCACGAATTCGGAATCCACGAGAATGTGAGATGCTTGCCGCACTGTCTTGGGCATCAATTGATTCATTATTCGTACTCGCTCCGGTGGATGAGTCTCGGGGTAACGCACCCATGACAGATCGTGTACCGTCACCACAGAAGGACCATTAAAACGATACGCCATGAAGTTAGGCTCGTGATACAACTGAATACCGTGCTGGTCTATTCCTGCAGAAAAGCGACGTTGTTGCAAGAAGCGCGAGACCATGTAGGGATGCGGAACGATCCGTTTGACTATTTTTTTCGCGAGTCCCATTCCGCGCACGGGGGTATCCCGAATATCCTGCTGCCAGCCGGTTCCATAAAAGAGCTGAGGACTGCAGTGCAAGCTCTGCTGCAACTCGCGCACCAAATGAAACGTGTACTGCCCGATCCCCGTGAGAGGTGACAGCAAAGAAGTCGCGTTCACACCGAGTTGCACGCTTCCGAGGGCTGACATTTTTTCCGAGTCATTCCCCATTGCGCAACCTTGTGTGAGATCCGCGCTTGAGTTGGTACATTTGACATATGGAACTTGCACTACACACTCCTGTTTGGCCGACACTGGTCAACAATGTCGGCGCTATACATCCAGCGCAACGTTTCGGGCAACAAGATCGCCTCAATCTCTCCGAGCAGCGAACGCAATTTTGCGAGCGACCCGACCAGCGTTTTCACTTCCGACTGCCGCACGAAGGCCGGATTGATTTTCACTTCGATTTCATACCCGGCGAGTTCTTCCATCATCGCCAAGATAGCGCGCAACGAATAAGGCTGCCCGCTGCAAACGTTCACTGTCTGCCCGGCACAATCACATTCCAGCAAACCCCGATATACGCGTGCCACCGTTCGCACATCGGAAAAATCCCGTTCCACGTCAAGATTGCCCAACTCGATCACCGGCGCGCGCTGCATGAAATGCGAAACGATTTTCGGCACCAGGAAATGCTGCTCCTGTCCAATCCCGGTGTAATTGAATGGGCGAGTAATCACGATCGGCAAACGGTCGCCCCAGGTTCGCACCATGTGCTCCATCGCCAGCTTGCTTGCCGCGTAGTGGTTGACCGGCTGCGGCGACTGGGATTCGGCAATGACGCCGGCGGCCGCATTGCCATAGACGTTGGCGCTACTGGCGATCAATACGCGACGCGGCGACACACCGGCATCCTCCAACGCCTGCAACAAATTGAGTGTGCCGATGACATTGACGCGATAAAACGCTTCCGCATCCGCATGCTGCACAAAACTGACTGCAGCCAGATGCACCAGATAGTCCGGGCGCACTGCCTCCATTACGTTGCGGCAGTTATCCAGCGATGTAATGTCCAGTGGTACTTCATGCGGCCCTGCCGGCATGCCGACCACCGCACCCACCACGACATAACCGGCCGCCTCCAGCTCAGCACGCAAGTGCACACCGGTGAAACCATGGGCGCCAGTCAGCAAGACGCGGCCACGAGCGGCCGTTGTTCTTGTTTCAGAAGGAGAAACCACGCTCGTTTCTCCGCAGATCGGCTTGCACCATCATCTGGCACAACTGCTCCAGCGTTGTCTCGGGCGCCCATCCGAGTTTAGCCTTGGCCTTGGCCGGATTGCCGATCAATAGCTCCACTTCGGCCGGGCGATAAAATTTCGGATTCACTTGTACCAGCGTCTTGCCGGTCAAGGCGTCGACCCCGGTTTCCCGCTCATCCTTGCCGCGCCATTCAATCTGAACGCCGGTGGACTTGAACGCCATTGCCACGAAGTCGCGCACTGTCTCGGTCCGGTTGGTCGCCAGCACATAGGTGTCCGGCTCATCGGCTTGCAACATGCGCCACATGCCTTCCACATATTCCTTTGCAAAACCCCAATCGCGCTTCGCATCCATGTTGCCAAGTTCAAGCACGTCCAACTGTCCGAGCTGGATTTTGGCGACCGAATCGGTAATTTTGCGCGTGACGAATTCACGGCCGCGCAAAGGCGATTCATGGTTGAACAATATGCCGCTGCAGCCAAAAATATTGTATGACTCGCGGTAATTGATCGTCATCCAGTGCGCATACAGTTTCGCCACGCCATACGGACTGCGCGGATAAAACGGCGTGTCTTCGATTTGCGGAATTGCCTGCACCTTGCCGAACATTTCGGAAGTCGATGCCTGATAGAAGCGTATTTTCGGATTGACGATCCGGATTGCCTCCAGCAAATGCAGTGGGCCGACCCCTGTTATCTGCGCAGTCGTTGCAGGCTGGTCGAACGACACGCCGACAAAACTTTGTGCGGCCAGGTTATAAATTTCAGTCGCGCCGGTCGACTGCAGCAAACGAATGCTGGAACCGACATCGGTCAAATCATATTCGACCAGATGCAAATTGGGATGCTTATCGATGCCCAGTTCTTCAATGCGCCAGAAATTGACGGAGCTGGTGCGGCGATACGTGCCATACACTTGATAGCCCTTGCTAAGCAAAAGTTCGGCGAGATATGCGCCATCCTGGCCAGTGATGCCAGTAATAAGGGCAATTGGTGTTTTTTTCATTTTCAAGTTACGGATTAAAGAAATTCAAAGTTCATCCACGATCTCGCCGACACGCTTGCAGGACAGTCGCATGCCGAACACACAAGGCAAATGCCAAAGAGCGCAGGAAATAACAGGCGCCCCTAGTGCGCCCAACTCGCATGTCCCAGTATGTCTGATACGCTACGATCAGCGGGGTTATCGGGTGGTTCCAGTGGAGGTAGGGTTGTACCCTGACCGCAAAATCAAGGCAGTGTAGACGACCGCCGTAAACCAGAAGCAAAATTGCAACACCACAGTGAAGAACTAGCCGACATCCCGGAAAAGACATTGAGCACGCCCACCACGATGCCCAATCCGATTGTAGATGGTAAACATAATGCGGATCAACCGTACAAGAATGATCGCGAAGTTGACGCGCGCATTCAGCACCACGATGATCTGCAGGCAAATACGCGGAAAACTGATTTTTTTGAGGTGGCACGATTGAAACTCGCGCTTGACACTGCCCTGTATGGAACTACGGCAACTCCATACAGGGCGCAATACACCTACTGCCATTAATCAAACCCTGCCATAGATATCGTCGAACCGGACGATATCGTCTTCGCCCAGATAGTGGCCGCATTGTACCTCGATCAACGACAATTCCGACTCACCCAGATTGGCAAGGCGGTGTTTATGGCCAGCAGGAATATAAGTCGACTCATTCGCGTTCAGGACAATGGTTTGTTCGCCATTGACCACTTCCGCTGTTCCCGATACCACGACCCAATGCTCGCTGCGATGATGATGCATCTGCAGCGACAACGATGCACCGGGCTTGACCACGATGCGTTTTATCTTGAAGCCAAACCCCTCTTCGAGCACCGTATATGTGCCCCATGGACGCATCACCGTGCGATGCTGCTTGTGCGCCTCGTGATGGCTGGCTTTTAGTTGACGGACAACTTGCCGCACTTCCTGGCTCTTGGATTTGTCGGCAACCAGCAACGCATCCGGTGTATCGATGATCAATAGATTGTCGAGACCGATTGCCGCCACCAGACGATCATGATTTTCGATATGGGTATTGCGGCTGTCGATCACGATGTTGTGGCCGCTGGTGGTATTGCCGTGCGCATCAGCGGTGCATGCATCAGCGACGGCGTTCCATGCGCCGATGTCACTCCAATCGAAATCGCCCGGAATGACGGTAATATTTTTCGCTTTCTCCATCACGGCATAATCGATCGAGATATTTTCCAACTCGGCAAAACTGGCCGGCAATTCGATCTTGCTGTCATTCGCCTGTATTTCTTCCCATACCGCACGCGCCGCAGTCATCAACTTCGGCACATGCGTGTCTAACGCCTCTATGATGCCGCTGGCAGTAAAACAGAACATGCCGCTATTCCATACATAATTACCTTGCGCCAAATATTCCGCAGCGGTGGCCGCATCCGGCTTCTCAACAAAGCGTTGTACAGCATTTGCATATTCCGTAAGCGGCTGTCCCATTTCGATATAGCCGAAACCGGTTTCCGGCCCGGTGGGTCGGACACCGAACAGCACCAATTGCCCATCCCGCGCCAGTATTTCGGCCTGACGTACGGCCGCATAAAAGGTCGGCGTATCCTTGATCAAATGATCCGCCGGCATCACCAGCAAGCACGCATCTTTTTTCTGCTCCATCGCCCATAGCGCAGCGAGGGCAATCGCCGGCGTGGTGTTGCGTCCTGTCGGCTCCAGCAGATAATGTGGCTGGACATCCTGGTTGGAGAGTTCATCGTGCGACAAAAAATAATAGTCGCGATTAGTCACGATCAACGGCGCGGTCTGGTCCGACACGGCGAGCGCACGCTCATGCGTCTGGATCAGCAGGCTTTTTCCGCCGGCGATGCGCATGAAAGGCTTGGGATGCGCTTCACGCGATACCGGCCACAGGCGAGTACCGGCCCCACCGGACAGAATGACGGGAATTAACATAGTGTGATCTCGCAGTCTTTAACTAGGTGCATTATGCTTAAACTCGGTAAGTTGTAAAAAAGTAGGCAACATTGCCTGAAATCATTCCAGACACAATTTCAATGCGGTTTCCCAATCGGGCAAACGACAAAACGTGCCGATCAAACGTTCGCATGACATCACCGAATTGGCCGGCCTTCTGGCGGGCAACGGGTAGTCCTGCATCTGTATCGGTATTATCAATGGCTTTTTCACTGTCGGCAGACGCGCCAGAATAGCCTGCGCGAATTCATGCCAAGTAGTTTGACCTTGAGCAGTAACATGATAAATACCAGTTCGCTCCTGCCAGCCCTCTTGCGCCATGCGGCCACGTCCGCCAACCGCCATTAATTGCGCCACAATATTTGCCGTCGTATCAGCCAGCGTGCGACACCAAGTGGGAGCGCCATGCTGATCCGCGACAATGCGCAATTCATCGCGTTCCTGCATCAAACGCCGCACCGTCAGCAAAAAATTTTTTCCACGCAAGCCATACACCCAACTGGTTCGAAGAATCAAATACGGAATGCCGGCGGACTGAACTGCCTGCTCGCCTGCCAATTTGGTGTGGCCATACACATTGATTGGATTTGGCAAATCGTCTTCGGTATAGGCACCGATCTTGCTGCCGTCAAACACATAGTCGGTCGAATAATGGATCATCGCGGCACCAAGCCGTTTCGCCTCTTCCGCGATGACACCGGGCGCCTCGCCATTGATGCGCATTGCCAGTTCCGGTTCGGCCTCGGCGCTATCGACTGCGGTATAGGCTGCCGGATTGACGATCAAACCGGGCTTGACGCTGCGAATCACCGCACGCACCTGATCCAGGTTGGTCAGGTCCATTTGATCGCAATCAACCGCCGTCACCTCGCCAAGGCTTTGCAAGGTACGCTCCAGCTCATAGCCGACCTGCCCGTTTTTACCGGTCAACAGAATTTTCATGCGAAGACCTCTGCATCCGCCAGCAATTTTCCGGCAACATCTTTGGCGGAAAGCAGCGGTAACGTATCGATGGGCCATTCGATGCCGATTGCCGGGTCGTTCCACAGAATGCAGCGCTCATATTCCGGAGCCCAATAGTCGGTAGTCTTGTATAGAAATTCCGCCGACTCGCTGGTCACGACAAAACCATGCGCGAAGCCGGGCGGCACCCACACCTGACGTTTGTTGTCTGCCGACAGCGTCACGCCGACCCAGCGGCCGAAAGTCGGGGAATTCTTGCGAATATCGACTACAACGTCGAACACTTCGCCGGCAATGACTCGCACCAGCTTGCCTTGCGGCTGCCGGATTTGATAATGCAAGCCGCGCAGCACATGCCGTGCGGATTTTGAATGGTTGTCCTGCACGAAATGCAGATTGTCGCCGCCGACACCGAGCAGTTCCGCGAGACGCCGCTCGTTGAAACTCTCGAAAAAGAAGCCCCGCTCGTCACCAAACACTGTTGGCTCGATAAGGACGACATCGGGAATTTGCATGGCGACAAGGCGCATGATCAAAATATCTTATCGGTCAGTATCTGCAACAAATAGCGTCCATAGCCATTTTTCTGCAAGGAGGCTGCGAGCTTTTCCAACTGCGCGGCATCGATATAGCCTTTACGATAGGCGATTTCTTCGGGGCACGCGATTTTCAGGCCCTGTCGTTTTTCGATCGTCGCAATAAATTGCCCGGCGTCGAGCAGCGATTCATGCGTACCGGTATCGAGCCATGCCATACCGCGCCCCATGACTTCGACATTGAGCTGACCGCGTTCAAGATAGATGCGATTGACATCGGTGATTTCAAGTTCGCCGCGTGCCGACGGCTGAATGTCGGCGGCGATATCGCACACCTGATTGTCATAGAAATACAGCCCGGTGACTGCATAATTCGACTTCGGATTGGCAGGCTTTTCGACAATGTTGACCGCACGGCGATGCGCGTCGAATTCCACCACGCCGTAGCGCTCGGGATCGGTGACGTGATAAGCAAAAACGGTCGAGCCGTCAGAGCGGGAAGACGCAGCACGCAGCTGCGCATTGAACTCATGCCCGTAATAAATGTTGTCGCCCAAAATCAGCGCCGACGGATCTTGACCGACAAACTCGCGGCCAATGATGAACGCTTGCGCCAAGCCATCCGGCGACGGCTGCACTGCATAATTCAGATTGATGCCCCACTGACTGCCATCACCGAGCAATTCGCGAAAACGCGGCGTGTCCTGCGGCGTCGAAATGAGCAGGATGTCGCGCATGCCAGCCAGCATCAGAGTGGTGAGTGGATAATAGATCATCGGCTTGTCGTACACCGGCAGAAGCTGCTTCGACACCGAGGTCGTGACCGGATAGAGCCGCGTGCCGGAGCCACCGGCCAGGATGATGCCTTTGCGCAACGCGGTTTGCCGAGGACTGCGCATCATGCCACCATCTCCCGTACGGATTCACGCTGACTGTAGTTCTGCTGTACCCATTTCAGGTAATCGCCTGACTGCACATCGCGCACCCAGTCCTGATGATCCAGATACCACTGCACGGTCTTTCGGATACCGCTGTCGAAGGTTTCGGCTGGCTTCCAGCCGAGTTCGCGCTCGATCTTGCGGGCGTCGATGGCATAGCGCCGATCATGCCCTGGCCGGTCCGTGACATAAGCGATCTGGTCAGCATAGCTGGTTGCATCGCCCTTGGGCGCAAGCTGATCAAGGATGCCGCACAGGGTTGTGACCACCTCCAGATTGGTTTTTTCGTTCCAGCCGCCGATGTTGTAAGTCTCTCCCGGCTGACCACCCTCCAATACGCGCCGGATTGCCGCGCAGTGGTCGCCCACATACAACCAGTCGCGCACTTGCTGGCCGTCGCCGTAAATCGGCAGCGGCTTGCCGGCAAGCCCGTTCGTGATCATCAAGGGGATCAGCTTTTCAGGAAAATGGTAAGGACCGTAATTGTTCGAGCAATTGGTCGTGAGTGTCGGCAAACCGTAGGTGTGATGATAGGCACGCACCAAGTGGTCGGCAGCCGCTTTTGAAGCAGAGTAAGGGCTGTTCGGCGCATAAGCGGTCGTTTCGCTAAAAGGCGCATCGCGCGGTCCAAGCGATCCATACACTTCATCGGTCGACACATGCAGAAAGCGGAATGCGGCTTGCTCGGCGCCGGACAGGCCCCCCCAATACGCGCGCGCTGCTTCCAGCAAACTGAAGGTGCCGTTGACGTTGGTCGTTACAAACGCGCCTGGGCCGAGAATGGAACGATCGACATGGCTTTCGGCCGCAAAATGCACAATCGCGCGTGGCTTATGCGTTGCCAGCGATTGTGCTACCTGCGCCGTATCGCAGATGTCGCCTTTGATGAAAATATGCTGAGTGTTCTGCCGGACTACCAACAGATTGTTCAGATTGCCGGCATAGGTGAGCTTGTCAAAATTAATAACCGTCTCGCCGTCCCTTGCCAACCAATCGAGAACAAAATTTGAACCGATAAAGCCGGCTCCCCCTGTTACTAAAATCATTCTGTATCCTAAGCATGATTATTTATCTTTCCGTAATTCGCGACAGCGAATTACGGCTGCCCCCTCCCTCTTCCTCGGGGAGAGGGAGGGGGGTGTAGCAGGGGTTTCGTGGTGCATGCACCACGCCTGCGAAACGGTATCCGCTTGCAAGCGGATACGCGCACTGCAAGTGAGGGATTGAGCGTTCTGACTGTCATCCATTATGGAACGCTCAATAAATTGCGACCAACCCGCAATTTTACGTGAGTATGTTAATAAAATCATACCGGATTTGAACTGAATCACGTATTACAACAGGAATCGGCCTGAATCGATGTAAATAATTGTTACTATTGGGAAAAATTTACTTTCAGTGCTTTTATTATAACGCTGGAAGAACCGATTTTTCTTGCCTCTCAACAAGATCCAACCAAGCTCTGGCACGCTAATTTTATTTATGACCATTTATGCCATCGGAGATTCACAAGGCTGCCATCAACGCGTACTTGAGCTGGTCAACCGCATCCAGACTGCATCCGCCAATCCCGAATTGATATTTGTTGGCGACCTGGTCAATCGAGGGCCGGAATCCTTGGCTATGCTCCGATACATTCGCGCGCTCGGCGATACCGCCACCGTCGTTCTCGGCAACCACGATCTGCACCTGCTTGCCGTTGCCAACGGCATCCGAAAACCGCATCGATCCGACACGCTGGACGCCATTCTGCAAGCGCCCGATCGCGATGAATTGCTTGACTGGCTGCGCTGTCAGCCGCTTGCGCAATTCAAGAACGGATACCTGATCGTGCATGCGGGCGTCCTGCCGCAATGGTCGGCGCAAGAAACGCTCGACCTGGCGCGTGAAGTTGAAACCGTATTGCGCGGCCCGGACTGGGTGAGTTTTCTCCGCGAAATGTATGGCAACACACCGGCAAAATGGGACAATGCGCTGCAGGGCGTTGACCGCTTGCGCTGCATCGTGAATGCGTTGACGCGCCTGCGCTATTGCCGCGCGGACGGCAGCATGGAGCTGCTTCTGGCCGAAAACAACGCGGGACCGCAGCATGATCTATTACCGTGGTTCGATATGCCTGGACGCCTGACCGAGGACGTAACAGTCGTATTCGGTCATTGGTCGACGCTGGGCCTGACCATGCGCCCGAATCTGATCGGACTGGACACCGGCTGCGTATGGGGCGGCAAGCTTACCGCGGTGCGACTGGAAGACCGCGCGGTATTCCAGGTGAGTTGTCCGCAATACCAGAAGCCGGGCTAAGGGCACAAAAGGCCTCGTGCTCGGCAATGCCGCTCGGCCGCAAATACTCCCATCACATATTTGTAAATTGTCAATCCCATAAAAGCAGGATTGCGGCCATGCCCCGCTTCCGGTAACTTCCAGTCGCAAAAAAACAATACGTCAAATAAGCAGTATTGGCTGGAACCCCAGGGATATGAATCATAAAAAAATACAGCAAGACGCCCTCTTCTGGGCGTTGCAAGGCATTTGCGCGCTCCACCGCAAACCATTTTCAACGGACCTCGCGCAGCAGCAGCTTGCCGCCCCCCACACCGCCGATTCCTTGCATCGCGCCGCGCACGCGTATGGCTTCGACGCGGCATTGCGCAAAGCCAGGGCAGACAAGCTGCACAAGGAATCGTTTCCGCTGATCGTCTGGCTCGCGCCCCGCCCCGCCGACGTCCCTGCCGAACCGGCAGCGACTGAAGCGCAAGTCACCCCCGCGCTGATCCTGCAAGCCGACGCCGCCAACGTGCTGCTCATCGAACCCGGCGACGCCACCCCAGCCACAGTCCCGCTGGCCGAATTCACGCCACGCTACCTCGGCCACATCACCCGCATCACGCCGAAAGCCGACCCCGGCGCCGACCCGGACAGCGAAGCCGCAGCCAGGCAATCGCGCAAATTCGGCTTCAACTGGTTCCTCCCCGAGCTACTCAAACACAAAAAGCTTTGGCAGGAAGTGCTGCTCGCCTCGCTCGTGATCCAATTGATCGCGCTGGCCACGCCGCTGTTCACCCAAGCGATCATCGACAAGGTCGTCGTGCACCGCACGCAAAGCACCCTGATCGTCATTGCCCTCGGCATGACCGTCTTCATGCTGTTTTCCGCCGCCCTGTCGTGGCTGCGCCAATACCTCGTGCTGCATACCGGCAACCGCGTCGATGCGGTACTCGGCGCCTCCGTCTTCGAGCGCCTGTTCAAACTGCCGCCGCTGTACTTCCAGCACCGCCCCACCGGCGTCATCGCCGCACGGTTGCACGGGGTGGAGACCATCCGCGAATTCATCGCCAGCGCCGCCGTCACCCTGGTGCTGGACTTGCCGTTCCTCTTGATCTTCGTCGCGATCATGTTTTATTACAGCATCACCCTGACGCTGATCGTGCTGGCGGTGCTGTCCATCATCGTCGCGTCAAGTCTCGTGGTCGCGCCCTTGTTCCAGACCCGTCTGCAACAGCAATTCCAACTCGGCGCGCGCAACCAGGCCTTCCTCACCGAATACGTGGCCGGTCTCGAAACGGTGAAATCGCTGCAACTGGAGCCTCAGCTCAACAGCAAATACAGCGGCTACCTCGCCAGCTACCTGTCCGCCGGTTTCGCCACCAAGCAATTGGCGAACACCTACAACACCACCGCCAATCTGCTCGAACAAGTAATGAGCCTGTTAATCCTGGCCATCGGCGCGTATACCGTGATGCACGACACCGCCTTCACCATCGGCATGCTGGTCGCGTTCCAGATGTTCTCCGGCCGCCTGTCGCAACCGATGCTGCGCATCGTCGGCCTGTGGCAGCAATTCCAGCAAGCCAGCCTGTCGATTGCACGCCTGGGCGACCTGATGAATGCACCGATCGAACCGTACTCGGTTATCCCGGCGCGCGACACGCAAAGAAAAGGCGACATCGCGATCGACGGCATCGCCTTCAAATACGCGGAGCACCTGCCGCT
The DNA here is from genome assembly GCA_966250375.1 of uncultured Oxalobacteraceae bacterium. Taxonomy (GTDB): domain Bacteria; phylum Pseudomonadota; class Gammaproteobacteria; order Burkholderiales; family Burkholderiaceae_D; genus CAMLDH01. The sequence continues at coordinate 33,120 of CBINHE010000046.1, forward strand.
CGTCTATGAAAACCTGTCGCTGACCATCCAGCCCGGCCAAACCATCGGCATCATGGGACCAAGCGGCTGCGGCAAGAGCACGCTCGCCAAACTCCTGCAAGGCTTTTACCAACCGAGCGCCGGCCGCATCACGATCGACGGCATCGACATCCGCTATCTATCGGCCAATGAACTGCGCAGCCACTTCGGCGTAGTGCCGCAAGAAACGCTGCTATTCTCCGGCACCATCTACGACAACCTGCAAATGGCCAGCCCCGGTGCAAGCTTCGAGCAGATCACCGCCGCCTGCAACATGGCCGAAATCCACAGCGTGATCGAAGCCTTGCCCCAAGGCTATCAAACCGAAATCGGCGAACGCGGCGCAGGCTTGTCCGGCGGCCAGAAGCAACGAATCGCGATTGCCAGAGCGCTACTGAAACGCCCGAGCATCCTGGTATTCGACGAAGCCACCAGTGCATTGGATGGCCCGACGGCCGAACACTTCGCGCAGACCATCAATGCATTGCGCGGCAAAGTCACGATGCTCTTCATCACGCACGGCTTGCCGAAGGGCCTGCACGTCGATGCCGTGTACCGCCTGGGGCAGCAAGGCGCGCAGCGCATCGCGCTGGCGCCTGCAGTCACATCGCCATCCGCATCATCCGCGACCGCATCCAACACCGCCCGTCCCTCCCGCGAAGGCGGGAATCCATCGGCATAACAGGACCCCGAGGACTCCAAACCATGACCCAACCGCAATCGACCGGCGCCACGCCACTGCCACAATCCATACAAGCGCCACCCGACCAGACCACTGCGCAAGTCATCCCGCTGCGTCCGCCGAGCCGCTGGCACGATCCGCTTAACCTGATCCAGACCGACGCCCCCAGCGAAACCGGCCGCATCGTGCTGTGGTCGGTCTCGATCCTGACGCTGGTGTTAATCGTCTGGGCCGCCCTCGGCCAGCTCGACATCATTGCATCCGCCGAAGGCAAGCTCGCCCCGCAAACCCTGGTCAAGATCGTGCAACCGGCCGAAGCCGGCGTAATCAAGCAATTGTTGGTCGATGAAGGCGACACCGTCAAGGCGGGACAGATACTCGCGCGGCTCGACACGACGCTGGCGAGCGCCGACAAGGCCGGCATCAGCAGCGACCTCGCCACGCAACAGATGCAGGCGCGCCGCCTCGAAGCGGAACTCCGCGACCAGCCAATGCTGCCGAAAGCCGGCGATGATCCCGTGTTGTATGCGCAAGTGCAAAGCCAATACGCCGCGCACAGAAAAGCGTTCGCCGACAGCCTCGACCAAGAGAAATCCTTGCTCGCAAAAGCCGAGCATGAAAAGCGCAGCGCCACCGAAATCCTGACCAAGCTGGAACAAACGCTGCCGACGTACCGAAAAGCCGCCGACGCGTATGCGAAGCTGGAAAAAGAAGGGTTTATAGGCGGAATCGCTGCCGCCGAAAAGCAGCGCGATGCAATGGAAAAGGGCAAGGATCTCGACGCCCAGCGCGCCACGGTAGCTGCCTTGAACGCCACCATCGCCGCGCAGCAAAAGAGAATCAGCCAATTGCACAGCGCCTACCAGAGCGAACTGCAAAAGGAGCTGGCCGACATCCGCGCCAGGATTCAACAGCTGCAGCCGAACCTG
>CBINHE010000047.1:0-33730 GCA_966250375.1 uncultured Oxalobacteraceae bacterium
ATATCTGCAGTTGGAAATGGATAATTAATGCACTTTCTATTGCGAATTAGAATTAGTGGAAATGCGTGGTCGCGTGTGGGGTGTCTTCCGGCATTTCCGCATGCACCAATTCCGCTTCCAGATCGAGAAAAAGCGGTGCGCCGCAATCTTCGCATGAGTCCATCGGATAACATCCTTCGTGATGCTTGATATGCGTAATGCCGCATTCTCGCAATAGTGTCAGAATTTCTTCCAGTGGTGTTTGGCTGTCCACTTCAGGTGGCATTGCTGCATTGCTGCCTCCACCAGCCATGGCCACAGCGATGGCTGCTTCTTCATCTTCTTGTCCATAGAGTGGCCAGACAACGCCGTACACCACCTCAGGATTGTGATGCAAGGCGAAGCCGACGCGGTATTCATCGATGCGACCTTCTGATGACTCTTCACCGAAGCCGCCAATAATTGCTTGCAAGGCATTCGGCTCGGTGTTGAGTGTGTGGGTAAGATAATGCACCGCAGATCGCAATGACACTGGACGAATTTGCTTGTCCGCCTCGCGGCATGCAGCGAAGTAGGCTTCCGGCAGCAACAATTCAATACCGCAACCGGGCAATAGGCGCGTAATATTTGGCAAGGCTTGAGCCCGCCACTGGGTGGCTGCTTCTTCGCGGCTATTTGGGTTCAATGAACTTTGCCAATGGAGCAGCGGCTGCCCTGACGGCGCGGCAACGACTGCCAGCAGGTAACGGGTATCGGCCAGAAACGGTGCCGTCTCGGGTGGGTTGACCATTGGCCCCAGCGCGCTGCCTTTGATCGCAGCTTGCGCCATGTGCTGCGTCATGGCGAATGTCTCGGTATGCGTGCGCGGCAACTGGTCAATTGCAAACAGCGTTGGCGCCATGGCCAAGCGCGTGTCGGGCGCCAGAATGTGCGCATATAAATGCGCGGAAAGGGTAGTCACCATATCTGCGGCAATCGGGCCAGCCGCGATCGAAAATCGCGTCCATGCCAGAATAGGTATTGCAATCAGCAATGCATCGTAGGAAGTGCCGTCCTGTTCCTGCACGCAAGACTCGCTGACCGCTTCAATCGATTCCATTAGCGCGTCATAAGTACCCGATTGTGCCTTGAAACTGTTGTCGAGCGCTGCTTCAATCGTATCTTGATGATTGTTTTTCAGTAACTTATGAAGCAGTGTATCCAGCTGGCGTTCCCATGAACGTTCTTCGATTCGGCTCGATGCCTGTATCACGGCTTGCGCCAATGCAGTCAGACGCTGACTGTCCGCTGAGAGTTTGGAGGATGAACTTTTGGATGGACGACGCATGATTGGAAAGATATGAAGTGATGCCGAGGAATCATATTGTAGTGGATTCGGCTTGCATGTATCAAAATACTACCTATGGCATCTGGAGTTTTCGGTTTGTATTGCGTTCTGGCACCGACGGTCGGGGCCACGATTATCCGTTCGCCAATAAAAAAAGCCGCGCCGGTTATCGACGCGGCCTTTGGGATCGGGGGGTTATTTCGATGCAGCGGCTGATGCAGTTGTAGCGCCGACGACGACCGTGCCGGTAGTGGACATCTTGCGGGATTGCGCAGCTGCGTCGACGGAAGGAGCGCTGGCAGCAAGCGTTGCCGCAGCAGCCGGTACACTCTCGACCGGCACCGGTGGTATGGATGCGGCAGCCAACGCAGATACCGATTCAGGAGTGGAGGTCGAATGCCCCGCTGCCTCAGCTTGCATGTCGACCTTGTCGCCGCTCTTCATGATGACGAACAGTGCAAGCAACGCGAAGGCGACGAACCCGACAAAAATTTTCCACATGATGTATCTCCGTTAATATGGTTTGAAAAATAGAAAACGCCGGACGGTGCCGGCGTTTGTCCTGTCTAGTGCCGTGTCCTGCAAACAGGCTGTCAATACAAGTCATGGCTCGTTTGCATCTCGTAGTTCATGTCGCGGAATCCGGGCACGGCTACGATTTTTTCTGCAAGGAGCCACTGATTTTGCGACGTTCTTACGCAGCGAGCAATTGACGCAGCACGAATGGCAAAATACCGCCGTGTTTATAGTAATCCACTTCGATCGGCGTATCGATGCGTAACAGAACTTTGACTTCCTGTTGTTGGCCATTGCTGCGATTGATCACCAAGGTCACTTCCTGCTGCGGCTTGATGTCGTCTTCGATGCCTTTCAGATCGAAAGTTTCATTGCCGGTAATGCCGAGCGTCTGCACGCTGTCACTGCCAAGGAATTGCAGTGGCAGCACGCCCATGCCTACCAGGTTGGAGCGATGGATACGCTCGAATGAACGCGCGATCACCGCTTTCACCCCCAGCAATTGCGTGCCCTTGGCCGCCCAGTCGCGCGAGGAGCCGGTACCGTATTCTTCGCCGCCGAACACCATGGTTGGCACGCCGTCATTCACGTATTGCATCGCGGCGTCATAGATCGACATTTCCTGGCCACTCGGCTGATGGATCGTGATGCCGCCCTCGATACGCGAACCATCCGGTTTGGCCGGGATCATCAGGTTCTTGATACGTACGTTTGCGAAGGTGCCGCGCATCATGATTTCGTGATTGCCGCGACGCGAGCCATACGAGTTGAAATCGGCTTTTTGTACGCCGTTTTCCAGCAGCCATTTACCTGCCGGGCTGGATTCCTTGATCGAACCGGCCGGAGAGATATGGTCGGTCGTGATCGAGTCACCGAACACGCCCAAAGCACGGGCGCCGCTAATGCCGGTTGCCGCTGCTTTCGGCTCCATTGTAAAGTCACCGAAGAACGGTGGTTCTGCGATGTAGGTCGATTTCGGCCAGTTATAGACTTGACCGTCGGCCACGCCTTTAATCTGCTCCCACAGCTTGCCTGGCGCTCCTTTGACGTCAGCGTAGTTTTCCTTGAAGATTTTGGCATTCATTGCGAACTTCATCAGCTTGCCGATTTCCTGTGAAGTCGGCCAGATGTCACCCAGGAAAATATCCTTGCCCTTGACGCGGCCGACCGGCTCTGTCATCAGATCCTTGGTCATGTTGCCAGCAATGGCGTAAGCCACGACCAATGGTGGGGACGCGAGGAAATTGGCACGGATGTTCGGGTGGATACGCGCTTCGAAGTTGCGGTTGCCGGACAGTATGGCGGAAGCCACGATGTCGTTCTTGACAATTGCTTCGTTCATCGCTGGCGTTAGATCGCCTGCGTTACCGATACATGTAGTGCAGCCGTATGCAGTTACGCCGAAACCGAGTTTTTCGAGGTAGGGCAGTAGGCCCGCAGCTTCCAGGTATTTGGTCACAACACGCGATCCGGGGGCGAGCGAGGTCTTGATGTGCGGCGACACTTTCAAGCCGGCTTCGACCGCTTTCTTGGCCAGCAAGCCGGCCGCCAGCAATACACTCGGGTTCGATGTGTTGGTGCAAGATGTGATTGCGGCAATCAGCACGTCGCCGTTTTTCACTTTGATGCTGTCCGCATTTTCATACACGGCATCAAGATCTTCGGCTTTCTTGTTGAAACCGTTTTCCGATACAGGTTTGGAGAAAAGGTCTGCGAAGGTCGATTTGACATGACCGATTTCGATACGATCTTGCGGACGTTTCGGGCCGGCTAACGACGGTGCGACGGAACCGAGATCTAGCGTGACCACATTGGTGTAATCGATGTCGCCCGACTTCGGCACGCCGAACAGGTTTTGCGCCTTGAAATACGCTTCGAAGGCATCAATCTCCGCCTTGCTGCGGCCGGTGCCCTTGAAGTATTCGATGGTTTGATCATCAACCGGGAAGAAACCCATGGTGGCGCCGTATTCCGGTGCCATGTTGGCAATCGTTGCGCGGTCAGTCAGCGACAGGGATTCGGTACCCTCGCCGAAAAATTCAACAAACTTGCCGACAACTTTTTCCTTGCGCAGCATTTCGGTGATGGTCAATACCAAGTCGGTTGCGGTCACGCCTTCACGCAGTTGCCCGGTCAGATTCACACCCACGACATCCGGCGTGAGAAAGTACACCGGCTGGCCGAGCATGCCGGCTTCCGCTTCGATGCCGCCCACACCCCAGCCGACCACGCCAATACCGTTGATCATGGTGGTGTGGGAATCGGTGCCGACCAATGTGTCAGGATAATAGATGCTGCCTTTCTTATGTACGCCGCGTGCCAAATACTCCAGGTTGACTTGGTGTACGATGCCGAAGCCCGGCGGCACCACGCCGAATGTATCGAATGCCTGCATGCCCCATTTCATGAACTGGTAGCGTTCGTTGTTGCGCTCGAATTCCAGTTTCATATTGAGATCGAGCGCTTTTTTCTCGCGATAGTGATCGATCTGCACCGAGTGATCGACCACCAAATCGACGGGCACGAGCGGTTCGATGTTCTTCGGATTTTTGCCCATCTGCGAGGCGACGCCGCGCATTGCAGCCAAGTCGGCCAGGAGCGGAACACCGGTGAAGTCCTGCAACACTACACGCGCCACGACGAATGGAATTTCATCAGTGCGTTGCGCGGTCGCGCCCCAATTCGCGAGCTGCTTTACGTGTTCTTCAGTGACTTTCTTGCCGTCACAGTTACGCAGTACCGATTCCAGCACGATGCGGATCGATACCGGCAGACGCGAAATGTTCACGCTGAGTTTTTTCTCCAGCGCAGGTAGCGAGTAGAACTGGCCTTTTTTGGAACCCGAAATCGGGAATTCCTTGAGCGTGTTCAAAGTGTTGCGGGACATAACCTCTCCTTAGATTACAAATAAACTTTAGATTACAAATGAACTGATTTTAAAAAAATAGCTGCATATTTTTCTTGTTACGCGCCGTACGTAAGTGGTCAGTCAGGCTGACTACTAGCTTTTTGGCATTCACTGCGTCATTTGCTGTGCAGTCTTGCATTCGTTGGCAAGCTGCTGGCCCTTCTTGGAATCGAGTAGCATGCCCTTGGCAGGAATACCAATCCATACCAAGCCGATCTGGCGATTTTCAAACCGGTTGGCACCGGTACTGGTGTCGACACGGCTCATGCGTAGCAGCCGCTGTTTCCAGCGCAATGCGATATGCTTGTCGTCGCCTGCAGTATGGTAAATCGTCAGTTTGTTGCCGAGTTCGCAGTGAAATTCAGTGCTCGCCGAAGCACTGGTGTCCGGTTCTTTTTCATCGTCGTCATTTGGCGTCGTATGCTTATGCGCCGATCCCGCTTTCTTGGCGGATGACTTTTTCACGACTTTATGCGGGGCAGAGGAGGTGTTTTGCGCTTGGACTTGTTGTATCCCCACTGCCAAGCCGGCGATCAACACTACGGATAAATATTTTTTCATGGAATGTCTCCTTTTGCGTGCGACTTCATTCATGCTCCGGACAATAGTCGCGCAAGTTTTATAAGAGAGCGGCAGCAAATTCCGGCAAGGGCTGACCGCTCGATTTTGCCCGCTGCAGTATCGTCCAATAGTACCGGTAGCTGGCGCGGTCATGCAGCTTGCCGTTATGTTGTATCGGTCCCCATTGCATGCTCTGTGCCGCGGCCAAGATCTGCGATGCTTCGTTGACTTCGGAGCTGCGTGGGGAAAGGGACTTTACAATTGGTTTGATCTGGTCCGGATGGATGCTCCACATCCGAGTGTACCCAAATTCAGATGTCGCGCGGTTCGCATCGTTCGCCACAACCGCGGTATCCTTGATTTCAGTCGTGACGTTGTGTGAGGGAACCTTGCCATGCGCGTGGCAGGCTGCTGCGATTTCAAGCTTGGCGCGTACCACTAGCGGATGCGTGAATTGACCCGGTGTACGCATCGCGCCGCCAGGAATCGCGCCGTAGTGCGCCGACACAAAATCCATGATGCCGAAAGACAGGCATTCAACTTGAGGCAGTGCGGCGATCGCGAACACGTCTGCCAGCGCACCGTGGGTTTCAATCAATACATGAACCGGCAGACTTGGACGGCCGGCTTTTTTCGCATGGCGATTGATGACCGCGAGTGCATTGCTGACGTCGGCGGCACCGTCGACTTTGGGAACAACCAGATAAGCGAGGCGTTTCGCTGCGTCTTTGCAGATAACCGCGACATCCTTTTCAAAGAACTCGCTGGTCATGTCATGGACGCGCGCACCGATACGTCCGAAACGGTTTTCCTCACTGGCAATCAGCGATGCAACCAGGTGCGCGTGCGCTTCTTCATCGCCAGCGCCGGCACCGTCTTCGCAGTCGAAGGTAATGTCAAAAACAGGGCCAAGTTCTTGTTGCAGGGCAAGCGATTTACGCATCAGCTTTTCAGAACCGGCGTAGTGGTCGCAGACCGGAATCGAAATCGGCTGGCGCTTGCCTTGGAATAAAGCCTCGGAGGGGTGCATTGTGCAGCGTAACGTCAGATGTGGGCGGTGATTCGGTAGCAAAGCGGCCCGGCGACACGGGTATGTGCCGTCGGGCCGAGCCGAGCGTGGCAGGTTTTAGCCTACAAGGTGTTTGACGCCATCGCGCTCTTCGAGCAATTCCTTCAGCGTGATGTTGATACGCTCTTGCGAGAACGCATCGACTTCCAGGCCCTGGACGATTTTGTATTCGCCATTTTCGATGGTAACCGGGAAGCCGAACATCGTGCCTTCCGGAATACCGTATGAGCCGTCGGACGGGATGCCCATCGTTGTCCACTTGCCATTGGTGCCGAGCACCCAATCATGCACGTGATCGATTGCCGCATTGGCAGCCGAAGCAGCGGAAGACAGACCGCGCGCTTCAATGATCGCAGCGCCGCGCTTGCCAACGGTCGGCAGGAACACGTCCTTGTTCCATGTGTCGTCGTTGATCATTGCTTTGACCGACTGACCGTCGATCGTTGCGTAGCGATAGTCGGCGTACATGGTCGGGGAGTGATTGCCCCAGACAAACAGCTTCTCGATCGACGAGACAGGTTTGCCGGTCTTCGCAGCAATTTGTGACAATGCACGGTTGTGGTCTAGGCGCAGCATCGCGGTGAAGTTCTTGGCCGGCAGGTTCGGCGCGGATTTCATGGCGATGTAGGCATTGGTATTGGCTGGGTTGCCAACTACCAGAACCTTGACATCGCGCGATGCAACCGCATCCAGCGCTTTGCCTTGCACCGTGAAGATCTGGGCATTGGCTTCAAGCAGGTCCTTGCGCTCCATGCCGGGGCCACGCGGGCGGGCACCGACCAGCAATGCGAAATCGATGTCCTTGAATGCAGTCATCGGATCGCTGTGCGCGGTCATGCCAGCCAGCAACGGGAATGCGCAGTCATCGATTTCCATCATCACCCCTTTGAGGGCTTTTTGCGCTTTCTCATCGGGGATTTCGAGCAATTGCAGAATGACAGGTTGATCTTTGCCGAGCATATCGCCGTTAGCGATGCGGAACAGCAGTGAATAGCCGATCTGGCCGGCGGCGCCGGTAACGGCAACACGCATGGGGGCTTTAGCCATGTTGAATCTCCAAAGTGGTAATGAAAACGATACAGAAGTTTATTAATTGTGGGGGCAAAGTTAAGCGTCGCCCAAGCGATGCGTACTCTATCCTCAATACATAGAAATAAAAATTTCTATAAGCTTGTAATGATACCGGTGAAAACTTGGCAAGTCACAGTCAGTTTGATGCAGGAAAAAAGGGGTGTGGATGGCACAACCGTTCCCTTTAATCCTGTCGCCACAGAGCAAATGTTGCCCGCGAGTGTAGGCTTGTAAAGTTACTCTGTCAATATCTGTCTTCTATCTTATATAAGACATATAAGACATCACTTTTTTCTGGACGGCAATGGAGGTTTTGTGGTGAAATCGTAAGTTATGAATTCTATTTCAACCCATTTGACCAATAGTGATGCGCCGAGTACTGAGGCTGGGGTTTCCGTTCCTGGAATGTCAGCTACTTTCAGTCCGCTCTATCGGCAAATCAAGGTGCTGATCACGCAAAGTCTGCAAGCCGGCGAATGGAAGCCGGGAGAGCTGATTCCAAGTGAAGTCGAACTGGCGAACCGTTTCAAGGTCAGTCAGGGGACGGTGCGCAAGGCAATAGACGAGCTGTCTGCCGAGAATCTGGTCGTGCGACGGCAAGGAAAGGGTACTTTTGTTTCGACGCATCACGAAGAGCGTGCGCAGTTCCGATTTTTGCGCTTGATGCCTGATCTGGGCGAGGCAGGCTATCCGGACAACAAGATCATTGAAGTCAGGCGTTTGCGTGCGCCAGCAGAGGTCGCGCGCCAACTCGATATCAAGTCGGGTGATTCGGTCATTTTCATCAAGCGTGTACAGTCTTTTGACGGTGCTCCAATCATTCTGGAAGAGCTTTGGTTGCCGGGGGTCATTTTCAAAGGTTTGACGGCAGAGCGTTTGATTGAATACAAGGGGCCGATGTACGGTCTGTTTGAAAGCGAATTTGGTACCCATATGATCCACGCAGCGGAAAAGATTCGCGCGGTTGCGGCAGATGAAAATATGGCCGAATTACTAGCTGTTGCCCTCAATACGCCATTGTTGAGTGTTGAGCGGGTGTCCTACACCTATGGCAACAAGCCGGTGGAGGTGCGACGCGGGTTGTATCTGACTGACCGCCATCATTATCAGAATGAGTTGAGTTAGCAGTGTGAGGTGATCCCTGTCAAGTGTGGAATTATTGATCTTGACAAACGGATATATTGCCTATTGTGCACAATACTTATTGGTGTGCTGCACAAAATAAGCGAAAATCACGGAATTATTTAGCTCAGGGAGGTGTTGTTATGTCTGAAGCCGCAAAGAAAAGTCGGCCTGAATTTCGTAATATTAATGCATTGAAAGATTTGCCGAACTATCGCTGGCCAATGGCAAGTCTTGTTTCGGGTGCGCACCGCATCAGCGGTTTGTTGCTGGTCTTGTTGCTGCCCTTGATTTTGTATTTGTTGGAAAAGAGCCTTACCTCCGAAATTTCATTTGAGTATTTCAAAGGGTTTACTTCCACTTGGTTCGTCAAGTTGCTGATCTTGGTAGTGGCGTGGGGCTACCTACAGCATTTCTGTTCCGGCATTCGCCACCTCGTCATGGATACACATGTCGGCTTGGATAAAGATAGTGCGCGTAAATCTGCTACCGGTGTTTTTGCAGTCACCTTGGTGTTGACGGTATTGGTTGCATTGAAATTGTTCGGAGTATTCTAAATGGAAAACAATAATATCGGACCGAAGCGTCTGGTGGTCGGCGCACATTACGGCCTCAAAGACTGGCTCGCGCAACGCATGACAGCAATCGTGATGGCGGTCTATACGATCATCCTTTTGGTGACTTTTTTGACTGGCAGTAATTTCAGCTATGAAGGCTGGGCCGGCATGTTTGCGCAACAATGGTTCAAGATCGCAACCTTTGTCGCCTTCCTCTCGCTTTTCTATCACGCCTGGGTCGGCATGCGCGAAATTTTAATGGATTATGCCAAGCCGGCCGGTTTTCGCTTGAGCTTGCAAGTTGCCACCATCGTGTGGTTAGTCGGTTGTGCCGGATGGGCGGCGCAGATTTTGTGGAGAGCCTAATCGTGGCAGCAATCAAATCTTCTATTCCTTCCCGCCGCTTTGATGCGGTCATCGTTGGTGCCGGCGGTTCCGGCATGCGTGCTTCCCTGCAATTAGCTGAAGCTGGCTTGAACGTTGCCGTATTGTCCAAGGTATTCCCGACCCGTTCGCATACCGTTGCAGCGCAAGGTGGTATTGGCGCATCGCTCGGCAACATGTCGGAAGACGGCTGGTACTGGCACATGTTCGACACCGTCAAAGGCGGTGACTATCTGGGCGACCAAGATGCGATCGAATTCATGTGCCGTGAGGCACCGAAGGTCGTGTACGAACTTGAACATTTCGGCATGCCATTCGACCGTAATCCGGACGGCACAATTTACCAGCGTCCGTTCGGCGGTCATACCGCGAACTTCGGCGAAAAACCGGTACAACGCGCTTGTGCTGCTGCCGACCGTACCGGGCATGCATTGCTGCACACGCTCTATCAGCGCAATGTGCGCGCCAAAACCCATTTTTTCGTTGAATGGATGGCGATCGATATTCTGCGGGATGCCGAGGGCGATGTGATTGGTGTCGTTGCGCTTGAAATGGAAACTGGCGACGTGATGATTCTCGAAGCCAAGACCACGATTTTCGCGACCGGTGGTGCCGGCCGTATCTTTGCCGCATCGACCAATGCATTCATCAACACCGGCGATGGACTCGGCATGGCGGCACGTGCTGGACTGCCGCTGGAAGATATGGAATTCTGGCAATTTCATCCGACAGGCGTGGCAGGCGCGGGCGTGCTCATTACTGAAGGCGTGCGCGGCGAGGGCGGCATTCTGATTAACAGCAATGGCGAACGCTTCATGGAGCGCTACGCGCCGACGCTGAAGGATCTGGCACCGCGCGACTTCGTGTCGCGTTCGATGGATCAGGAAATCAAGGAGGGGCGCGGCTGTGGTCCGAACAAGGATCACGTGCTGCTGGATCTGCGCCACATCGGAGCCGATACTATCCAGAAGCGCTTGCCATCGATTCTCGAAATCGGCCATAAATTCGCCAACGTCGATGCAACCAAAGAGCCAATCCCGGTTGTGCCGACGATCCACTATCAGATGGGCGGTATCCCGACCAATATTTATGGTCAAGTAGTCGCGCCGAAGGATGGTAATCCGAATGCAATCGTCAACGGCATGTACGCGATCGGCGAGTGTGCCTGCGTGTCAGTGCATGGTGCAAACCGTCTCGGCACCAATTCCTTGCTCGATCTGGTCGTGTTCGGTCGTGCAGCCGGTAATCATGTAGTAGAAAGCAATTTGAAAGCGAAAAGCCACAAGCCGTTGCCAGCAGATGCCGCCGATTTCGCGCTGGCGCGTTTGGCCAAGCTTGAAACTAGCACTGGTACGGAGCGGGTGCAGAATGTTGCTAACGATATTCGCGCGACGATGCAGCAGTACTGTGGCGTATTTCGTACCGACGAGTTGCTGCAAAACGGTTACAAGAAAATCATGGAGCTGGATGAGCGTCGCAAGCATGTGTCGTTCAAGGACAAGTCCAAGGTCTTCAACACGGCACGTGTCGAAGCGTTGGAGCTCGACAACCTGATCGAGACCGCAAAGGCAACTATTACATCCGCTGTTGCACGCAAGGAATCACGCGGCGCTCATGCGCATCGTGACTACGAGAAACGCGACGATGAAAACTGGATGAAGCACACACTGTGGTTTTCCGAAGGCAATCGCCTCGATTACAAACCTGTTAAAACGAAACCGTTGACAGTGGAAACCTTCCAACCTAAAGCCCGCACGTTTTAATTTGTTGGCGACAGAGGGGGGGGGGCGAAGCTACCGCTTACGCTTAACTCTGTCCCGCAATACTAAAAAAAGAGATCCAACCATGGCACGTACTTTAAAATTTCAAATCTACCGTTACGATCCGGACAAGGATAGCAAGCCATACATGCAAGATTTAACGGTGGACTTACAAGATACCGACAAGATGTTGCTGGACGCATTGCAACGTATTAAATCCGATGTGGACGATTCCCTTGCTCTGCGTCGCTCATGCCGTGAAGGTGTATGCGGTTCCGATGCAATGAACATCAATGGCAAGAACGGATTGGCCTGCACCACCAATCTGAACGAGTTGACCGAACCGATCGTGTTGCGGCCATTGCCAGGTCTGCCGGTCATTCGCGATCTGATCGTCGACATGACCCAGTTCTTCAAGCAATATCATTCGATCAAGCCGTTCCTGATCAATGACACGATTCCGCCGGAGAAAGAACGTCTGCAATCACCGACCGAGCGCGAGGAGTTGGATGGCCTGTACGAGTGTATTCTGTGCGCATGCTGCTCGACTTCGTGCCCGTCGTTCTGGTGGAATCCAGATAAATTTGTCGGTCCGGCCGGTTTGCTGCAAGCGTATCGCTTTATTGCAGATAGCCGCGATGAGGCAACTGGGGAACGTTTGGATAATTTGGAAGATCCATATCGTTTGTTCCGTTGCCATTCGATTATGAACTGCGTTGATGTTTGCCCGAAAGGATTGAACCCGAACAAGGCGATCGGCAAGATCAAGGAATTGATGGTTCGTCGCGTGGTGTAAGGAAGTTTATGTATTGGAGGGGGGCAGGGTATCCTTAGAGCGAATTGCCGATGGCTATAGGTGTGCCCCGCACACATCCTGCATTGATTCGTAAAATGCTGGCCGCTTTGTTCTTGCCCCACCGCCAAATTAGAAAATTCAATAGACTGGAAGCACTCCTGCTTCCGTCTTATTTCATGTATTTTTCAGCTCAACCTTACGCTGAAAGCTGGATGGAATTGGAGCGAATGAAAATATGTCAATAAGCCATCAAGCCGATCCTGCGAAACGCGCACGCCTGCGCTGGCGCGCGCGCCGGGGGCTGCTGGAAAATGACTTGATCATCACGCGCTTTCTGGATACACACGAGTCAACCTTGACCGATGACGAGGTTGATGCATTTTCCCGGCTGATGGACGTGTCGGATAATGATTTGATGAGTTTGTTGTTGGCGCGCAAGGAGCCGGAAGGTGAGATCGATTTAACTCATGTTCATGCGCTTTTGGTGAGATTGCGTAACGCTTGACAAAATGTTATAAAAAATTTGTGTCATCAATGATTTTTTTGCGATTCTGTTTTACCTACCCATCGACCTATCGCTCATAAGAAGGAAGAGCCATGACCAACTCTGATACCAAAGCCACGCTATCGTTTTCTGACGGCTCCTCATCACTCGAACTGCCGATCTACAAGGGCACAATCGGCCCTGATGTTATCGACATCCGCAAGCTCTATAGCACCACAGGCAAGTTCACCTACGATCCGGGTTTCATGTCGACTGCAGCCTGTAACTCGTCGATCACCTACATTGATGGTGACAAGGGCGAACTGCTGTATCGCGGTTACCCAATCGAGCAACTGGCAGTCAATTGCGATTTCCTGGAAACGTGCTATTTGTTGCTGAACGGCGAACTGCCGAACGCGACTGAAAAGAAGACATTTGTGAGCACCGTGACCAACCACACGATGGTGCATGAGCAGATGCAATTCTTTTTCCGCGGCTTCCGTCGTGACGCGCATCCGATGTCAGTGTTGGTCGGTACGGTCGGCGCATTAGCGTCGTTCTACCACGACTCGCTCGATATCAATGATCCACACCACCGTGAAGTGTCGGCGATCCGCTTGATCGCGAAGATGCCGACGCTGGTGGCGATGGCATACAAATATTCGGTTGGGCAGCCGTTTGTTTATCCGCGCAACGATTTATCGTATAGCGCCAACTTCATGCGCATGATGTTTTCCACGCCATGCGAAGAATACAAGGTCAACGACGTGCTGGTGCGTGCGCTTGATCGCATCCTGATCCTGCATGCGGACCATGAGCAAAATGCATCGACTTCGACCGTACGTCTGGCAGGCTCTTCCGGCGCCAATCCGTTCGCCTGTATCGCAGCCGGTATTGCCTGCCTGTGGGGCCCGGCGCACGGCGGCGCCAACGAGGCGGCACTGAACATGCTGAAAGAGATTGGCACTGTCGACAAAATTCCTGAATTCGTCAAGCAAGTCAAAGATAAAAATTCCGGCGTGAAGTTGATGGGCTTCGGTCACCGCGTCTACAAGAACTATGATCCGCGCGCCAAGCTGATGCGTGAAACCTGCTACGAAGTGTTGAACGAGCTGGGTTTGGAAAACGATCCGCTGTTCAAGCTTGCAATGGCACTGGAAAAAGTGGCGCTGGAAGACGAATACTTCGTGTCACGCAAACTTTATCCGAACGTCGATTTCTATTCGGGTATCGTGCAATCCGCGTTAGGTATTCCGGTTTCGTTGTTCACCGGCATCTTCGCGATGGCACGTACTGTGGGTTGGATCGCCCAATGGAATGAAATGATTTCCGATCCGGAACAAAAAATCGGTCGTCCGCGTCAGTTGTTTGTAGGTGCGAAAACGCGCGATGTACCGTCACTCGGCAAGCGTAGGTAAGTTAATACAGCAAAAAGCAACAAAAAAGCGAGCTGGGAGGCTCGCTTTTTTGTTGGTCGACGCATATGTGATATCCTATCTGTCTGGTAACACTTCAGGTCACGCAGCCCTTCCCCCACAACTTGATGTGCAATCCGCTAACCGGTCAGGCCGTGTCGCGGAAGGTTAAATTAACCCGCTAATCTCGCGAAACGCGAAGAAAGGTGAGCAAGAGATGATGCAACAATACCTCTCCAACTCTTATTTGTTTGGAGGTAACGCCCCGTACGTTGAAGAACTGTACGAGGCCTACCTCAATAATCCCGGTTCTGTTCCCGATAATTGGCGTGCGTATTTTGATGCGATGCAGCACGTGCCTGCCGCCGATGGTTCAGCAAAGCCGGACGTTGCACATGCGCCCGTGATTGCGTCATTCGCAGAGCGCGCCAAGCAAGGTCCGATCCGCACTGTGTCCGCCTCAGCCGATGCCGAGATGGGGCGCAAGCGGGTCGCTGCAACGCAACTGATTGCTGCCTATCGCTTTTTGGGTACCCATTGGGCCAATCTCGATCCGCTGCAGCGCCAGGAACGTCCGAATATCCCGGAACTGGAGCCGAGTTTTTACGGCTTTACCGATGCCGATATGGACATCGTGTTCAATATCAGTAATACCTATTTCGGTACCGAAACGGCATCGTTGCGCGACTTGCTCAATGCTCTGCGCGATACCTATTGCCGCTCAATCGGTGTCGAGTTCATGTACATCAGCGATCCGGGCGAAAAGCGGTGGATACAGGAACGACTCGAATCGACGCGTTCGACACCGAGTTTTTCACCCGAAAAGAAAAAGCATATTCTCGATCGCCTGACCGCAGCCGAAGGTCTGGAGCGCTATCTCCATACCAAATATGTCGGCCAAAAGCGGTTTTCGCTGGAGGGCGGCGAGAGCTTCATTGCATCAATGGATGAAACCATCCAGCGCGCCGGTGAAAAAGGCGTACAGGAAATCGTGATCGGCATGGCACACCGTGGCCGCCTCAATGTGCTGGTTAATATCCTCGGCAAGACACCGCAGGAGCTGTTTTCCGAATTCGAAGGCAAGCATGCCGACGACCTGCCAGCCGGCGACGTAAAATACCATCAAGGCTTCTCATCGGACATCACCACGCCTGGTGGTCCAGTTCATCTGTCGCTTGCATTCAATCCGTCACATCTCGAAATCGTCAACCCAGTGGTCGAAGGCTCGTGCAAGGCGAGGATGGAGCGCCGCGGTGACAAGGACGGTTCGCAGGTATTGCCGATTTTGGTGCACGGTGATGCCGCGTTTGCCGGGCAGGGTGTGGTAATGGAAACATTGAATCTCGCGCAAACCCGTGGTTACGGCACTGGCGGCACGGTACATATCGTCATCAACAACCAGATCGGCTTTACCACGTCTGACCCACGCGATTCGCGTTCGACGTTGTACTGTTCCGATGTGGTGAAGATGATTGAAGCGCCGGTATTGCACGTAAATGCCGATGATCCTGAAGCAGTTGTGTTTGCGACACAGATCGCACTCGACTATCGTGTCGAATTCAAGAAAGATATCGTTGTTGATATCATCTGCTACCGCAAGTTGGGCCATAACGAGCAGGACACCCCGGCGTTGACGCAGCCGCTGATGTACAAAAAAATCGGTCAGCATCCCGGTACCCGCAAGCTGTATGCAGACAAGCTCATCGCGCAGGGGGCGATTCCCGCCGATGGCGGTGATAGCATGGTCAAAGCGTTCCGTGATGCGATGGATGCAGGCAAGCATACGGTCGATCCGGTCATCTCCAACTTTAAGAGCAAGTATGCGGTTGACTGGATGCCCTTCCTCAATCGCAAATGGACTGACGCTGCCGATACCGCCGTACCGCTGGTTGAATTAACGCGCCTTGCCGCACGCATCACAACCGTTCCGGAAAATTTCAAGGTTCACCCGCTGGTCGACAAGGTTCTTGGCGATCGTGCGGCGATGGGACGCGGAGAGTTGAACCTGGATTGGGGCATGGGTGAGCATCTGGCCTATGCATCGCTGGTTTCCTCCGGATATTCAGTACGCTTGACCGGCCAAGATGCAGGTCGCGGCACTTTCGTGCACCGCCACGCGGTCTTGCACGATCAGAATCGCGAACGTTGGGATGCAGGCAGCTATATCCCGCTGCAAAACGTTTCCGATAAACAGGCGCCATTCACCGTGATCGATTCCGTGCTGTCGGAAGAAGCGGTACTCGGTTTCGAGTATGGTTATTCCAGCGCCGAGCCGAATACGCTGACGATCTGGGAAGCGCAGTTCGGCGACTTCGCCAACGGTGCGCAGGTCGTGATCGACCAGTTCATCAGTTCCGGCGAAGTCAAATGGGGGCGTGCATCGGGTCTCGTGATGATGCTGCCGCACGGTTACGAAGGCCAGGGGCCGGAGCATTCATCTGCTCGTCTTGAGCGCTTCCTGCAACTGTGCGCCGACAACAACATGCAGGTGGTGCAGCCGACTACTGCTGCGCAGATTTTCCATCTGCTGCGTCGTCAGATGATCCGCCTGTTCCGTAAGCCGCTCGTCATCATGACACCGAAATCGCTGCTGCGTAACAAGGATGCTGGTTCGCCGCTGTCCGAACTTGCGAAAGGCTCATTTCAGACCGTGATTGGCGAGATCGATGAGAAAATCGATGCCAAGAAGGTCAAGCGCGTGGTTGCCTGCTCCGGCAAGGTTTATTACGACTTGGTCAACGCGCGCAAGGAGCGCGGACAAACTGATACGGCAATTGTTCGAATCGAGCAATTGTATCCATTCCCGCACAAAGCATTCGCCGCGGAGCTGAAAAAATTCCCGAATTTTACGGAGTTGGTATGGACCCAGGATGAACCGCAAAATCAAGGTCCATGGTTCCAGATCCAGCACAATATTTTCGAGAATCTCGACGACGGTCATAAGCTTGCATATGCAGGTCGCCCGCCCAGCGCGTCACCTGCTGTCGGCTACTACGATAAGCACTATGCGCAGCAAAAAGCGCTGATCGACACGGCCTTTTCGAAACTCAAAGGCTTTGTCCTTACAAAATAATGACCCGGCGGCACGCTAGAAGCTGGTGTGCCGCAAGAACAACCGAAACGGAGAGTTACATGGCAATTCTTGAAGTCGTAGTTCCGCAACTGTCGGAATCGGTCGCAGAAGCGACCTTGTTGCAATGGCATAAAAAAGTGGGCGAAGCGGTCGCTCGTGATGAAAACCTGATCGATATCGAAACCGACAAGGTCGTGCTTGAACTGCCGGCACCTGCAGCCGGTGTTATTACCGAAATCATCAAGGGCGACGGCAGCACCGTCGTCGCGGGCGAAGTCATTGCCAAGATCGATACAGAAGCACAAGCGGGCGCGGTTGCTCCTGCAGCCGCATCTGCCGCAGCACCGGCAAAGGCAGCCGAACCGATCGCCGCTGCAATCGCTGCGCTTACCTCCACCGCATCTGCCGGTGTCGCGATGCCCGCCGCCGCCAAGATGCTTGCTGATAATAAAATGTCCGCAGCGCAAATCGCCGGTACGGGCAAGGATGGTCGCGTGACCAAGGGTGATGTCATCACTGCGTTGGATAAAAAAACAGTGCCGGCCGCTGCACCGATACCGGTCGCTGCAAAGCCAGCATTGCAACAAGTGGCGACACCATTGAGCGCCGACCTGAGCGGACGCCCAGAGGAGCGCGTGCCGATGAGCCGCCTGCGCGCACGCATCGCCGAGCGTCTGGTGCAATCGCAATCGACTAATGCCATTCTGACCACGTTCAATGAAGTAAATATGGCGCCGGTGATAGATTTGCGCAATAAATACAAAGATAAGTTCGAGAAAGAACATGGCGTCAAACTCGGCTTCATGTCGTTCTTTGTTAAAGCTGCCGTCGCAGCATTGAAAAAATATCCAGTCCTCAATGCATCGGTTGATGGTAACGATATTGTTTATCACGGCTATTTCGATATCGGCATCGCGGTTGGTTCGCCGCGCGGCTTGGTGGTGCCGATTCTGCGCAACGTAGACCAAATGTCAATCGCCGATATTGAAAAGAAAATTGGTGAATTTGGTACCAAAGCGAAAGATGGCAAACTGACGCTGGATGACTTGACTGGAGGCACATTCTCGATTTCCAATGGCGGTATATTCGGTTCGATGCTGTCTACTCCAATTATCAATCCCCCACAATCGGCAATCCTCGGCGTTCACGCGACCAAAGACCGTGCTGTAGTTGAAAATGGTCAAATCGTGATTCGCCCGATGAACTACCTTGCGATGTCCTACGATCACCGTATTATTGACGGTCGTGAAGCCGTGCTGGGCTTGGTATCGATGAAGGATGCACTGGAAGATCCTGCCCGTTTGTTGCTGGATTTGTAAATTGGATATGACAAGAAGACACCAAGGCAAGCATCTGCTTATTGCCTTCGTGTCTTTTTGTTTTAAGGGATAAAAAAATGTCGAAAAATTTTGATGTCGTCGTCATCGGCGGCGGCCCCGGTGGCTATATTGCAGCAATCCGCGCAGCCCAGTTAGGTTTTAGCGTCGCATGTATAGATGAGTGGAAAAATGGCAAAGGCGGCCCGGCTCCGGGTGGTACTTGTACTAACGTCGGCTGCATTCCATCGAAGGCATTATTGCAATCATCCGAGCATTACGAACATGCAGGGCATGCATTTGCCGAGCATGGGATTGAGGTCAAGGGGTTGGGGTTGAACTTGAGCCAGATGCTTGCGCGCAAGGATACGGTCGTCAAGCAGAACAACGAAGGCATTCTGTACTTGTTTAAAAAGAACAAGGTTACATTCTTCCATGGTCGTGGTTCTTTTGTGAAGACTGATGCCAACGGTTATGAAATCAAGGTGGCAGGCACCACTGAAGAAACGATTATAAGCAAGCACGTCGTGATTGCTACAGGCTCCAACGCGCGCGAGTTGCCGGGCGCGGAATTCGATGAAAAGTTGATTTTATCCAATACCGGTGCATTGGCGATCGATGCCGTCCCGAAGAAATTGGGTGTGATCGGCGCCGGTGTGATCGGCCTCGAAATGGGTAGTGTGTGGCGTCGTCTGGGTGCCCAAGTTACAGTGCTGGAAGCGCTGCCGGCTTTCCTTGGTTCAGTCGATGATCAAATCGCCAAGGAAGCGCACAAGCTCTTTGCCAAGCAAGGTTTGTCGATCAACCTCGGCGTCAAGATCGGCGCAATTACGGTCGGCAAGAAAGACGTCACGGTCGAGTACACAGACGACAAAGGCAATGCGCAGAAGGCGGTATTTGATAAGTTGATCGTGTCGATTGGACGTGTTCCCAATACAATCGGCTTGAATACTGAAAGCGTGGGCCTAAAATTGGACGAGCGGGGCTTTGTTGTGGTTGATGGCGACTGCAAGACTAATCTGCCAAATGTCTGGGCGGTGGGCGACGTGGTTCGAGGCCCAATGCTGGCGCACAAGGCGGAAGAAGAAGGTGTAGCGGTTGCCGAACGTATTGCGGGACAGCACGGGCATGTCAACTTCAACACGATTCCGTGGGTCATTTACACATCGCCGGAAATCGCGTGGGTCGGCAAGACGGAGCAGCAATTGAAGGCCGAAGGCATTGAGTATAAAGCAGGCACGTTCCCTTTCATGGCGAATGGCCGGGCGCGCGCGTTAGGCGATACTTCCGGCATGGTGAAGTTTTTGGCAGATGCAAAGAGCGATGAAATTCTCGGCGTCCATATCGTTGGTCCGATGGCCTCGGAGTTGATCTCGGAAGCCGTCGTTGCAATGGAATTCCGTGCATCATCGGAAGATATCGCGCGTATCTGTCACGCCCATCCTTCGCTGTCGGAAGCGACCAAAGAGGCGGCGCTGGCCGTCGACAAGAGGTCGCTTAATTTTTGAGGAGATCACCCATGCGCTACTCGATCCTGATTTTGTCATTGGCGCTCGCCGCTTGTGCAACGACAGGCTCGGGCAGCGGGGTTACTATGCTGGAAACGACCAGCAAGGGACAGCCGCTGACGGGCGCCAATTGTGTGGTCCACACTGGCGCTGGGAACTGGACGGTTGCCACTCCCGGCACCGTTGTTGCCGGCAGTCCGAGCGGTGATTTGCATGTCGTGTGTGATAAGCCCGGTTACCGCACTTCGGAACTGATTTACAAACCGTCCTCTGTTGGTTATCCGGGATCGAGTCTAGGCATTGGCGTTGGTGGCGGCGGTGGACATGTCGGCATGGGAGTCGGCTTGAGCTTTCCGATTGTGTTGGACGGGGGCGCTTACCCGGCACGTATCACCGTGGAAATGAACCCCCAATAACGCCGATGCCGGCAAGAATGCGGCTTGGCGCGATCCTTCGATTGCGGAATATATGTCAAGGGCGAGCGAATCTCGCCCATTTTTTTGGCGCCGAGTCTGGTGCCCTACACCAGTCGTCGTGAGGATAAGTCAAGCTTGAACAAGATAAATGTCAAGGAGAGTTACGAGCGTGCACTGTCAGAGCGCGAATTCCAGGCTGACGACGCGCAGCGTCATGCGGTTGACCGCTTGCAGTGCGCATATGAGGAATGGGTGGCATTCAAGGCGCGTCGCTCCAGCAAACTCAAACGCTTGATTTCTCGTCCCGAGGTACCGCGTGGTATTTACATGTGGGGTGGGGTCGGGCGTGGCAAATCGTTTCTGATGGATAGCTTCTATTCAGTTGTGCCCTTGACACGCAAGGCCCGTTTGCATTTTCATGAATTCATGCGTGGCGTGCACCGTCAGTTGGACGACTTGAAAGGCGTAGCCGATCCGCTTGACGAAGTTGCACGCCGGATCGCAAAAAAATATCGCTTGATTTGTTTCGATGAATTTCATGTGTCCGATATTGCCGATGCGATGATTCTCCATAATTTACTGAGGGCATTGTTCGATAACGGCGTTTCCTTTGTGATGACTTCGAACTACCCCCCAGAAAAATTGTACCCGGATGGATTGCACCGTGACCGCATGCTGCCAACTATCAGCTTGTTGAACAACAAACTTGATGTGTTGAATGTTGACGCGGGCGTGGATTACCGCAAGCGGGTGCTGAATCAGGTTGCAGCCTATCATGTACCGTTGGGAGCAGGTGCGGATAGCGCATTGCGGCAGGCTTTCAGTCGTGTCGCAGAGACCGCTGATGAGGATCCGCGAGTTCATATAGAAGCTCGTGAGATCCGGGCCTTGCGTCGCGCAGGTGGCATAATTTGGTTTGATTTTGCGACCTTGTGTGGTGGACCGCGTTCGCAAAATGATTATCTTGAAATTGCGAGTTGTTTCCACACTGTGATTTTGTCCGGTATACCGCAAATGTCGGCCGCCATGTCCTCGGAAGCGCGCCGCTTTACTTGGCTGATCGATGTGTTCTACGATCACAAAGTAAAGCTTTTAATGTCAGCAGAAGTGGAGCCGGAAAAATTGTATACGGAAGGTATGCTTGCAAACGAATTTCATCGAACCGTTTCTCGCATTATTGAAATGCAATCGGCCGAATACATGGATTCGGAACAGCGCGATGTCGCGAATGCGATTGCCTGAAAAAGTAGACTGGATCAAATGAATTTATCTGACTTCACCTTCTATTGTTTACGGTTGCATCGAACGGTGATGCTGACATGTCTTTTGTTGGTTTCAGGTGCTTGCGCGCAGAATGACGCACTGATTGCATTTCAGCCATCGGCATCAGAGAATTTAGTCAAGCGTTATCCGGCCGGATCAATTCAATCGATCGAAAGGGCGGATCAAGCGTTGGAAGAGGTGAGTCGCGCTCGAGCCGGCACTGAGGCGCTGTTCGCGGAAGATGAGCGTGCTTGTTATCCAAAATTTTTCGCCACATCTTGCCTGGAAAACGCGAAAGAGCGCCGACGGCATGCATTGGCACAGTTGCGCCGGATTGAGGTTGAGGCTGGTGGGTTCAAGCGCCATGCACGTGTGCTTGCGCGCGATAGGGATTTGGCGGAAAAGCAGATGAAGGACGAATTGGAAGCGCCACAGCGCAATAACAAAAAATCTGAAAAATAGTGTCGAGCAGGGAAGCGCGGTTAAGGACCGTGTACGGAAAATCGCGTCACACCGCGTGCCGCATTTTTTTGACCGTGTAATCCTTGGCTTCAGTGGGTGGTGGAACGAGTTTGACAATCGCCATGGTGCAATTGTCGGCAACAGATCCCAACGCGCGTTCACGAGCTTTTTTAATGAGCATTTCCGATGCATGGCGGGGCGAATTCATCGCAATGGAGGCACCCAGTTCAGCGTCCGAAATATAATGCCAAAGCCCATCTGAACATAGCAAGAAAGAATCGCCAGCCTTCAAGCCATCGTAACGCTTGATGGTGACAAATAGTTCGCTTGACTCTATGCCAATGGCATTGACCAAAATATTCGAAAGGCGATGATTTTTTGCCTCCGCCTCGGTGAGCTTGCCTTCGCTGATAAGCTTTTCAACGTGCGAATGATCAATCGTGCGATCGGCGCAATTCGGTCCATCGAAACGGTATAAACGCGAGTCGCCGGCATGCGCCCATATGGCGCTTCTTTCGGGCGTTATTACAAGTGCAACCATGGTGCTGTGTGGTTCCTTTTTTGACGAAACCTGATTGAGTTTGATGATCGTATGGGCTTCTCGCGCGATTGTCTCCAGCATTGTTTCCACACTGTCCGTATGAGGTGAAAATCGTTCGAAATTTTGCTGCGCAGTATGGATGACCTGTTCGGCCGCGATCGCGCCACCGGAGAGTCCGCCCATGCCATCGGCTAGGATTGCCATCATGTAGCCGGGTGCTTTCGGCGCACCAAACAGCGCCGCCCGATCTTGCTGCTGCTCACGATCGCCGATATGCTGTCCGGTTCCTGCTTCGATCTTGTATTGGCTCATACGTCTGAGTGGATTAAACTGCAAAATAACAACAAATCGCTGAGTTGAGATTATTACACGCACAAAGCGGATCCCAAGATTTGGGAAGCTTTTTATTGTAAGTAAGTTTAACAATCATTACGAAAAGCAAGTTTTGAGGGGCGGCGCATTTTTATCCGAAACCATGAAAAATGTAAGTAAGATTGATATCGAAAACCTATGTGCCTACGGTAACGCGGTAAAATTTTTGGGCTGGAAAGAATTTGCTTTTGCACTCTTCCAGAATGACGTACAGCAGCAATTCGCACTTACAATATGGTTGTCAAGTAAGCAAAGTGCCACAATATGACTATGATTTTTTTGGAAGACATACAGCGCCGTATCATTGAACTCGAGATAGAGCATCGCGATCTGAATGCGGTCATTGATGCGCTAATCCTCGACGTGCGCCATGACGAATTACAACTGCGGCGTCTTAAAAAGCGGAAATTGCAGTTAAAGGACTATATTACCCTATTGAAAATGCAACTTATTCCCGATATTCCCGCTTAGGAATGCATCATTTCGCTGATTGTCAGTCCGGTAGAAATTTTTGCGGCATTTGTTTAACTGCAATTCTCTGTTCCCCTTAGCTGCCACAAAGAGCGTCCCTGATATCAGTCCTTACTTCTGAATTATTTTGACTCAAAATATTTCCGCATTGCCTGCACCCGATGTCCATGACGTCGAAGTCGAGCGGCTATTTGATGCCGGCGGCCCGTTGGGCCAGGCAGTTGGAGGCTTTCGCCCGCGCCAATCGCAAACCGAAATGGCGAAATCCATCGCGCAGGCCATTGCAGAGCAAAAGACATTGATTGCCGAGGCCGGTACCGGGACAGGAAAAACCTTCGCTTACCTAGTCCCGGCACTGCTGTGGGGCGGAAAGGTGATTGTCTCTACTGGCACCAAGAATTTGCAAGACCAGCTTTATTTACGCGATATTCCTACAGTGCGCAAGGCGCTCAATGCGCCGGTCTCGGTAGCACTTTTGAAAGGCCGCGCCAATTATGTATGCCATTTTCATCTTGAGCGCACGCTGCAAAAC
Organism: uncultured Oxalobacteraceae bacterium; assembly: GCA_966250375.1. Taxonomy (GTDB): domain Bacteria; phylum Pseudomonadota; class Gammaproteobacteria; order Burkholderiales; family Burkholderiaceae_D; genus CAMLDH01. Next base: position 23,904 of record CBINHE010000047.1, read on the forward strand.
GGCCGTCTTACATCGCGTGACGACGTCGGCTATTTGCGGGAAATTTCCCGTTTCATGAAAACCACAATGTCGGGTGACAAGGCTGAATTGTCCAAGGTGCCGGAGACTGCGCTCATCTGGAATCTGGTGACGTCCACGCGCGATACCTGTCTTGGGGCAGAGTGCCAGTATTATCAGGATTGCTTCGTGATGAAGGCGCGTAAAGAGGCGCAGCAGGCCGACGTGGTCGTGGTAAATCATCACTTGTTTTTTGCTGATGTCGCATTAAAAGATACTGGCGTCGCAGAATTGCTGCCTTCGGCCAACACGATTATTTTTGACGAAGCCCATCAATTGCCGGAAACGGCGACGCTTTTTTTCGGCGATACCGTGTCCACCTCGCAAGTGCTGGAACTATGCCGCGACGTATTGGCAGAGGGGTTGTCGCAGGCGCGCGATGGCGCCGATTGGGCTACAGTTGTCCTTCCGGTGGAGCGGGCGGCGCGTGATTTGCGCCTCGCGTTTCCGCAAGATGTCGTGCGACTGGCGGTTAATCAAATTGCGCCGTCGAGCACTTTCTTTCCCAGGCTGGATAAGCTGAAAGAAGAATTGCAGGCAATGATCGCAACGTTGGAGACACTGGCCGAACGCGCCGAGACGCTCGAACAATGTCGCGTGCGTGCGATTGAACTGGCAGCGAAGCTGGCGGGCTGGAATGCCGTGCGCGATGCCAAAGCCAGCAATCAGGATGCAGAGCAAGAGCGGGTACAGTGGGTCGAAGCGTTCTCATCCTCGCTGCAGTTGCATCAGACACCGCTATCAATCGCGCCGATCTTCAGCAAACAACGCGAAGGTGTGCCTCGCGCCTGGATTTTCACGTCGGCGACACTTGCGGTAAAGAGTGACTTCAACCATTACACGTCGCAGATGGGGCTGTTCAATGAGCTGGCGAAAACATGGTCGAGTCCGTTCGACTATGAACAGCAGGGACTGTTGTATGTCCCGAATAATCTGCCGCAGCCGAATTCATTCGAATATACCGATGCAGTGATTGATGCTGCATTGCCGGTAATCGAAGCTGCCGGTGGCCGTGCGTTTCTGCTTTGCACGACGATCCGAGCAGTGAATCGTGCGGCAGAACGATTGCGCGAAGAATTCGAAAAGCGAAAACTGTTGTTTCCACTCATGGTGCAGGGCGAGGCCGGGCGTACCGAGTTGCTTGATCGCTTCCGCGCTGCAGGCAATGCGGTGCTGATTGGCAGTCAAAGTTTTTGGGAGGGCGTGGACGTGCGGGGCGAGGCGCTGTCTCTGGTTATCATTGATAAACTCCCATTTTCGCCGCCCGACGATCCTGTGCTTGCTGCGCGCATAGACGCGCTGGAAAAAAAAGGATTGAATGGCTTTGTGCATCATCAATTGCCGGAAGCGATCATTAATTTGAAGCAGGGCGCCGGGCGATTGATTCGCGATGAGGCCGATCGTGGCGTGCTGATGATTTGCGATCCGCGTTTGATTTCAAAACCGTATGGAAAGCGAATTTGGCAAAGTTTGCCTCCTTTTAAGCGCACGCGTGAACTGAGTACAGTAAAAGCTTTTTTTTTGGGGAAAGAAGCGGAATGACATGCCGATATTTAAGGTGATTTTCATGTGGAGCCTTTGAGGAATGTGAATGGCTAAACCTGTTTCCTTAATTCTGGTATGACAGCATGGGATTGTTATTGGCGAGCTGTTGCAATAATCAGTATACGATTGGCATGGAAAATCGTTGCTTGGTGTCGGGTGATCATCGAGACAGAAAATCAGGTGAATGGACTAATCAAAACCGGATTCTTCAATGATGCAAATGGGCACGGAATTAACAAGGTGGGTACAGAATTAACACCATCAGGTCTTATTGTGCCCGGCATGTCAAGGGCTAAAAGCCACGTACCGGGAGCCTGTTAAATTTTTTGTGTGAAAGAAGTCATACGTATCCTTGGAAAGGATACGTATGACTATCGGCAAAGTCACGCTGGGCAAACTGCTTGAAGGCGTCGACTCGGGCGACCCAGAATCGATATTCACCATGCTGGCCTATTCGGCCAGCTTACAAAAGCGCTTGCGGAAACAATGCTCCAGGCCGAGCTCTCGCATTTGGCGCAGCAGCGCAACATGCCCGAACCGGCTCGCAATCACTATAACGGCAGCAAGAAATCGGTGCTGGCGGCTGAAACCAAGCTCACGCTCGACATTCCACACGATCGCGACCAGCTTATCTCCAGCGCCTGCCGGGCTTTGGCGATAAGGTCTTTCGCTCTCTATGCGCGCTGCCTGCCAGTTCCCGAAATCCGGGGTCATCTGACCGGACTGTACGGCTTGGAAGTGTCGCCCGACCTGATTTTCGGCGATCACCGATGAGTGGATGGAAGACGTCACTGAATGGCAGGACCGGCTGCTGGGGCAGATTTACCCGCAGGTCTTTTTTGATGCGCTGCGGGTCAAGGTTCGCGACGAAGACGCGGTCAAGAACAATGCGGTGTTGCGCTGGACGTGCAAGCCGACGGCATCAAGGAAATCCTGAGGATCGAAATCCTGAGGATCTCGATCGAGCAAACCGAAAGCACCAAGGTCTGGCTGCGCGTCATGACGGAGCTGAAGAACCGCGGACTGGAAGGCGGGTTGATCACCGGGGGGCGACGGCCTGAAAGGCTTTCCACAGGCTATCAACGTGGTCTTCCCGCAGGCGAAAATCTAGCCTGCATCGTGTACTTGATCCGTAACAGTCTCGATTTCGCCGGCCCGAAGGACTGCAAGCTTGATTAACTAACCAACAACCGCCTACGCTCCTGCGTGTGTAACATCTCGTTAATAAAATGGAGCGATCGTTTTATTTTGTGATTGTGCCGATTGTGCTGCAAATTTCGATTTGTTCATTAGTTGCAGAGATTGCTTCGGGTAGAATTAGTCTATGAGAATACTTATCAGCAATGACGATGGCTATCTGGCTCCGGGCATCATCGCCTTGGCAGACGCTCTGGCGCAAATTGCCGAGATTGTCGTAGTAGCGCCGGACAGTAATCGTTCCGGCAGTTCCAATTCTCTGACGCTGGACCGGCCGCTTTCCGTTTATCGAGCGACCAATGGTTTTTATTTTGTTAACGGAACACCCTCCGATTGTGTACACGTAGCCTTGACCGGCGGTTTGTCGTTTAAGCCGGATTTAGTTGTGTCGGGTATTAACCAAGGCCAGAACATGGGGGACGACACCTTGTATTCAGGCACGGTCGCAGCAGCAACGGAAGGGTTTTTGTTTGGCATTCCGGCAATTGCATTTTCACAAGTTCAGCATGGCTGGGCGCATCTGGATGCTGCGGCAAAAGTGGCGAGAGAAATTGTTCAACGCAGGTTTGACGAACTTCAAAAGCCGTATTTGTTCAACGTGAATATTCCGAACCTTCCGTACGAACAACTGAGCAATGTTGTTGCTACACGCTTGGGAAAGCGGCATGAATCCGAGTCTGTGATAAAAGCGCAAGATCCACACGGACGGGAAATTTTTTGGATTGGCCCTGCGGGCGCGGCAAAGGATGCGGGTGCGGGCACCGATTTCCATGCCACGGCCCAAGGCTATGTATCGATTACTCCGTTGCAGATCGATTTGACGCATGCTGCGCAATTGGATGCACTCAAGAAAGGCTTGGCATGACCGATAAAGGAAAACGCTTCCCGCTGTCCTTGTCATCTGTCGTGGAAAAGTCTTCACAGTCGGTTAAATTGGGGCCTTTATCGCATATCAAAATCGCCACACCGCAAACTGCAACGCAGAATGCCGCGCAAAGCGGCGCCAGACAGAGCGTGAATCAGTCCGCTACGCATTCCTCGGGAAACATAAAAACAACATCGATTCCAGCAGGGCCGGAACGGCCAACGCCGTTGATATCGGATGCGGTACGCAAGGCAATGGTTATACGAGTGGCGAAGCAGGGCGTAAAGGATGCCAAGGTCTTGGCGGCGATGGAGGCAGTGCCGCGGCATCTATTCATGGAATCAGCATTGGCCAGCCAAGCTTATATTGATGCGTCATTGCCGATTGGTCATCATCAGACTATTTCCCAGCCCTATATTGTTGCCCGGATGATTGAAGTGATACGCAATAACAGCAACGGCGGTGCATTGAACCGTGTGCTCGAAATTGGCACGGGCTGTGGTTATCAGGCTGCAGTGCTGTCGCTGGTCGCAAAAGAAGTGTATTCGATCGAGCGTATCAAACCGTTGCATGAATTAGCCAAGGCCAATCTGCGTCCGTTACGTATTGCAAACATCCGCTTGCACTACGGAGATGGTATGCTTGGCTTTCCGCAAGTCGCTCCATTCGATGGCATCATTCTGGCTGCCGCCGGATTGGAAGTGCCGCAAGTATTACTAGAGCAAATGACAATCGGCGGACGCCTGGTCGCGCCAGTTGGTGCCCGTCATCAGGTACTGCAATTGATTGAACGCGTAGGCCAGTTTGAATGGAGCAGTGTCACCTTGGAAGATTGCCATTTCGTACCGCTTCGGTCTGGCACCGCGTGACCGGGAATTAGTGCGGCAAAAAATGAACGTAACGAGAATGAAAAAATTTCGCATAGTATTTTTGGTGATGCTTATAAGCGCGATCGCTGGGTGCAGCACGACACGCAATTCAGCGCCCGTCGTTGACCGCACTCTAGGCGGAGTGAAAGCCAAGCCAGCTATCTTAAAGCCCGACCTCAAGGTCGCCGACAATCGCGGTTACTATACGGTTAAAAAAGGCGACACCCTTATCCATATCGCCTTGGAGTTTGGTCAAAATTATCGCGATATCATTACATGGAATAATCTTTCTAATCCAAATGACATCAAGGTTGATCAGGCACTGCGTGTGCTGCCGCCAGAACCTGGAGCAATCCCCGACGGTGCGCAAATCGGTAGTGTTGCCACTGCTTCAGGAGTGGAAGTAAGGCCCTTGCCTAATCCATCAGTGGTGCAGGCTGCAGTGCCGGCCAAAACCGCTCCGCGCGGCGACAAGCGCATCTATTCGGAAGCGACGTGGGCGGAATTGCAAAAAACCGATACGCGTCCCATCCTTGCGTCGGCCACCAAGATAGTGCCATCCAAGACCGTTGACGCAACCAAGCCCGCCGAGAAACCGACTGAAGTGCCTAACGTCGCGGTTGGCGATGAAGAGGGCGTTTCCTGGATGTGGCCGGCCGATGGCAAGATTGTCGCAACGTACGATGACGGCAAAAAAGGTATTGATATTGCCGGCAAAATCGGACAGCAAGTGTTGGCAGCCGGATCAGGCAAAGTCATGTATGCGGGCAGCGGTATCCGTGGTTATGGCAATCTCGTGATCGTCAAGCACACGAATAACCTGTTGTCCGCGTATGCTCACAACAAAACCATCCTAGTAAAAGAGGGTCAAATCGTTAATAAAGGTCAAAAAATTGCGGAGATGGGCAGTTCTGATAGCGATGCAGTAAAACTTCATTTTGAAATCCGGCAGCAAGGTAAACCCGTCGATCCATCAAAATTTCTGCCGAACCGTTAAATGACACGAAATCCCCACGAAGCTTTAGATGAGGATGCAGGAGCGGATGAATTGTCTGATGATGTGTCTCTCAATCAAGTAGAGGACGGAGACGATACTTTCGTCGATGGCGCCGAGAAGGAAGCTGGCTCCATTACTGTTGCGGTCGACAGCGTTGACGAATTGAAGACAGTACTTGCCGCCGAGCTTTCTACCGATACCACGCAGCATTATCTTAATCAGATTGGCGCCCGCCCGCTATTGACTGTTACCGAAGAAGTACATTTTGCGACTTTGGCCAAGCAGGGCAATTTTGAAGCGCGCCAAAAGATGATTGAGCATAATTTGCGTTTAGTGGTATCAATCGCAAAGCATTACATCAATCGCGGCGTTGTGCTGCTGGACTTGATCGAGGAGGGCAATCTCGGTTTGATGCGTGCGATTGACAAGTTCGAACCGGAGCGCGGTTTTCGCTTTTCGACTTATGCAACATGGTGGATTCGTCAAAGCATAGAGCGCGCGATCATGAACCAGGCGCGTACCGTGCGCTTACCGGTTCATATGGTGCGTGAATTGAACCAGATACTGCGCGCGAAGTACCACCTCGAAGCGCAGCATCACGACGGCAAGGATGCGACTGCGGAAGACATTGCTCATCTGGTGGATCGTCCGCTCGAAGACGTACAGGATATTCTAGCCCTTTCCGAACATGCCACCTCGCTCGACGCGCCGCTGGACAATGACCCGCAAGCCAGCCTGATGGATATGCTGCCGAGCGATAATGACGATGGTCCCGATTCCCGCGCCGAACATTCCGAGATGATGATTTTGGTGCGTGACTGGTTAAAGAAATTACCGGAAAAGCAACGCATTGTCATTGTCCGACGCTTTGGTCTGGACAACGATGATCCTGCCACTCTGGAACAACTGGCTGCGGAGATGAGTGTGACGCGCGAGCGCGTGCGGCAAATTCAGCAAGAGGCGTTGGTGAAGTTGAAACGTGCGTTGACGGCACACGGTGTCGGTCGGGATGCGCTGCTGTAATTCTCGCTGCATATTGCTTGTCGGCTCTTCCGGACTTCACAACATCGTTGGGCTGCTTCTGATACGAATGTTTCCGGGCTGGTTTCTGGGAGCATAAGTAAGATAACGCATCGATACAGACAACGTGCCATACCGCCAGCATCAACCTAATTTCCCATTCCATTAAAAACGTGCGGCTTGATCTTCAAGCGCAAGAATTTCACTCTGCCCATATGCAACACAACATTATCAATATCGAGTCTCTCGACATGGAGGCCCGCGGCGTCGGGCATCTGCAAAATGAAGATGGCACGCAAGGAAAAGTCATTTTTGTCGAGGGCGCACTGCCCGGTGAGCGCGTTAGTTTTCAGTCTTTCAGACGTAAGCCAAAATGGGAGGCAGCAACGCTGACCGCGCTACATAATGAATCCGCATTGCGGGTAAAACCGAAATGTGCCTATTACGGCATTTGCGGAGGGTGCGCGATGCAGCACTTGGAGCCGTCGGCCCAAGTCGCCATTAAGCAGCGCGTCCTGGAAGATAATCTGAAGCATATCGGCAAGGTAAAAGCCGAAACCATGTTGCGCCCGATTTACGGGCCGACTTGGGGCTATCGTTATCGCGCCCGTCTTTCGGTACGGCTGGTGCGTAAAAAAGGCACGGTACTGGTCGGGTTCCATGAGAAAAAATCGGCATTTGTCGCCGACATGCAGACTTGTGAAATCCTGCCAACTCATGTGTCAGCGATGCTGATGCCATTGCGTGACTTGATCGGATCGCTCTCCATCGTCGAGCAGGTGCCGCAGATCGAACTCGCGGTGGGTGAGGATTTGACAGCGATGGTACTGCGTATCATGGCGCCACTGACTTCAGATGATGAGGACAAGCTGAAGATATTTGCCGATGCACACCAAGTGCAATGGTGGCTGCAAACCAAGGGACTGGACACGGTGCGCTGCTATTATCCGATCGACCCGCAATTACACTACACGCTGCCCGAGTTCGGCATTCATATGCCATTCAAGCCCACCGACTTTACTCAAGTGAATCACCAGATCAATCGGGTTCTGGTGGCACATGCATTACGTCTGCTGGATGTCCAAGCGCATGAGCGGGTAGCAGATCTGTTTTGCGGTCTCGGGAATTTCACATTGCCGCTCGCAACGCAGGTACGCGAAGTGGTCGGCATTGAAGGCAGTGCCGTGTTGACTGAACGAGCCCTAGAAAATGCACGGGCAAATGGCGTTGCTGAAAAAACGGTGTTTTATTGCCGTAACTTGTTTGAGGCGACCACTGACGATCTGGTGGTATTAGGGAAATTTGATCGGATGTTGATTGATCCGCCGCGCGAAGGTGCGATGGCGGTATGTGAGGCGTTGGTTGGGCTGAATGCCGCACATCGTGATTTGAAACCGCAACGTATTGTTTACGTGTCATGCAATCCATCGACCTTGGCGCGCGATACGGCTTTGCTGGTGCATGAGGGTGGTTATATATTGAAGCAAGCGGGCGTGGTCAACATGTTTCCCCATACGGCGCATGTGGAATCGATTGCCGTTTTTGAGCGGAATGACTAAAAAAATGACTAAAAAAAAGCCGACCTGCAGGCCGGCTCTCTGTTAAATCCACACCATTCAATCGCGGCTGCCACCAAAAATTCCCAATAGCGACAGCAAATTCACGAAAATGTTGTAGATGTCCAGATAGATATTTAACGTAGCCAAAATATAGTTTGTTTCGCCACCATTGATGATCTGCTGAACATCAAACAGGATATAAGCGGAAAAGATGGCAATCGCAATCACAGATATCGCCAGATGGAGGGCTGGCAGTTGCAGGAAGATATTGGCTAATGCGGTCGCCAGAATCACCAATACGCCAGCAAATAGCCATTTCCCCAAGCCGGAAAAATCACGCTTTGAAACCGTTGCAACGGTCGCCATAACACCAAAAATAGTCGCCGTTCCGCCAAACGCGGTCATGATCAGCGATGCCCCATTCGAGAAACCCAAGATGTGGCCAATCAGGCGCGATAGCATCAATCCCATGAAGAAGGTGAAACCTAGCAAGACTGCGATACCAATACCCGAATTCTTGGTTTTTTCAATCGCATAAAAAAAACCGAATGCAATTGCCAGAAAAGCCATAAACCCAATCAGCGGGCTACTGGTAAAAAAGGAAAACTTCAATTGCATACCGACCCAAGCACCGAAAATTGTCGGAATCATGGAAATCGCGAGCAGCCAATAGGTATTGCGAAGTACGCGATGGCGTACTACTAGCGATTCGCTCGATACACCATAGATTTGCTGTAGGTTCCGATCCATATTGCCTCCAATTTCCATATTTGAAATTACAACATGCCAAAAGCATAGCATAGCTAGTTTTGCAATAGAATATCTCGTCCTTGGGAAAGTTCTGAGTCGATCTGTTGTATCTTTCAAGGCTATCGCACGAACGCTGACTTAAGGCAAAAATAAATCATTAGGGCGGTAAGTCCAATTCATCAATGTGTAGGTTGCCAAATGAAAGGCACTATGATCACGCAAACTCTGGTTCTAATGGAATGGGCGCCCTCTTCAAGGTGGCATGAAAGTGCCAAAATAGGCGTGGCTTCCCCCTCAACGAAAGGAGCGTCCACCATGAAGATAACAACCATTGGCATTGATTTGGCAAAGAACGTTTTTCAAGTGCATGGCGTGGATGCGTATGGAAAAGTGGTATTGCGCAAAAAGCTGGCGCGATCGACGGTGCCGGAATTTTTCATCCAACTGCAGTCGTGCCTGATCGGGATGGAGGCATGCGGCAGCGCCCACTATTGGGCTCGCAAGCTGGCGGCAATGGGGCATACCGTCAAGCTGATGGCGTCGCAATTCGTCAAGCCCTGTGTGAAGACGAACAAGAATGATGCGGCCGATGCGGAAGCGATCTGCGAAGCGGCGACCCGACCCAACATGCGTTTTGTGCCGATCAAGACAGACGAGCAGCAAGCCGTGTTGTCGCTCCACCGTGTGCGACAAGGTTTCGTCAAGGCCAGAACCGCCCAGGCCAATCAGATTCGCGGCTTGCTATCAGAGTTTGGCGTGATCATTGCACAAGGCAGAGCGCACATTGCCAATGTGTCTTCCGCAGATCATGGAACAATCCGACTTGCCTGGCAGCTTCCGTGCGCTGCTGCAGCGTTTGCATGATCACTTCAAAGCGTTGGATAAACAGGTCGACGAGATGGATGCGAAGAGATCCCGTCACCGCCACCGCCTTGGTGGCATCGATTGGCGATGCCAGCAGTTTCAAG
>CBINHE010000048.1:0-31652 GCA_966250375.1 uncultured Oxalobacteraceae bacterium
CGGCTGCTTTTTTGGCTACCGGCTTTTTGGCGGCGACTTTTTTAGGAGCGGCTGCCTTTTTGGCCGGGGCTTTCTTTGCAGCGGGTTTCGCTGCAGCTTTCTTTGCGGCTGTTGCCATTTTGTTTCTCCTTCTTCACGTGATGGAAAAAAATCAAGCTACATGGTTGAAACCCACCTGCTCCATCGCGATGGGGCAGGTGGGTTATTCATCGGCACAAGCATGTTTCTGTTTGCGCTAATGAATTCGGCACCAGCTGAACTGCTGCATCCCCTCACTTATGCAGCACTTCAGCCATCAATTGGCCACCGACTTGCGAATAAATTTACTGCGCTGACCAATCTCGGTCTCGCAATGCTCACCGTACGTCTCTGTACGGCTCCGCTTCTCAGCGGCTCGCTACGATTTATTCACAAGCACCCATGCCGCTATGCGGCGGCGATGGCCAAAAAAAACGCCGGCAATAATGCCAGCGTCGGAATACTGTTTCTGGAGAGTCAACTCATTTTTCAAAGAAAACGCCGCCTTACCTGACTTGATCAAGTGTAGCGGCGCAAACAGATTAAATCGGTTCGATCTTCTACTGGGCATTTAGTTGGTTGTTGCCTTCCCTTTTTTGCAGTCTTTAGTTCGAATTTATGTCGACTGCATTTCGTCTCTCCACCTCACCCACGTTTCCGAGATCAACACCGGCATCTTTAAAAATCTACTGTGCTTCAACCCAACCTTGAGTCGCTCGCCACGATTTTTGAAAGTGCGCTTATTCCCAATTCAGGGCACCACCGGTTTGATATTCGATTACGCGTGTCTCGAAAAAGTTGCGCTCTTTTTTCAGGTCGATCATTTCGCTCATCCAGGGGAAAGGGTTTTCTTCCTGGTCGAACATCGGATCAAGACCAATCTGTTGTGCGCGGCGATTCGCGATGAATCGTAAATAGCCTTTGAACATTGGCGCATTCAAACCGAGCACTCCACGCGGCATTGTATCCTCTGCGTAGCGATATTCCAACTCCACCGCACGTAAAAACAACGATTTAATCTCTTCACGAAATTCGGAAGTCCACAGCTGCGGATTTTCGAGCTTGATCGTGTTGATCAAATCGATTCCGAAATTGCAGTGCATCGACTCGTCGCGCAAAATATATTGGTACTGCTCCGCCGCACCCATCATTTTATTCTGACGACCGAGCGCAAGAATCTGCGCGAAGCCAACATAGAAGAACAGTCCTTCCATCAGGCAGGCAAACACGATCAAGGATTTCAACAGCGCCTGATCATTCTCCGTCGTGCCAGTCGTAAACTCGGGATTGGTCAGCGTATCGATGAACGGGATCAGGAATTCGTCCTTGTCGCGGATCGACGCCACTTCGTGATACGCATTGAAGATTTCGCCCTCGTCCAGACCGAGCGACTCAACGATATATTGGTAGGCGTGAGTGTGAATCGCCTCTTCGAACGCTTGGCGCAACAGATACTGGCGGCACTCTGGCGCTGTGATGTGACGGTAAGTACCCAGCACAATATTGTTGGCGGCAAGCGAATCGGCGGTGACGAAAAAGCCGAGGTTGCGCTTGACCAGACGGCGCTCATCTTCGGTCAGTCCGTTCGGATTTTTCCACAGTTCGATGTCGCGCTGCATGTTGATTTCCTGCGGCATCCAGTGATTGGCGCAACCGGCCAGATACTTGTCCCATGCCCACTTGTATTTGAATGGCACCAGTTGGTTGACATCGGTTTTGCCGTTGATGATGCGCTTGTCGGCGGCATTCACGCGACGGCTTGTTCCTTCGCCGGCAGCAGCGGGCGTGTTGACCAGGGCTGGATCGAGTGCCACATTGCTGACATGTTGATTCAATTGTGGGCTCGCCATCGGCGCCATTGCAGGTTGTGGTACGCGGACCGGGGTGGGTGCGGGGGTAACGTCTTCATCCCAACTTAGCATGGTTAATATCCTTCTTCGTATTCTGGGTACTGATATGTTGAAGGACAGAATATCGCTACGCTTAACTCTGTCCCACAATACTTATACTTAATGTGTCGTTGAAAACTGCGCAAATTTCAAGTCCGGCGGCATGCCGCCGGAGCCAGGTTTATTGGCATGCTTCACATTCTTCAAATCCGGCGTCGCCCGGACGCAACATGCAAGCTGGCCCTGCCACATCATCGGTTGCCGCTGCTGCCGCAACACCACCGGCCGCCATGCTGTCGCTAAGGCCCCCGTCCGCCGACACCGCGTTCAATGCGCCGGTCTTGGATGTCGATTTTTCGGTATGTGTCGCCCCTATCGTGCGCAGGTAATAGGTTGACTTCAAACCGCGCAACCAGGCGAGCTTGTAAGTTTCATCGAGCTTTTTGCCGGAAGCGCCTGCCATATAAATATTGAGCGATTGCGATTGATCAATCCATTTCTGCCGGCGCGATGCGGCTTCAACCAGCCAGGACGGTTCGACTTCGAACGCGGTCGCATAGATATCGCGCAAGTCCTGCGGGATGCGGTCGATCTTGGCCAAGCTGCCGTCGAAGTATTTCAGGTCGGAGATCATCACCTCGTCCCACAGGCCGCGCGCTTTGAGGTCACGCACCAGGTAGGCGTTGATTTCGGTAAATTCGCCGGACAAGTTCGACTTCACGTACAGGTTTTGATACGTCGGTTCGATACAGGCGGAGACTCCGATGATGTTGGAAATCGTCGCAGTCGGCGCGATCGCCACGCAGTTCGAGTTGCGCATGCCGTAATTCTTGATGCGGCTGCGCAAGGCGGTCCAATCCATCGTTTCTGACAAGTCGGCTTCCAGATAACCGCCGCGCTCTTGCCCCAGCAGCTTGAGCGAATCCTGCGGCAGGATGCCGCGATCCCACAAGGAACCCTCATAGGAACTATAGCGGCCGCGCTCTTCTGCCAGTTCGGTCGATGCCCAGTAAGCGTAATAGCACACTGCTTCCATCGAACGATCAGCAAATTCGACTGCATCTTTCGATGCATATGGCACACGCATCATGTGCAGGCAATCCTGGAAACCCATGATGCCGAGACCGACCGGGCGATGGCGCAGATTGGAATCGCGCGCCTTTTTAACTGCGTAGTAATTGATGTCGATGACGTTATCCAGCATGCGCATTGCTATGCGGATTGTCTTTTGCAGCTTCACGTGATCCAGTTTGCCGTCCTTCATGTGGGCTGGCAGATTGACTGAACCGAGATTGCAGACGGCGATTTCGGATTCGTTGGTATTGAGCGTGATTTCGGTGCACAGGTTAGAGCTATGCACGACGCCGACGTGTTGCTGCGGCGAACGGATGTTGCACGGATCCTTGAACGTAATCCATGGATGGCCGGTTTCGAACAGCATCGACAGCATCTTGCGCCACAGGTCGAGTGCCTGCACTTTCTTGAACAGGCGCACTTCACCGCGTGCAGCTTTTGCTTCATAACCGAGATATGCCTCTTCGAACGCGCGGCCGAACTTGTCGTGCAGATCCGGTGCGTCGCTTGGCGAAAACAACGTCCACTCGCCCTTTTCCATCACACGCTTCATGAACAGGTCGGGAATCCAGTTCGCGGTATTCATGTCGTGCGTGCGGCGGCGGTCGTCGCCGGTGTTCTTGCGCAGGTCGAGGAATTCCTCGATGTCCATGTGCCAGGTTTCCAAGTAAGCGCAGACCGCGCCCTTGCGCTTGCCGCCCTGATTGACGGCGACTGCAGTGTCGTTGACCACTTTCAGGAACGGCACGACGCCTTGCGATTTGCCGTTGGTGCCTTTGATATGGGCCCCCAATGAACGCACCGGGGTCCAGTCGTTGCCCAAGCCGCCTGCGTATTTGGCCAGCAATGCGTTTTCCTTGATTGCTTCATAGATGCCATCGAGGTCGTCGGCAACCGTCGTCAAATAACAGGACGACAACTGCGAGCGCTGCGTGCCGGAATTGAATAAGGTCGGAGTCGAACTCATGAAATCGAAGGACGACAGCAGGTTGTAGAATTCGATCGCGCGCGCTTCAGGGTCGGCTTCCTTGAGCGCCAGGCCCATCGCGACACGCATATAGAATGCTTGCGGCATCTCGATGCGAATATCGCGAATATGCAGGAAATAGCGGTCATACAGTGTTTGCAGGCCGAGATAACCGAATTGCAGATCGCGATTCGGAACCAGTGCATCGGCGAGCTTTTTCAGGTCGAACTCGGCCAGCTTCGCATCGAGCAGTTCTGCCTCAATGCCTTTCTGGATGAATTTCGGGAAATATTCAACATAGTGTGCCTGCGCATCTTTTTGCGCGACTTCCTGACCAAACACTTCCTTGCGGATTGTGTGCATCAATAGACGGGCCGTAACCTGGCTATACGCCGGATCTTTTTCCATCAATGCGCGCGCCGCCAGAATCGCCGACTTGTGCAATTCTTCGACCGGTACGCCGTCGTACAGATTTCTTAACGTTTCAGCCAGAATCGCTTCGGCATCGACATGTTTTTCAAGACCGATGCAGGCGGAGGTAATCAGGTCGCGCACCTGGTTCATGTCGAGCTGACGGCGTTGACCATCTTCGGTCACATGCAATTGCGGAACATCCTGCGCCGCTTTGGTCGATTGTTGCTGGGTGCGCTCTTCCATGCGCTTGGCGCGGTACAACACGTACGCACGTGCCACGTCATGCTCGCCGGAACGCATCAGCGCCAGTTCAACCTGGTCCTGGATGTCTTCTATATGGAAGGTGCCGCCGGCCGGTTGGCGACGCACCAAGGCATTCACCACATTGGAAGTCAATTGTTCGACCAGTTCGCGCACGCGCGCGGAAGCGGCGCCCTGACCACCGTTGACCGCCAAAAACGCCTTGGTCACGGCAATTGAAATCTTCGGAGGCTCGAAGCCGGCGACGGCGCCATTGCGGCGAATGATTTTATAGTCGCCAAGCGTGACGGATAAATTGCTGGAAGAAGGAGAGGCACTGGTGAGTGGAGGGGTAACACCGAATTCGGCAGGGGACTTTACGGAAATTTCTTGATCTGTATGCACTAAACCTCCTGAGGCAGTCATTGCGACAGGCATGCTGTCGCTTGGGATTATTTTTAGAACCCCCAATACCATCTGGGTTCACAAAAGTCATACAGTGCGCCATGCATGTCAATAACGTGTGGCAGCCACGTTATCAGCGATGCTTGCGAACTGATTCTATTTTTAAGGAGGGCTGAACAGGCCCCGTCGAACTTCAAAAACACGCGAATTTGCGTTGAGGAACTACGTGAACAGCCCAAAAGAGAAAATCGCAACTAACACTACATATAGTGAAGCAAATTACAATTTCCACTAATTCTAGTGCCTACCAACGGAGGATGCAATATTTTTTTCCATCAATATGGCATTATTTTTATGCTGCAACGCGTTGACTTTTTACGTCAGGCTCGGGAAGCGCAGAGCGCATATCGAGGACAATGAGGATTCATGCGGGTGTAACGCGCATTGATAACGATACCAGTCAAAGCAAGGGCCGGGATCAGTCTTGCGTCCGGGGGCAATATGCTCATGTCCGGCCACATGCATCAGTTGATAACGGATCTGCAATGCGTGCGTCAATGCCGCCAGGGTCTCGTATTGGAAGTCAGTAAACGGATCGACATCGGTACCTTCCAATTCGATACCGATCGAAAAATCGTTGCACCGCCCCCGTCCGCCGAACGATGAAACGCCGGCGTGCCACGCGCGGTCATTAGCGGATACGAATTGCATGAGCACGCCATCGCGCCGGATCAAGAAATGCGCAGAAACCCGCAATGGGCGCAATTGATCGAAATAAGGATGCGCATCGTAATTCAGGCTGTTGGTAAACAACTCTTCAATAAACGACCCGCCGAACTGCGCGGGCGGCAAGCTGATGTTGTGAATCACCAGCAGGTCTATGCTGACGCCTTCCGGCCGCGCATCGCAATTCGGCGATGGCACGCGCTGTGCCTTGTCACACCAGCCATCGACAGCCAAATGGAAATGGCGTTGCCGCATATCGGTCATGTCACTCCGGTTCATTGATACCAAGCCTTTGCATGCGGTAGCGCAATTGGCGAAAGCTAATGCCGAGCAATTCCGCCGCCTGGGTGCGGTTAAAACGCGTTTTCGCCAATGCCCGTCGTATGACGTCGCGCTCGACTTGGTCAAGATGAGCCGGCAACGAAGGCGGCAAATCCTGCTCCGAAACAGGCGCCGGCAGGATTATAACTGGTTCGGCCAATGCAGCGGTCGCGACCGACGGCACGGAAACTGCCTCGGCGAGAGACGCTGCGGTGCGTACAAACCGCAACTCGGCCGCCAACGCACTATCACCTTTCAACGCCAGATCGGCCACTTCGATCACACCGTCATTGGCAAAAGCCAATGCGCGTTCAAGAATGTTTTCCAGTTCGCGCACGTTGCCGGGAAAACAATAGGCGCGCAATGCGTCAAGCGCAGAAGGCGCCAGTACTGCAGCACCTTCTGCCCCGGCAAAGCGCCCGAGAATCGCGTCGGCCAGTAAGCCGATATCGTCGAGCCGCTCACGCAAGGGCGGCAGTCTGAGTTCAATGACATTCAGCCGGTAGTACAAATCCTGCCGGAATCTGCCTCTTTCGACACACTCCGCAAGGTTTTGGTGCGTCGCGCTCACCAGCCGTACATCGACCGGCTCTTCCGCCGTCGCGCCGACTTTGCGGACCCGTCGCTCCTGTATTGCGCGCAGCAATTTCACTTGCATCGGCAACGGTAAATCGGCGACTTCATCGAGCATCAGGGTGCCGCCGTCGGCCGCTTGAAAAAAGCCGTCGCGGTCTTCTGCCGCGCCGGTAAAGGCGCCTTTGCGATAGCCGAAGAATTCGGCTTCCATCAACGCTTCCGGGATTGCACCGCAATTGACTGCAACAAACGGTTTGTCGGCGCGGGCACTTTGCGCATGGATATCGCGTGCCGCCAACTCTTTGCCGCTACCCGATTCGCCGGTAATCGCAACCGGCGCCATGCTGCGCGCCAGGCGCACAATCTGCGCGCGCAAATCCTGCATCGCGTCGGACTGGCCCGTCAGGCGCAGTGGCAAGGTGCCACCAGCCTGATGATCGGAGCGTCCGGCGGCGGGCACCTGATTCATGCGCAGTGCGGACTGCACCATCAAGCGCAACTGATCCAATCCGACCGGTTTCGACAAATAATCGAAAGCGCCCGCCTTCAATGCGGCGACCGCGTTGTCGGCGCTGCCAAATGCGGTAATCACGGCAACCGGCGTATTCTTGCAATCGGCCGCGACTTCACGCACCAACTCGATACCCATGCCGTCCGGCAGCCGCATATCGGTCAATACCAGCGCGTATGCGGTCTTTGCAAGACAGGCGCGCGCGGCGGCCAAACAATCGGCGCTATCGACATCGAGCCCCATTCTGACGAGCGAAATCTCAACCAGCTCGCGCAGGTCGGCTTCATCGTCAACGATCAAGATACGGGGTGAGGCCATGAAAAAAGTTTTCCGTCGTCTGCAAATAATTAGCCAGGATTGGCCATCGCAAGGGTGATCACGAATCTGCCGCTGGTTTCGCCCATTCGATCTTCCGAAAGGTTGAGCCGGTATTCATAGTCGATCATCGCGCCGTTATTCAAACACAATTCGCGCGCCAAGTAGAGCCCCAATCCGGTCCCCTTGCTCGACGTGGTGTAAAACGGTTCGAACAAGTGTGCGCGAATTTCGGGGGTAAGCGGCTTACCGTCGTCCTGCACATGCAATTCGAGTCGATTGACGGCATCGGACAGAGCATAAATACGAATGCTGCCATCACGTCCGCTGGCATAGCGTATCGCATTCGACAACAAATTCACCACCACTTCGCGCAAATGCAGCGGGTCGAACCAAACATGGTACCGGCCCATTTCGCCTAAATGAATCATTGCGGGGGACAAGCTATGCGTTTCCCTGAATTCTCCCAGAATTTCAGCTAAAAATGGGCCTAACGCAAGGGGATCGCCATGCGTTTGTGCCTTACGCGACAATTTCAGAATATCTTCAATCATCTGGTTCAAACGTGCCACATTGCCGCTAATGATCTTCAACAGGCGGGTCTGGGCCGGATCCGACGTCTCTTCATGCAGCAGGGAACACGCATACGAAATCGCGGAAAGCGGGTTGCGCACCTCATGCGCAATACTGGCGGTCAGGCGGCCCATCGACGCCAGCTTCAGTTGCTGAGCCTGGCTCTCGATTTCCGTCACGTCCTGCAAAAAAATCACCGAGCGCTCTTCCGCCAATCCTGGCGTTTGAACCGTCGCAAAGCGCAACTTCAGATGAGCGTTCAACTCGTGGCGGGTACGCCAAACCGTGTTTTTCCATGCCGAAGAAATTTCGTCGCCTGGTTTAACGACGACAAACGCCGTGGCATCCGCCGTTTCCGAAGCACTGCCGGCAGGTCGCGCCGACCACGCGAAAAAGGCATTTGCAATCGGCGCCAAATGAGGAATTTCTGTCACTCGATAATGCGGCTCGGCATAAGGAACAGACAATCCCAGCATGCGCTCCGCAGCCGGATTGCCTGTCAATATTTCGCCATCGCTCCCGATCACCAAAATGCCGTCACCCATGTCGGCGATGACGAGACGATTAATCGACTCCTGTAGTTGCAGGTCGATACCGCGCCGGGTCGCCAATTCTTCCTGCCTGACCAGCTTGGCGGCTAGGCGGTTGACGACAAACGCCGTCGAAAGAAATGCCGCGCCATACAGCCCGGCTCGCAGAAAAGTCTGTTCCACCGGCAGCGTAATGGCTTGATAGACGCTCTCCGCCAAGAGGAAGAGTGTTGTGACGGAGGCGAAGAATAGTGCCAGCATCATCGGCGCCAGGATGGCGCCGCCGGCGAGCGGAAACAGATACAGAATCGCCAGGCCGCTTTTAGTCCCGCCTGCCGTCACATACAACATCGAAATGACCGCAATATCGGCGGCAATTTGCGCCAATAGCTGCATCGTGAAATGCCGACGGTAACGCACCACCAGTACGGCAAAGCAGATCGAAAGGAAAAGATACGCGATGCAGATTTGCCAATAGCGCAAAAAATATATTGCATCCGCGCTTTTTCTGAAATTTAAAACCAGATACACCAGCAACACGACCGTGATCACGATGCGCGTAATGCTGAACGTCAAAAGCGTTTGCCAAAACGTTTCGTGCGTTTTAACCGTGTATCTGTGCGCGACTTGCCTCATGCACTAAGCGGGCGAATGCCGGCTGCGATGCTCTTCGCAGCAAAACACATTGCCTGAAGAGTTGACAACGGCTTCGGAGGCGGGAAAATATACTTCGCAGTGCATGCAGCGCACCATCGGTTCGACGACGTTCTTGCCACTGGTGGCGCCGGCTTCAACATGCGGTTTCTTGCTGCGCCACAGCCAGATCACCGCCGAGCCTATCGCCAGCCACAACAGGAGCTTCATGCCAGCCCCCGGTGCAAGACTACCTCGAGCACGAAGCGGCTGCCGACATATGCTAATAACAAAGTCGCAAAACCGAACAAGGTAAAACTCAGGGCGGTCTTGCCGCGCCAGCCGCGCCATCGGCGTCCGGCCAGCAGCACGCCGAACAATGCCCATGACAGCATCGTGAAAACGAGCTTGTGATCCCATTTGAATGCCTTGCCGAATAGCTGCTCGGAAAATACAACCCCCGACAAGACGGTCAACGTCAACAGGGAAAATCCGACTGCAATCAATCGGAACAACAATTTTTCCATCGTCAGCAATGCTGGCAAACGATCGATGGCCAAGGCAAACCATCCGCTTTTTGCACTGCCGTGCGTATGCAATTTGGATTCCTGCAGTGCCATCAGCACCGCATGGAAAGCGGCAATGGTGAGTGTGCTGTAAGCCAGAATCGCAATCGCGATGTGCCAAGAAAACAATGCGGATTTGCCGTTCAGCGGCACTACGCTGCCGGGAAATATTGCAGGCAGAATGACGGCCACGGCAGCGCAGGGCAGCATCAGCGCCCGCAAGCTATCCAGCGCAAAATTACGGTTTTCCAGCCAATACACACCAACCGAAATCCACAGCGCTGCCGACAACATGATCGAAAATCCCAGCCGTAACGAACCGGGTGCGATCACATCGGCCCACAATGCGCCGCCGTGCAGCAGCCATGCGAGTGCGGTTCCGATCGAAATGGGGAAGCACAAACGCGATGGCAGGAATGCGCAGCCGGCATAGAGCAGAGCCGCCAAAACGAAAAAGTATATTTCCATCATTTAAGTTTACACCATGTGGCGTTGATCGCGACGGGGCCGAGAATGGTATCACTCGTCATTCAGTACCGCGCCCGGCTGCAAGTTGGTATTTCTTGATTTTGTCGTACAGCGTCTTTTTTGGCATGCCCAAGCGGTCCGCCGCGGCAGCAACATTATTGTCGGTCGTGGCCAGCGCATCTGCAATCAACATCCGTTCATATGCATCGACTTGCTGCGGCAACGCGCTCCTCCCGTCCGTCGCAGCACTCGTGTCGGCATGCGGCCCATCCGGCCATCCATCCATGACGCCGAGCACAAGTCGATCGGCAAAGTTGCGCAATTCGCGTACGTTGCCCGCCCAATCACGCGCCTGCCATTGCGCCATTTGCGCCGTACTCCATTGCGGCACCGGACGCTGATAGCGGATCGCGGCACCTTGTGCAAAATGCGCCAGCAGCATTGGAATATCCTCGCGGCGCTCGACCAGTCGCGGTAAATCGATGCTGACCACTCCGATCCGATAATACAAATCTTCCCGGAATGCGCCTTGCGTACTCAAGCGCAGCAAATCCGCTTTGCTGGCCGCGATAAAGCGGCAATCGATCACGATTGCCTCGTTGCCTCCCAGACGTTCAAGCCGGCGTTCTTGCAATACCTGCAACAGTTTCACCTGCAGCGCGAGCGGCATGCTTTCTATCTCGTCAAGAAACACCGTGCCGCCATTGGCATACTCGAGCTTCCCGATGCGCCGCTTTTGTGCGCTGGTGAACGCACCCGCTTCGTGACCGAAGATTTCGCTCTCGAACATCGCTTCGGGCAACGCACCGCAATTAATGGCGACAAACTGGCCTTTGCGCCCGCTGGCCAGATGCAGTTGGCGCGCCACCACCTCCTTGCCGCACCCGGTCTGGCCATTGATCAATATATCGGCGGCCGTGGGACCCACACTACGGATTAGCATCCGGACCCGTTCAATCGCTGCGGATTCACCGATCAGGGTTGGCATGTCTGGATGGCTAGACCAAGCCGCCTTCAGGCGCTGGTTTTCCAACACGAGATTGCGTTTTTCCTGCGCGCGCTTGACGGTCTCCAGCAAGCGTTCTGCGGCAAACGGTTTTTCAATGAAGTCATACGCGCCGGCCCGCATCGCATCCACCGCCATGCTGACGTCGCCGTGACCAGTCACCACGATCACCGGCAAATCGGGGTCCATTGCCACCATCTGCGCCAGCATTTCAAGCCCTGATTTTCCCGGCAAGCGCACGTCGGTCACGACCACGCCGGGAAAGCCCGGCTGCAGACGGGATCGTGCCTGCTCCGCACTTGCGCAGGCGTACACAGTAAAACCGCCCAGTTCCAGCGTCTGCGCCGTTGCCATGCGGACCGCATCCTCATCTTCAATCAATATTGCTTCAAACGTTGGCATTCAAGCTCCCTCCGGCGTGGATACGGCCGGCAGGCGCACCACGAATTCGGCGCCGCCACCCGGGTGATTATGCGCGGCAAGCTGGCCGTTCATCGCCTGCACAATCGACGACGAGATCGCCAGCCCCAAGCCTAATCCTTTGCCGGATGGCTTGGTGGTAAAAAACGGTTCGAACAGGTGAGACGCCACCTGCGCCGGAATTCCCGCGCCGGAATCGCGAATATAGATTACGGCATCGGCGCCGTCGCGCGTCAGCGTCACTTGCACCCTTTTCTCCGCGACGTCGTCAACCGCATCGAGCGCATTGCGCATCAAATTGATCAATACCTGTTCGGTGCGCACCGCATCTCCGATCACTTCAACCGCGTCCCGAATGTCAATTTCCAGTTGCACCGCATTGCGTTGAAAGTTGTTGTGCACCAGCCGCGCCGAGGCTTCGATCGATTGCGGCAAATCCACAGTCGCCACGGTCTCATGGCTCTTGCGTGCAAATCCCTTGAGCTGGCCGATGATCGCCCCCATGCGAGCGCTAGCCGCGCTGATATGCGCCAGATTTTCCGTAGCTTGCTCGACTTGGCCGCGCGACAGAAAGATCACCGCGTTATCGGCGAACGCACGGATCGCTGCCAAAGGTTGATTCAGCTCATGCGTGACGCCGGCCGCCATCTGGCCCAGCATCGCCAGCTTGCCGGCCTGCACCATTTCATTTTGCGTTGAGCGCAGCAGATGTTCCGCTTCCTTCAGCTTCGCATATTTGGTTTCGATGTTTTTATTCGCCCGCAACAACTCTTCGGTGCGCTGTGCAATTTTCTGCTCCAGCTCCTTTGCCGCTTGCTGCAGTGCATTGCGTGAAGCCAGCCGCTCTTCCATCCGACGTCGGCGCTGATGAATAGCCCACCATGACACGACCGCAATCGCCAGCAGCAACGCGGCGACCATGGCCGATAGCCACGCAGTTCGGGCGATGCGTGTCTCCGATGGAAACAGCATCAACTGCCATCCTTGCCGACCGACAGGCCGGGCAACGAAGTCGCCGAAACCGGCCTGCATTGCTTTCGGCAAAGTGGTAATCGGCACGATCGACCGGCCGGCGTACTGCAGTGTACCGGTCAGCGCCTGTTGCGCCGCTTGATCGAGCGGATGCAGGCTGCGATACTTCCATGCGACGCGGTTGCTCAGGAAAACCACGCCGCTGCGATCCGTCAATGCAATCGGCTCTTCACTGCTGCGCCAGGTTTGTTCGAATTCGGCCAGACTGATCTTGACCGCCATCACACCAATCGGCGCCGCGTTGCCGCGTTGCGCCCCTTGTGCATAGACCGGTTGCGTGATGAAATAACCTGGTTCATTAGTGGTACTGCCGATGCCATAGAAACGACCGGCATTACCACCCAGCGCATCCCGAAAATACGGGCGAAAGGCAAAATTATTGCCGACGAAGCTTTGCGCCTGATCCCAGTTGCTGGAAGCGAGTGTCAGTCCATTGCGGTCCATCAAATAGATTGCGACCACTTTTGCGTGGCGCTGAATCGATTGCAGCGTCCGGTTCAAGCGATCGATTACCGCCTTGTCAGCCGGATGCGCTAACGCCTGCACCGCTTCCGGTTGAAAAGCGAGCGTAAAGGGCAGCGTTTCAAACTTTTCCAGCACCGACTCCAGATCCAGCGTAACAATCTGCAACTGGCGCTCGCCGATGGCGCGAATGTCGCTGCGCGCCTTGCTGGCGGCAAACCCATAGGCGGCGAATACAATGGCAGCGGAACATGCGATGGCAACTGCGACCACGCCGATTCGTTTAGTGGAGCGCATGCGGTTTTCCGTGCAATCATCGATGAAGTTGATGAATTGCATTCTACTGCAGCACTCAAATAACCAGCCAAGCATTGTCCCTGTGGGCCGTTGCTAATCGACAGCGGCCATCCGTATTTCGTCATTGTGATGGCGTTGTTGTTCTTCCATCACCAGTTCACCGAGTTCGCGCTTGAGTGTATTGAATTCCGACGCCGATGGGTCGCGCAGACGCGGCAGCTTGACCATGATGTCGCGCTTGACGGTACCGGGACGATACGTCATCACGACGATGCGGTCAGCCAGGTAAATCGCTTCTTCAATACTGTGCGTAACGAAAATGATGGTCTTGTTCAATTCAGCCCAAATGCGCAGCAACTCGTCCTGCAAATTACGACGGGTCAACGCATCAAGCGCACCAAATGGTTCATCCATCAACATGATGGGGGAGTCGAGTGCCAGCACACGGGCAATTGCGACCCGCTGGCGCATGCCGCCGGACAGGTCTTTCGGAAACCGTTTTTTGAAATCGGCCAAGCCCAGCTTATCGAGCAGTTCCGATACGCGCGCCTGAATTGCATCGCGATCCATACCTTTGATCTCGAGACCAAAGGCAACGTTTTGCTCGACCGTCATCCACGGAAAGAGCGCGTATTCCTGAAACACCATACCGCGCTCCGGCCCCGGGCCAGCAATCAGCTTGCCGTCGGCCGTAATGGTGCCGCTCGATGGCAGAGAAAATCCTGCCACTGCATTCAACAAAGTCGATTTGCCGCAGCCGGACGGCCCGAGCAGGCACACGAACTGGCCATTGGGAATTTCAAGATTGATATCCTTCAGGGCGACCACTTCACGCTCGCTGGTCTTGAACACCTTATTGACACCGGAAACCGTAATTTGGGATGCAATCATGTCAGCTCTCCAGGCCACGGTGCCACCGCAGCAAATGGTTATTCAATTTATTCATTGCCATATCGAGCGCCAGCCCGATCATGCCGATCGTGAACATGCCTGCCATCACCTTGTCGGTCCACGAATATTCGCGTGCTTCATTAATGCGAAAACCGAGGCCATCAGGGACCGCAATTAATTCCGATACGATCACGATCATGAATGCAGCGCCGATCGCAATACGCAAGCCAGCCAGGATGTATGGCGTGGCAGCCGGCAGCATCACGCGGAAAAACATGGTGCGCTGGCTCGCGCCGAGATTGCGCGCGGCACGCAGGTAAATGCTATCCACCTGACGCACGCCCACGATGGTATTGATAAGCACAGGAAAAAATGCGGCAATGGCAATCATGAATACTGCCGGCGGATTGCCCAACCCAAACCACAGCATCGCCAGAGGCGTGTACGCGCTGGGCGGAATCGGCCGCAGCACTTGGATCAAGATATACATCTTTCCATAGATGTTCTGACTAGCCCCCATCAATACGCCCAAGGGCAATGCCAGTCCCGCCCCCACCAGAAAACCGATCGTGACCCGAACCATACTGCCGACGGCATCGCGGATCAACTCACCAGAAAATGCCCACGCCAGACGACTGCCGGATGACGCTGTGTAAGCTTCCGCGGGCAATAAATACTGTACCCAGCGTTGCGCGACGGCCAGCGGTGACGGCAGTTTCAAGGGATTGACCCAGCCGAGCATGCACACACCCTGCCATAGCATGAGCAACACCATGGGTACGATCAAGCCAGCCATGAGCCCGCGCCAATTTATCTTGACCATGATTTGCTCTCCCTATTTAACGTTCAGACTCTTCTTGGCCTGATCCAGCAAGTCGGTTTTTACCCAGTCTTTCGCCACCGGCGGCTTCGCCATTTTGCCAACGCCGTATTGACGCATTACATCCGTTGTGACCTGGATATGCTCGGCATTGATATCATAGGAATAAGGCGCATTTCCGATGGCGTCATTGAAATCCTCTTTGGAAATCTGTCCCTTGAATATCGTCTCGCGCACATATTTTTCAGCCAATCCCTTGTTCTCGATAAAACCCTTGGTGGATTCGACAAAGCAACGCATGAATTTCTCGGCAACCGGGCGCCGCTCCTTGTAGAATTTTTCGGTCATGACCAAGGTGCGGATGGGCTCGCCGATCGGTGTGTCATAAGGCTTCATTACTTCCACCGCAAAGCCCTTGTTGATCGCTTGCGACGATTGCGGTTCGCTCTGCATGATGGCATCCAGGTTCTTCCCGAGCAGCGCCTGATTCAAATCGGCGAACGCCAGATAAACCACCTGCACGTCCTTACCCGGCTGATCTGACATAGTCAGGCCGTTTTTCGCCAGTTCGGCTGCCAGCAGCACCTCGTGAATTCCGCCGCGGGTGACACCGACTCTCTTGCCCTTCAAGTCCTTGATCGATTTAATGCCGACATCCGGCCGCGCCACCAGCCGCGCGCCACCCTTGGCAAAGCCGCCCACCACAAAGATCGGCGCACCGTTGGCGCGAGCGGAGATTGCGCCTTCGGATGCCGTTGCGCCCACATCCAACTCACCGGCAAGAATCGCCTGCATCACGTCCGGCCCTTTCGCAAATAGGTGTTCCTCGACCTTGAATCCGCATTTCGGGGCGATCTCCTTGATATAGGAAACGGCGCCGTAATGGGCGAACTTGAGATTGCCAAGCCGGACTACATCGTCCGCCCGGGCTTGTGCTGCTGCCAAGATAACGGTCGATGCCAGTAGCACAGTACGAATCAATGTCTGATGCATGTTTATCTCCATGTAGTTAGCTTGCCTGAACACTATTGCAGCCTTCGTGCCAATCACGCTTGCAAAGATAAGTAGTTGATTTATAAAGCATTGCCAAGCGAGCGATCCGTTTACTTGCGCTCTTTTTTGCGAGAATCCGGAATTGGCGAAAGCGGCAAGGCGGATTCCCGCATGTGTTGCGAGACTCAGCACACGAAATGCCCATCCCTGCCGATCATCGCAATTGTTAAATTGATTCATTGGAAAATAGATAAAACGATCCCGTTCGATCGCCACACATGCGATGCGAGAACCCTGAACCGCCGCCCACAGGCTTCCGGATTCCCGCCACCCAAACAGGAAACCTGCGCCGCATCGGGTAAAATGAAAGCCTGTTTGTGGTGAATTTGGCGCGATATGCGCGGGCTTTCACCCCATTGTTTTTTTATCCCATTAATGTTGCGTATAGACCACCATACCGCTCAGGCGGCCCCTGATCCTATCTCGCAATAATTAGCAACCTTGATACCCCACCACCGATGCTCGACAATCTGACCCAACGCCTTGCCAAAGTCGTCAAAACCATGCGCGGTGAGGCGCGCCTGACCGAATCCAACACTGCCGAAATGCTGCGGGAAGTGCGCTTGGCCTTGCTGGAAGCCGACGTCGCGCTGCCCGCCGTGCGCGAATTCATTGCCCGCGTGAAGGAAAAAGCGCTGGGCGAAGATGTCATCGGTTCGCTCACACCCGGCCAAGCGCTGGTTGGCGTAGTACAGCAGGAACTGGCTTCGCTCATGGGCGCCGACTTGGGACCCGAGGCATCGCAATTGAGCTTTGCGACCCAGCCGCCTGCCATCATCCTGATGGCCGGCCTGCAAGGCGCGGGTAAAACCACCACCGTCGGCAAGCTCGCCAAATACCTGCGCGAAGAGAAAAAGAAGAAAGTGCTGACCGTATCAGCCGACGTGTATCGTCCAGCCGCGATCGGCCAGTTGCAAACCGTCACCGCCCAGGTCGGCGCCGACTTCTTCCCATCGCAGTCGACCGACAAGCCGATCGATATCGCGCTCGCCGCACTCGATTACGCGAAACGGCATTATCACGACGTGCTGATCATCGATACTGCCGGCCGCCTCGGCATCGACGAAGCAATGATGCAGGAAATTGCTGCGCTGCATGCGGCAGTCAAACCGATCGAGACGCTGTTCGTAGTCGATGCGATGCTGGGCCAAGATGCAATCAATACCGCCAAGGCGTTCAACGATGCATTGCCGCTGACCGGTATCGTACTGACCAAACTCGACGGCGATGCACGCGGCGGTGCGGCGCTTTCCGTGCGCCATATCACCGGCAAGCCGATCAAGTTCGCCGGCGTGGCCGAAAAACTGGATGGTCTGGAAGCGTTCGATCCGCAACGGATGGCGAACCGTATTCTCGGCATGGGCGACATTCTGGCACTGGTCGAAGAAGCCCGCAAAGGCGTCGATGTCGCCGCCGCGCAAGACCTCGCGCAAAAAATCAAGGTGGGCGGCAAGTTCGACTTGAACGACTTCAAGGCCCAACTATCGCAAATGAAAAAGATGGGTGGCCTGTCCAACCTGATGGACAAGCTCCCGGCACAGTTGCAGCAAGCAGCCAATGGCGCCAACATGGACCAAGCCGAAAAGCAAGTGCGTCGCATGGAAGGCATCATCAACTCGATGACACCACAAGAACGCGCCAAACCAGAACTGATCAAGGCGTCGCGCAAGCGCCGCATCGCCACTGGCGCAGGCGTGCAGGTGCAAGAAGTCAACCGCATGCTGGCGCAATTCGAGCAAATGCAATCGATGATGAAAAAGCTCAAGGGCGGCGGCATGATGAAAATGATGCGCGGCATGAAGGGCATGCTACCGGGCTTGCGCTAAGAAGAGACTTGGGTTTCCCCTTACATTCAGAGGAAATCCACTCTAATCAAGGCCATGCCAACAGCCACTACCTGAAATACCCTCACCGGCCGCTCTGCCGAAGTGCAGGCGGCAACTACAGCCAGCAGTCTCGGCAATCCACCGAAAATGCGCACCTTACAGGCACGTCACAGCAGCTGGAACACCCGGCAGCACCTATCGCATTTCCCCTATGGCGCCGCTTTGTCCTCCCCCTATGAAGATCAAATGTCTCTCTCTGCGCAAAATCATGTCAAAACGCGCAAAAAACACTTGCATCACCATTAAAACCGCACCACTATTAGCGGTGCGTGATATGACGCAATTTCTCACACATTTGTGAAGGAGGCTTGAAGATGGCAACAGCCAAAAAATCAGCGGCCAAACCAGCCGCCAAAAAACCAGCAGCAAAAAAAGCGGCAGCCAAGCCGGCAGCTAAAAAAGCAGCACCAGCTAAAAAAGCAGCAGCCAAACCAGTAGCAAAAAAAGCGGCAGCTAAACCTGCAGCGAAGAAAGCGGCCCCAGCTAAAAAAGCAGCAGCCAAGCCGGCAGTCAAAAAGCCGGCAGCAAAAAAAGCAGCACCGCGCACACCCAATGCAGCATTCATGAAGCCAATGACACCGTCCGCTACTCTGGCCGCTGTGATCGGCGCCACTCCGCTGCCGCGCACTGAAGTGACCAAGAAAATCTGGGAATACATCAAGAAGTCCAAACTGCAAGATGAGATGAACAAGCGCATGATCAATGCGGATGACAAGTTGAAAGCTGTCTTTGGCGGCAAGAAGCAAGTGTCGATGTTCGAGATGACCAAACTGGTCTCTGATCACTTGAAATAATCTTCTTTCCTCGTGCCAAACAAAAACGCCCGCATCGCGCGGGCGTTTTTGTTTCTGGCATCAAGCTGCGCCTGACTTCAAACGGTAAGTACTGCGAACAGCTTTCTGTAACAAGCACTGGTTCTTTGGCTGAATCATATAAGAATCATATAAAACAGCGCCACCGGGTTTTTACCATACACACAATATGTTCCGCCCGACGTTACGACCTTAGGACATTTTGCGAACCAATGGTAGGTGCGCTCCGCGCCAGTGCGATTGTGCTCCTCACATGGGTTGACGGTGTGCCGTCAGCTCTAGTGCTCCCACTGCTTCCAGGCAGCGAGCACCGCATTCGGATATTCCGGCCGGCCGCGACTGCCGTTGTAACGACCGAGCGCAAGGAAGAGATTGCCGTTTTCCATATCGAGGTACATGCGCAAGATCGAGCAACCGTAACGCAGGTTGGTCTGCATATGAAACAGCTTCCTGCGATCACCATCGCCTATCGCGCGCGTCCAGAACGGCATCACCTGCATATAGCCGTGCGCACCCACTGGCGACAGCGCGTACTTGCGGAAAGCAGATTCGACTTGGATCAGCCCTAACACCAGTTCGGGCTCCAGCCCGGCTCGCTTTGCCTCATACCAAACTGTCTGCAACAGCTCCTGACGCACTTGGATATCAGGCAGCCTCTTCGTCAACCGGCCGGACATTTCGTTCAGCCAGTGCAGGTATTTGATGCGCTCGTCGGTCTTGGCAAACTGCGGCTTGGGCGGACGCGCGTCGGTAATGGCGCGCGACAATGCCAGCCGCACCGAATCGGCCATCGCTTCTTCCTTTTGATTGCCAGCGCAGGCAAAACCGGTATCGCACAGTAGCGCAATGGCTGCGCATCGAATCAATAAGGAGCGAATCACGTGATCAATTTGGCTTTAACAAATTCAGTCATTTCAGTCAGCACCACCGGCGTCGCAGCCGCATCACGCCGCCCCTGATACTCCAGCTTGCCCTCTTTCAGTCCTCGTTCGCCGATCACGATACGATGCGGCACGCCGATCAATTCCCAATCTGCAAACATCACGCCGGGACGCTCGCCGCGATCATCGAGCACGACATCAATCCCTGCCGCCTGCAAGCTCGCGTATAACTTATCGGTCTCGGCCTTGACCGCTTCGCTGCGGTCATAGCCCATCGGACACAGCACCACCTCGAACGGCGCAATCGCCGCTGGCCAGATGATGCCCTTGTCGTCGAAGTTTTGCTCGATCGCAGCACCGAGAATGCGCGTGATGCCGATGCCGTAGCAGCCCATTTGCATCAATTGCGGCTTGCCGTTCTCGTCCAGATACGTCGCCTTCATGTCTTCCGAATAGCGTGTGCCGAGCTGGAATACGTGACCGACTTCGATGCCGCGCTGAATCGCGAGTACGCCTTTGCCGTCGGGTGACGGATCGCCCGCGACCACGTTACGCAGATCGGCGACAATCGGTTCCGGCATATCGCGCCCCCAGTTGGTGCCGGTATAGTGAAAATCCTCTTCGTTCGCGCCGCATACGAAATCGCTCATGTTAGCGACAGTGCGGTCGGCCACCACCTTGACCGGCATTTTGGCGCCAATCGGGCCGAGATAGCCGGGCTTGGCGCCAAACCATTCGACAATCTCGGCTTCCGTCGCAAAACGATAATCGGACAGACCCGGGATTTTGCTGGCTTTCACTTCATTCAAATCATGGTCGCCGCGCAACAGCAACAACCAGACTTGCTTATCGACTTTGCCGTTCTGTTCCTTTTCGACTGTCAGCACGATCGATTTGACTGTCTGCGACAAAGGCAAACCCAGCAAGGCGGCGACATCTTCGCATTTTGACTTGCCCGGCGTCGACGTTTTAACAAGCGGTCGACCCGGTGGTTGACGTACCACTACACTAGGGGAGCTAGCTGCCAGATTCATTTGACCAGATGGCCCCCCCACTACAACTGCTTCCGCCGCCTCCATGTTGGCCGCGTAATCGGACGTCGGGCAATATACCAGCGCATCTTCGCCGGTATCGGCGATCACATGGAATTCATGCGAACCGGAGCCGCCAATCGCGCCGTTGTCCGCCGCCACTGCACGGAATTGCAGACCGAAGCGATCGAAAATCCGCACGTACGCGTCATACATGATCTGATACGACTGCTGCATGCCAGCCGCATCGCGGTCGAAGGAATATGCATCCTTCATCGTGAATTCACGCCCGCGCATCAAACCGAAGCGTGGACGGCGCTCATCGCGGAATTTGGTCTGGATATGATAAAAATTGATCGGCAGCTGGCGATACGATTTGATTTCGGTACGCACAATGTCTGTGATCACTTCCTCGGAAGTTGGCTGAATCGCATAATCGCGACCATGGCGATCTTTCACGCGCATCAATTCCGGCCCCATCTTGTCCCAACGGCCGGTTTCCTGCCACAACTCGGCGGGTTGCACGATCGGCATCAACAGCTCAATCGCGCCGGACCGATTCATCTCTTCACGCACGATCGCTTCAACCTTGCGGATCACGCGCAAACCGATCGGCATGTAGTTATAAATGCCAGAGCCGACACGTTTGATCATACCGGCTCGCTGCATCAGTTTATGACTGACGATTTCGGCGTCGGATGGGGCTTCTTTAAGAGTGGAAATAAAAAATCGTGAGGCACGCATAACGGTGAATTCTTTTTAAAAAGAGAGGGTTATAATCAACTCAATTTTAAAGGATTAGCTGGCTGATGCACCCACTTCTTCGCACAATTGATTCATGCCGCCATGTATCGCCGGTTTCGGCGATGTCCGGCATGCGCGCATACGTGCTGCATTCATGATGAGGGTGATCTAGCCGCAGAAAGTTTTGAGGTGCAACATGCTGGATCGTGAAGGCTTTCGCCCGAACGTCGGCATCATCCTGCTCAACTCGCATAACGAGGTGTGGTGGGGAAAGCGAGTGCGGGAACATTCATGGCAATTTCCGCAAGGCGGAATCAAATTCGGCGAAACACCGGAGCAGGCGATGTTCCGCGAGCTGGAAGAAGAAGTCGGCCTGCGTACCGAACATGTCAAAATTATTGGCCGCACCCGCGACTGGCTGCGTTATGAGGTGCCTGACCGTTTTATCAAGCGCGAAATCCGCGGTCATTATCGTGGCCAAAAACAGATCTGGTTCCTGCTGCGCATGGTCGGACGCGACTGCGATGTCAACTTGCGCCTGACCGAGCATCCCGAGTTCGACGCTTGGCGCTGGCATGATTACTGGGTGCCGCTCGATGTCGTGATTGAATTCAAACGGGATGTCTATCAAAAGGCATTGCAGGAATTGTCGCGCTTCTTGCCCCGCCCGACGCACCATAGCGCACCGCGCAATACCGCACGTTATTTGCGCCAGGCCCATACCCACCAACGTACGGTGAATGAATCGCATCCGACTGAAGTCACGATCGAAATCGAAGCCAAACCAGACGATAAGTGAGTTTCCATGTTTTTAACATTTCCACCGGCTGTGGACAACGCTGATCTGGCCGCACCCTCTCTGCCGGTGCGCGCAAGGATTGCAAAGAGACTTGCGATTCTTGTCCTGCTCGCAAATGCTGTGGCGATCGCACATGCCCAATCGAACTTCGAGGAAGATTTCGACGACCACGACAAATCCTGGAAAGAGATCGCGCTGCAGTTGCCAGCAGCTCCGCGTGCGGAGAACCTGCTGCCTTTTTATGTCAGTCCAACTGCTACGCAAACCTTCGCGATCGACGCTAAATCGCTAACCATTGGCACAGACGATGTTGTGCGCTACACCTTGGTGACCACCAGCGCTTCAGGTGCAAGAAACATCAGCTACGAAGGCATCCGTTGCCAATTGCGGCACAAGAAGCTCTACGCATTCGGGCATCCGGATGGCTCTTGGTCGCGCTCGCGCCGCGATCAATGGGAGCCGATCTCCAACAATGCAGCGAACCGGCAGCACGCTGCACTGGCGGGGGATTATTTCTGTCAAGATGGCATGGTCGCCGGCAAGGCGGCGAAAATTATCGAAAGCATGCGATGGGCGCGGCCATTCATGCAGCAATAATAAATAAAATAGCCGGCTGCGGAAGAAATCCGGAACCGGCTTTTGTCAAAGTGCGCTTTTATACCAGAAAATGGCGCTTATCCCCCCTCCTCCAAGCGTTACATCAGCACCATATTGTCGCGATGGATCAACTCTGGTTCTTCCACAAATCCCAGAATCGACAGAATTTCCGAGGATGGACGGCGCATGATACGGCGCGCTTCGGAACTGGAATAATTGGTCATGCCGCGCGCGATCGTGCGGCCAGTTACGTCGGTGCAGGTAATGACGTCACCGCGACCGAACTCTCCTGAAACATCAGTGACGCCGATGGGCAGCAAGGATTTACCTTCGGCTGTCAGCTTTTGCACCGCGCCCGCATCCAGCATCACCCTGCCGGCCGTTTGCAGGTGGTCAGCCATCCATTGCTTGCGTGCCGTTAATTGCGCGGTTTGTGCCGTTAATTGCGTACCAATCGCTTCGCCACAGGCCAGACGCGTCAGCACCCCGTCTTCACGCCCCCAGGCGATGACGGTATGCGCGCCAGAAGTCGCGGCGCGCTTGGCAGCCAAGATCTTGGTCAACATGCCGCCGCGGCCGATGCCGGTGCCAGCCCCTCCCGCCATCGTTTCCAGTGTCAAATCGCCTGCTTTCGCTTCATGCACGAATTGCGCATTCGGATCCCGGCGCGGATCGGCAGTGAATAATCCTCTTTGATCGGTAAGAATAATCAACGCATCGCCTTCGATCAGGTTCGCGACCAATGCGCCCAGCGTGTCGTTATCGCCGAATTTTATTTCATCGGTAACGACGGTATCGTTTTCATTGATGATGGGCACGACACCCAGTTTCAGCAGTGTGAACAGGGTCGAGCGCGCATTCAGGTAGCGCTCGCGATCAGCCAAATCCGCGTGAGTCAAAAGCACTTGCGCAGTGCGCAAATTGTGCTGACGAAAGCTAGTTTCGTAAATCTGCGCGAGTCCCATCTGACCGACTGCAGCGCATGCCTGTAATTCATGAATACCGGCCGGGCGCTTGTCGAAACCCAGCCGCTGCATGCCCTCGGCGATCGCACCGGAGCTGACCAGCACGACTTCCTTGCCCATGGCCCGCAATTGCGCAATTTGCGCAGCCCATTTTGCGATGGCCGCATTGTCCAACCCCTTGCCGTCATTGGTGACAAGAGAGGAGCCGACTTTGACGATCAAGCGTTTGGTTTTTTGGATGACTGAATTCATGTTCTAATTTGTTGGGGGTAGAAGGGGCCGCCCAGGTCGGGCCATTTATACCAAGCCTCGCCCATAACGTAACAAATGAAATCGATGGATTTTTTCGGCTGGCAAGGGGGGAGGGTGTAGCAGGGGTTTCGAATGGCATGGTGAAGCAGGGAATTCGTGGAGCACTGCTCCACGCCCGCGTAACGGCATTGCCTTGCAAGGCAATGCTCCCTTCATTCGCCTGCGGAACGATATCCTCTTGCAAGAAGATATGCGCCCTGCAAAGGAAGCAAGAGGTTCACGCAGCATGCTGCGCGCCTGCGTAACAGTATCGGCTTGCAAGCCGATACGCGCCCTGCAAGGGAGAGGAGACGCCATAGCGAGCGCAGCCTGCCCCCGCGAAGGCGGGGGGCAACGACGAACAACACGTTCGCGACCAACGATTAACAATACGCTCTCTGCCAGACGGAAAAAGACGCGATTTCATGTCACGTTATGGGTGAGGATTGGTATTAGACTATTGCTGCGCTTGAGCATGCGCTGCCCGCTCTTCCCGCAAAATCAATCGATAACCTTGAAGCGCGGATCATCCGGATCAATCGACACGATGCCGCGCACTTCTTCAGCCATCTGCGTTTCTTCGGCACGGTGTTCTTGCTGACGTTTCTCGGCCAGATAGTTATAAATTTCCGTGATCAATTCTTCGCAGCCTTCGCGGGTCAACGCGGAAATTTCGAATACCGGGCCTTTCCAGCCAAAGCGCTTGACGAAATCCTTCACGCGCTTCTTGCGCTCTTCCTCTGGCACCACATCGAGCTTGTTCAGCACCAGCCAGCGAGGCTTCTCGAATAACGATTCATCGTATTTCTTCAATTCCTTGACGATCGCCTTTGCTTCCTTGACCGGATCGACGGTATCCTCGAATGGCGCAAGATCAACAATATGCAGCAGCAAACCAGTGCGTTGCAAGTGCCTCAAAAATTGCACCCCAAGGCCGGCGCCATCCGCAGCACCTTCGATCAAGCCGGGAATGTCAGCGATCACGAAACTCTTTTCGTGAGTGACGCGCACCACACCCAGATTCGGATGCAGGGTGGTAAATGGATAATCGGCGATCTTCGGCCGCGCATTCGATACCGCGGTAATGAAGGTTGATTTGCCGGCGTTCGGCATGCCGAGCAAGCCGACGTCCGCCAACACTTTCAGCTCCAGCCGCAATTCGCGCCGTTCGCCTTCCTTGCCGTCGCTTTTCTGGCGCGGCGCACGATTAGTCGACGATTTGAAATGAATATTGCCCCAGCCGCCCTCGCCACCTTTGGCCAGCAATATCTGCTGGCCATGCTCGGTCAGATCGGCGACGACTTCGCCGTCATTCTGATCGATGATCAGCGTGCCGACCGGCATGCGCAACATGATGTCATCGGCGCCCTTGCCGTAGCAATCGGCACCACGACCATTTTCTCCGTTACGTGCCTTGTGCAGCTTGGAGTAACGGTAATCCACCAGCGTATTGATGTTACGGTCGGCGACCGCCCAGATGCTGCCGCCCTTGCCACCGTCACCACCGTCCGGCCCACCGAATGGCCGGAATTTTTCACGGCAAAACGACGCAACGCCGTTGCCGCCATCGCCGGCAATGACTTCGATTTTTGCTTCGTCGATAAACTTCATATTTTGCCGTTAAAAATCTATAGTAAAAAAACTGTTGTGCAAATTAAAAAGGCCCTACCGTTGGCAGAGCCTTTTGACTGAAGGCTTTCGCCTTGCGCTGCGTAGTAAGTAGCCTATTACGCCGGTACTACCGTAACGATATGGCGCTGCAATGCGCCTTTGGTGGCGAACTGCACTTTGCCATCGATTAGTGCGAACAGGGTGTGATCCTTGCCCATGCCGACATTTTCGCCCGGATGCACTTTTGTGCCGCGTTGACGAATGATGATGCCGCCAGCATTGATGGCTTGACCGCCGTAAACTTTGACGCCCAGTCGTTTTGACTCGGAATCGCGGCCGTTACGCGTGGTGCCGCCGCCTTTTTTGTGTGCCATTTCAGACTCCTTGGTATCTGGTTAGTTCGGACAACGATTAGCCGTTGATCGAAACAATTTGCAATTCAGTGTAATTTTGGCGATGGCCTTGACGCTTCTGGTAATGCTTACGACGACGCATCTTGAAAATTTTGACTTTATCGTGGCGACCTTGCGCCAATACCGTAGCCAGCACCGTGGCACCTTCGACCAGCGGCGCACCAAACTTGATGGTGTCACCAGCGCCCACTGCGAGCACTTGATCAATGGTGATTTCGGAGCCAATGTCTGCAGGTATCTGTTCTACTTTAAATTTTTCACCGACAACAACTTTATATTGTTTGCCGCCGGTTTTTATGACCGCGTACATGGGGAACCTCATCGAATAATTAAAAGACTTTCTCCCCTCGCCGAAGACCACAAAATCAGCATACAGAATCGGGAAAACCTCACATTATACATGGACTTAGATTTCCGGTCAAAACCTATTATGCCCATTAGAAAGCGCCCCAGACTGCACAATTGCGTGAAATTGCGTAATTCTGATCACGGCTCAGCACCCCTGCCATCGTATAATTCAGCCAATTGATGATCTTTAGCAGGTTTTATCTTGTCTGCACCTACCAGCCACGCCGCCCAAAATACCATTACCCAGCCAATTACCGCCGACATGGAGGCTGTCAATACCGTTATTCGCCATCAACTTTATTCCGA
This sequence comes from uncultured Oxalobacteraceae bacterium, assembly GCA_966250375.1. Taxonomy (GTDB): domain Bacteria; phylum Pseudomonadota; class Gammaproteobacteria; order Burkholderiales; family Burkholderiaceae_D; genus CAMLDH01. The sequence goes on from CBINHE010000048.1 coordinate 26,892, forward strand.
TGTCCCGCTGGTAAATCAAATCGCCGAATACATCATCAGCGCCGGCGGCAAGCGCATTCGCCCTGTTTTGGTGTTACTGGTTGCCAATGCTTACGGCTACCGCGGCACCCATCATCATGAACTGGCCGCAGTAATCGAATTTATCCATACCGCGACACTATTGCACGATGACGTGGTGGATGAATCGTCGCTGCGGCGTGGACGCCAGACCGCCAATGCCTTGTTCGGCAATGCTGCGTCGGTGCTGGTCGGCGACTTCGTGTATTCCCGGGCATTCCAGATGATGGTGGCGGTCAGCGACATGCGGGTCATGCGGATTTTGGCTGATGCAACAAATGTGATCGCGGAAGGCGAAGTGTTGCAATTATTAAATATGCATGATCCAGACGTTTCGGAAGCGCGCTATTTGCAGGTTATCCGGTCCAAGACGGCCAAGCTGTTTGAAGCCGCAACGCAACTCGGCGCTTTGATCGCCGGCGCAACGGATGCTGAAATTGATGCCGCGGCCGAATACGGGCGGTCGCTCGGCACCGCTTTTCAACTGGTCGATGACGTGCTCGACTACTCCGGCGATGCCGCTGCTATCGGCAAGAACGTAGGAGACGATCTGCGCGAAGGGAAACCGACGCTGCCATTGATTTATTTGATGGAAAATGGTTCGCCGGAGCAACGTGAGTTAGTGCGCGCCTGCATCGAAAATGGCGACGAAAAACACTTTGACGACGTTCTGGCGGCAATCACAACATCCGGCGCACTTGACTACACAAAGCGCGAAGCGGAAAAGGCAGCGCAGCGTGCGATCGCGTCGATCGCAGCGCTGCCTGATAGTCAATTCAAGGATTCTTTGCTAAAATTATGCGCTTTCGCGGTCGATCGTAATCACTGAGTGGGACTGCCTCACTTAGTAGCAGGTGGCACCGCAATCGGGGTGTAGCTTAGCCTGGTAGAGCGCTACGTTCGGGACGTAGAGGCCGGAGGTTCGAATCCTCTCACCCCGACCAAAATTATTTAATGCTTTCAACAATTTAGTAGGATTTTTCTTCTTCATTCAGAAAAATTCTTGTTGAAAATTCTGCGTTAAATCTGCGCCAAGTTCGGCGTGTTCATTTGGCCTTCACGAAAAATTTCTTGCTATACGTGGCTTCGCAACTTTTGCCGGAGCCGCACATGCGCATTATCCAAACGCTCCCGTTTTTTGGCAAAATTAAAATCGTGACCAGTTGACCAAACCCCTCATCTCTTGCAATCAGACCGCCTCACTCGAAGCGTATTCCCCCCCCAAGTACCAAATCCGAAAATCAGCCGCACCAAATTCGCCCCCTAACGTTCACCAACTGAGTGAGAACACTACAGGCGCGATTGCGCCTGTCCAACCACTGAATTCAGGAACTGATCTTGTGCATGGGGGTAATTGCAAGGTCTCGCCCTGCACGAAACGTTCTTTTTCCTTGTCTGCTCCGCCCAATGCCTCCAGCCGATTGTCTTTCAAGGCTGCAAGGAATGCGCCTTTTTCTTTGTGATGAATTGTAAGGGGCGCCCCAAGCCTCTTTGAGGCGCATTGCGTTGTTGGGCATCTCTTGTGCGACTCCTTACACGGCGCTCCAAAGCCCCCCCCTTACTGCTGAATGTGGTTTTTCGCGCAAGTTTTATGTTGCCATGTTTCTATGTTTCCAGATTTGCACATTTATGTTGATATCGGTTAATATTGCCGCGCATCAAGACACTTTCCAGCGGGATACAACTGATTCTCAATGATAAAAATTGCTGCATTGCAACTCCATTCTAATGTTCGCCTCCATGCTTATTTTTGCCCTTCGGCAAAATTTGTCCAATTGTTGAGCCGATCAATCCTCTTGAAATTCTTCCCTGCCATTTCATTGAGGCGAGCAAAAAGGCTTCGTGCAGAAAAGGAATTGCCTTCGTCCATTCTGAAGGACCGATTTGTCGCCAATATTCAGGCCGTACTTGATGCTTTCCCCCCAAAGTCGGCCAATCCCGTTCCTTGGCCGTCTTTTCTGACAATCCAGCAGCGTACGTTTAACGCTAGCTTCCATACGCAATCCATAGCGTGAGTCGCGTTCTCTTGCTTCAAGGCCCTATGGGCCCATTTTTTAGCCAGTTTGCCGCATATCTGCGCTCGCACGGCTCACACGTGTGGAAGATTAATTTCAACGGCGGCGACTGGCTTTATTCTCGTGGCCAGAACGTGGTCAACTACCTCGGAACTGTAGAAGCCTGGCCACAGTTTTTGGCGCAAATGATTGCCGATCAGCGGATAGATCAACTTTTTCTGTTTGGCGATTGCCGTTCGTATCACCGAGACGCCATCAAGGTCGCCCGTGAGGCGGGAATCCGCGTCTTCGTATTTGAAGAGGGGTATGTGCGCCCCCATTACATCACGCTGGAAGAAGGGGGCGTCAACGGATTTTCCTCCTTGTCGCGCGATCCGCATTTTTACCTTGGCCAGCGCCATGCGACACCGGAAGTGAATGCGCTGCCTTCAGATACCAGCTTTTCGCGCATGGCGCGAGCAGCGATGCTCTATTATCTGGCTGGCGCCTGCTTGCGGCCCTGGTTTTGGAATTATGAGCATCACAAGAGTTTTTCCGTCATCGGGAAGGGATTGACTTGGTGCCGCTCCGGCGCCAGAAAGCTCCTGTATGCCAGAAAAGACGCTCGTTTGACGCATCAATTGGCGAATGCATTATCGAAGGCCTACTTCTTGGTGCCACTGCAAGTCCACAACGATTCCCAAGTAAAGTTCCACAGCAATTATGCCGATGTCGAGGTTTTCATTCGGGAAGTGGTTGCCTCGTTCGTCCTGCATGCACCACGAGATACTATTCTTGTGTTCAAGCATCACCCGATGGATCGAGGCGCCAGGCATTACGGCGCGTTAATTGACCAACTGCGGGATCACTTCAGGCTGGGCGAATGCCTGCGCTATACCCACGAGATCCATTTACCGACAGCACTGACACATGCTCGCGGGGTCGTTGTCATTAACAGTACAGTTGGGCTTTCGGCGCTGCTTCACGGTGCGCCAGTCAAGGTGATGGGCAATGCCATTTATGACATGGATGGCCTCACCAGCCAACAGTCACTTGACGACTTCTGGCATAACCCCGGCACAGTGTCCAAACCCCTGCTCAAGGCATTTCGACACCACGTGATCGCCTCCACTCAGGTCAACGGCAGCTTCTACGGCATGAATCCATTCCCTGTTAGTGAAGAGTCAGCGCCCTCTCTTATACCGACTCCTGCAATGCGACTGGAGGATGCGTAGATGCGCAGTGCTTCCAAGCCTAGGAAAGTTGCCGTGTTTTCCTTGTCGGCAGGTATCGATGCGGGGCTCTGGACCATGATGGCCGGCCCCCTCTTCATGTTCAGGCGTACATTGACATAGAACCATGCATGCCATCCGCACAAACAAAGCGCTACTCGCTTACCAACAAGCCAACCCAGTCGATACGGCGGTAGCGGCTCCTTCACGGTTACATCGTTTTTCGTGGTCTGTTCGGGGCCGCGTCACTGACGCCCGCCCCCCGTTGGAAGGACAATAACGTGCAAGTGCATTCAGTCCGCAGCGCCACTGCCATCACGCTTTCAGTTTGGAAAGCGCTGTTCCTGAGAGAAGCCGTCAGCCGACTGTCGGCAGGACGCGCCGCATGGTTGTGGCTGTTGCTCGAACCAGTCATTAACGTCACCTACATGTTGGTGATTTACACAGTCATTCGCGTGCACGCAGTGGGGGGAATCGATACGGCCGTCTGGCTGATGGTCGGCATGCTGGGCTTTTTCATGTTCCGCCGCACCGCTGCCCAAACCATGAACGGCATAGGCGCCAACCGCGCCCTTTTTACCTACCGCCAGGTCAAACCCGTGGACTCCGTACTGGTGCGCGCCGGCCTGGAAGGTTTTTTGATGATCCTCATCTCCATTATCCTTTTCAGCGGCGCGGCGCTGTTCGGACTGGACATTATCCCGGCCGATCCGCTGGCGGTACTGGAAGCATTCTTCGGACTATGGATGATCGGACTGGGGTTCGGACTCGCCACCTCCGTCGCCGTCGAACTGGTGCCGGAGATGGGGAGGCTCATCGGCTTCATCTTGATGCCTCTTTATGTGATATCCGGCGTGATGTTGCCGATCGGGTCAGTCCCTCAACCGTATCGCGACTATCTCTTGCTCAACCCGATTGCGCATGGACTGGAAGCAGTACGACTGGGGTTTGCGCCGCACTACCATGCCGTGCCGGAACTGAGCATCCCATACATATACGGATTTGCGATGGTGACCATTTTCCTTGGGCTCGCGCTGCACAATCGCTTTGCGACAAGATTGGTGATGCAATGATTATTGTCGATGACGTTCACAAGCGCTACCAGACCGACCACGGTCCGGGAAAATGGGTCTTGAAAGGGGTGACCCTCACCATCCCCCCCAAGATCAGCGTAGGTCTGATCGGGGGCAATGGCGCCGGCAAATCCACCCTGCTGCGCCTGATCGGCGGCGTCGACCAACCGAACCGGGGCCGCATCGAACGCCGCTCTCGGGTTTCCTGGCCGATGGGTTTCGGCGGCGGCTTGCAGGGATCCCTCACGGGTCGGCAGAATGCCAAATTCGTCTGTCGCATCCATGGCCACGAGCACGACATTCCGGAACGCTTGGCCTACATTCAAGACTTCGCCGAGCTGGGCGAGGCGTTTGACGAACCCGTTAAAACCTATTCGTCCGGCATGAAATCCCGTTTGCAATTCG
>CBINHE010000049.1:0-31150 GCA_966250375.1 uncultured Oxalobacteraceae bacterium
AGGCGGATCAAAGGAGTGTCGCCTTGCAAGGCGACACCGTTGCGCAGGCGTGGGGTATGCCCCACGAAACCCCTGCTACACCATGCGATCCGAATTCCCTGCTACGCCCCATTGAAGGGGAAGGGGCTGTTCTTTCACAGTATTTTATGGGTGAGTACTTAGGCTCTGTTGACGTTGTACGGTAGCGCGGCTGGGATGCAATCCCAGCGATTAATTGATACATGCGAGGGAGGGACGATGACATTTTGCTGGGATTGGATCCCAGTATCTACGGCTCTTGCTTCCTGGTGTGCTGTACTGGCAGCAATGTTTTCGCTGGGCACGGTTTCAATCCACTTTGCTCGAGTGCATGACAGTCAATCCATCATCACTTCAACAAATTCCCATCCGCATCCCGATACTCAACCGGCCCCAATTTCATTTGGCCAAACTGCGGTGCAATCCTAGCCTTGTCCCCCACGCCAACCACAATCAGGTTTTCCGGCTTCAGGTATTTCTTCACCATCGTCTGCGCATCCTTCGCGCTGACGGCGGCAAAGCGTTTGGCCAGCCCGTTGTAATAATCGAGCCCAAGATCGTAGATGAATATATTGGACAGACTCGCGCCGATTGCCGCGTTGGTGTCGAAATGTCCCGGCAACGACAGGATCTGCGAGTTGCGTGCGCCTTCCAGTTCCTTGGCCGACATCGGCTTGGCCTGCATCGCCCTGATTTCCTTGAATATCTCGCTTAATGCAGGACCCGTCACGTCGGTGCGGAAACTGCCGCTAATCACAAACGGTCCTGGCATGCGATGGTATTGGAAGCCGGAACTCACGCCGTATGTGTAACCTTTCTGCTCGCGCAGGTTATTGTTCAAGCGACTGGTAAAGAGACCGCCCAGCGCCGCATTCATCACTTGTAGCGCCGCATAATCGGGCGACTTGCGTTCGGCGCCAATCGTGGCGACCTTCAGCGCGGTTTGCGGTGCGCCTGGTTTGTCGACCAGCACCAGACGCGCCGAAGGGGGTTGTGCCGGACTGACGACAACCGGCTTCGAATCGCTACCCTGCCAAGCGCCGAACTTGGCTTCGGCCAGCGTTTTCAACTCAGCGCGCGTGATGGCGCCGGACACCACCAACGCAGCATTGCCGGGCACGTAATGCTGCTTCCAGAATGTCAGAAAATCGTCGCGCCGCATTGCCTTGATCGCATTCTCGGTACCAATATCGAGCGTGCCATAGGGATGCCGATTGCCGTACAAGGCGCTCAATGCGACTTGGGACGCCACTGCCGGCGCATTTTCCCGCAACTGTCTCAGTGCCGCCAGAAGACTGCTGCGCTGGCGCTCGATCTCTTCGGCCGGGAAGCTCGGGGCGAGTACCACGTCGGCCAATAGTTCGAGTGCCTGGTCAAAATTGCTTTTGAGCGACATCACTTGCGCGGTGGAGTCATCGGCCGATGCGCCGGTGCTCAGGAACGCGCCAAGCTGCGCCACCTGGTCGGCGATTTGCAGCGCGGTGCGGTTCTTGGTGCCCTCATCCAGCATTTGCGCGGTAAAGCTCGCCAATCCCGATTTGCCTGGCGGATTGGCTGCGGAACCGGTCCTCAACACCAGTTCGGCCGCCACCAGCGGCAATGCCGGGTTGTAATAATGAATCACGCGCAAGCCATTGGCCAGCGTGAACGCATCGCCTTGCGGCAGCACCACCGGTTTCACCGGGCCGCCCTTCGGCACCTGTTTGCGCCATGCTTCATCAGGATTAAGCGAAGTTGTGCCGGTACCGGGCGCACCCTTTTTGGCTGGCGGCCTCGGCACTTCCGGTCCCAGATTCTTGGCGCCCGGCACACCATGCACGACCACGCGCCTGGTGTTCTGCAATTGGGCGGCGGCGACGCGTTGCACATCGGCTGCCGTGACCTTGCGGTAACGCTCGATATCCTTCGGCAAAAAGCCGGGGTCGCCGAGGTATTGGTTGTACTCATTGAGTTGGTTCGCCAAACCTGCGCCGCCAATTTTTTCGATGCGGCTCAACATTGCGGTTTCGATCGTATTGCGGGCGCGCTCCATTTCCTTGTCGCTCGGCGGCGCGCTGCGCAACTTGTTCATTTCTTCGTCGATCGCGGCTTCGATTTCCTGCGCGCTATGGCCGGGACGAGCGGTAACATCGACGATGAACATCGAGGTCAATGCATTCGATTCCTGGGATGCATTGACGTCCTGCGCGATCTGCTTGTCATAGACCAGCGTCTTGTACAGCCGGCTCGATTTTCCGCCTGCCAGAATTTGCGCCGCAATGCTCAGTTCGGCATCGCCCTCCTTGTACGCGGGCGATGTCAGCCAGCCCATGAGCACGCGCGGCAATTCGACCCGATCCGTTACCACCACGCGGCGCTCGGCCGTGATCGGCGGCGTAACGACGCGCAGTTTCGGAATATCGGGTCCGCGTTTGAAGTTGCCGAAATATTTCCTCACCAGCGCTTTTGTCTTGGCCTTGTCGATGTCGCCGACGATGACCAGGCTGGCGTTGTTGGGTCGGTAATAACGAGCGAAAAATCGCTTGATGTCATCCAGCTTGGCGGCCTGGATATCGGCATGCGAACCCATCACGCTGGCATAGTACGGATGGGTTTTCGGGAACAACTGATGGAACAAGGCTTCTTCAACGATACCGTACGGGCGGTTTTCAATGCTCTCGCGGCGCTCGTTGCGCACCACGTCCTGCTGATTGGTCAGCGCGGTCTGGTCCAGTACATCGAGTAGATAACCCATGCGATCGGAATGGATCCACAGCGCCAGTTCAAGTTGGTTGGACGGGATCGTGTCGAAGTAATTGGTGCGATCGAAATCGGTACTGCCATTGAAGTCGGTCGCGCCGGCGCTTTCCAGCAGCTTGTCGGCCAAGCCGCGCGGCACGTGTTTGCTGCCGGCAAACATCATGTGCTCGAACAGGTGCGCAAAGCCGGTCAGCCCCGGCTCTTCATTGGCGGCGCCAACGTGGTACCAGATATTGACGGCGATAATCGGCAAGCGGTGGTCTTCCACCATGATCACGTCGAGACCGTTTGGCAGCGTGTATTTTTCGTAGGCGATTTTCGGCAACGGGGCATTGGTCGCGGCAACGGTTTGTTGACCGGCCGCATCGGCGGCGAAGACCGGCAGGGTCGTCGTACCGTACAGCCCCAGCAGGAAGGGGGTTAGTACTAGCAGCGTTGTTGGTTTCACTCAGCTTCTCCGGGAGATGATAAGAGGACAATCCGCGAGCATAGAGCGGGAGGTACGGCTTGACAAGTTGCCTTTTAACCCATCCCCCCTTGCAGGGCGCACACAGGCTTGCAAGCCTGTGCCGTTCCGCAAGCAGGCAACATGTCGCCTGAAACCCTTGCTCCACCCCTAACCCTCCCCTTGAAAGGTAGGGAATACAGCGGTTGGAACACATCAGCAAATAATGTGCCGGACGGCACTACTGCCGTCTTTATATCCGGGGAAAAACCACTCTAATCTGCTGCAACGAAGCAGGGTCTTCAATCGTCGTCAAATCCCCCGGATCACGTCCCTCGCAAATCGCCTGTATCGAGCGCCGCAACAACTTGCCGGAGCGCGTCTTCGGCAGCAAAGAAACAAAATGCACCCGCGCCGGCCGTGCAACCGCACCCAGCTGCTTGTCCACCACCGCCATGATTTCCGTCTCCAGCGCGCGGCGCGTGTCCGCCGTCGATGCGGCATCGCCATTCTTCAAAATCACAAAGGCAACGGCCACCTGCCCTTTCAACTTGTCCTTGACGCCGACCACCGCGACTTCGGACACATTCGGATGGCTGGAAATACTCTCCTCGATTTCGCGGGTGCCGAGGCGATGCCCTGCCACGTTGATCACATCGTCGGTCCGTCCGAGAATGAAATAGTAGCCGTCCGCGTCGCGAATACCCCAGTCGAAGGTCGAATACACCCGCTCGGTCCGGAAGTTGTTCCAGTACGTCGTCACAAATCGTTCATCGTCGCCGTACACCGTCTGCATGCATCCCGGCGGCAGCGGGCCGGCAATCACGACCACGCCTTTTTCATTCGGGCCGCAAAGCTCGCCGGTCACTTCATTCAGCACTTTCACGTTGTAGCCGTACATTGGCACGCCGGGACTGCCGAGCCTGGTCTGCTTGTCTTCGATACCCTTTGCGATCGACAGAATCGGCCAGCCGGTTTCGGTCTGCCAGTAGTTATCGATGATCGGCACGCCCAGCGCCGATGAGATCCATTGCGAAGTCGTTTCGTCCAGCGGCTCGCCGGCCAGGTACAACGCCTTCAATGAAGAAAGATCATGCTTTTTCATGAATGCTTCCGGCTGCTTTTTCAGCGCGCGCACCGCGGTCGGTGCGGAGAACATGCGCGTGACCTTGTACTTCTCGACGATGCGCCACCAGATGCCGGCATCGGGCCGGGTCGGTAAACCTTCATACATGATGGTCGCCATGCCGGCGATCAGCGGACCGTACACGATGTACGAGTGGCCGACGACCCAGCCGATATCGGATGTCGAAAAATAGGTTTCGCCAGGATTGCCGCAGAAAATATGCTTCATCGAAGACGCCAGCGCTACCGCATAACCGCCGACATCGCGCTGCACGCCTTTCGGTTTTCCGGTGGTGCCGGAAGTGTAGAGAATGTAGGCGCTCTCGTTCGATTCCAGCCACGTGACTGGCACCTCATCATTCATGTGTTGTGCGCGCAGTGCGGCGTAATCGACGTCGCGCTCGGGCACCCACTGCATCGGCGCCAGGCCCCGATTGACCAGCAACACGTGCGCTGGTTTATATTTCGCGAAGTTGATCGCTTCATCCAGCAATGGCTTGTACGCGATGCTCTTGCCGCCGCGCGAACCGGCGTCGGCCGACACGACCAGTTTCGGCTTCGCGTCGTCGATGCGCGTCGCCAGGCTGCTGGCGGCAAAGCCGCCAAACACCACCGAGTGAATCGCGCCGATGCGTGCGCACGCCAGCATCGCGAATGCCGCTTCGGCAATCATCGGCATGTAGATCAATACACGGTCGCCCTTGGTGACGCCGAGCGATTGCAGGATCGCGGCGGTGCGGTTGACCTCCGCTTGCAGTTCGCTGAATGAATAGACCTTCTCGGCATCAGTCTCGGTCGAGATTGCAATCAACGCCGGCTTGTCGCCTTGCGTCGCGACCCAGCGATCCACGGCGTTATGGCACAGGTTGGTCTTGCCGCCGACAAACCATTTCGTGAATGGCGGTTTGGAATCATCAAGCACCTGAGAATATGGCTGATGCCAATCGATCAGTTGCGCTTCGTTGCCCCAAAACTTTTGGGGATCAGTAATTGACTGCTGGTAGAAATCTGAATAGTTCATCGCTGTCTCCTGAGGTCAGGATAAGTGTGAACGATGAATATTGCATTGATATAAAGTAGATTGCGTATCGTTCATTCAACGTATACCAATCTGAAGTCATAACGTGACAGATGAGATCGATGGATTTTTCGCTTAGCAAGGTGCCTGCAGCGCCGTGTAGTGTTGATGCCCCCCTTCAGCTCGGCACATCCGATGCGCAGGAAGAGTCCATTCCATTGCCCATAGATAGGGACACTACCCCGAACCCTTCCCTCTTCGCTCAGAATCTTCATTCTTAGTTACTGTCAAGACATTAATTTATGGTTGTTATTATTTCTTTACAGCAATAATAAGCGCGAATACAATTAAAACGTAATTGACATTAATGAAAAATTTGCAACTACTCACCATCATGGTTGTTGCAAGTTGTTCTCAATGGTTGGGAGAGATTCAATATCGGCAAAGCATTAACGTTTGTTTTAATGGATTAACACAAAAGGCCATTTCGTATGATGAATAACATCAAAATCAAAACACTTATCATTTATGCATTAGGCATTCTCGCTGCAATGATGCTGGTAATCGGCGGCTTGGGAAGCTATAGCATTAAACATACGGCAACAATATTTCAGGATACCTCTCTGAAAGACGTGAAAATAGCGGCCACGGTCGAAAAAATCAGATTCAAAATGGAAGTCAATCGCAGCCAGATTTTGCAGGTGCTTCAGCACAACCCCCAAATGGAATGGGCCAAGTTGCACGATCATCCGGAGGCCGTGCATTTCAAAATAATTACCGACACGACAAACGAGATCAATCAATTATGGGCTCAGTATATGGCCACCATTACCTCGCCGGAAGAACGCAAATTGGCCGACGAATGGTTCGCCAAAAGCGGGAACTTGGGCGTCAATGCCATTGGTGAAGCCAGTGCGGCGGTACAACAAGGAAAATGGGATGACGGCGAGACAGTGCTGATCCGTACCATTAATCCAAGTTATCGCGTCTCCGATGACAGCTTGCGCACATTGACCGAGTTCTTGACGCAACGTGCCAAGACCAATAGTGATCTCGTCAACACGGATGTCGACAACACCGTCTACCTGATGCTGACTGTGCTGATTCTGGCTGTGCTGCTCGGCGTCGCGACCGGAATTGTTCTGGTGCGCAATATTACGCTGCCGTTACAGCAAGCGATCAGCATCGCACAGCGTGTTGCCGAAGGCGATTTGACTGCACAAATCGAAGTGCGCTCAACGAATGAATTCGGGCAACTCATCCAGGCGCTATATGGCATGAATTCCAGTTTGGCCCGCATCGTGCGCGACGTGCGAGCGGCCACGTACACAATCGATGGCGCCTCCGATCAAATTGCATCGGGCAATCTTGATCTGTCGAACCGCACCGAACAACAAGCGAGCTCGCTGGAAGAAACTTCTGCCTCGATGGAAGAATTGACCAGTACAGTGAAGCAAAATGGCGACAACGCGATGCAAGCCAACCAATTGGCCCTCTCGGCCGCCGAAGTGGCGCGCAAAGGTGGTGTTGTCGTCTCGCAAGTGGTCTCCACAATGGGCTCGATCAACGAATCGTCCAGGAAAATCGTCGATATCATCAGTGTCATTGACGGTATTGCGTTTCAAACCAACATCCTGGCATTGAATGCAGCCGTCGAAGCCGCACGCGCCGGTGAACAAGGGCGCGGTTTTGCGGTGGTCGCGACCGAAGTCAGAAATCTTGCTCAACGTTCAGCCGGTGCCGCGAAGGAAATCAAAACACTGATCAATGACTCGGTTGAAAAAATCGATCATGGCAACAAGCTTGTTGATCAGGCCGGACTGACAATGGAAGAGATTGTCACGAGCGTCCAACGCGTCACCGACATCATGAGTGAAATCACGATGGCGAGCAAAGAGCAAAGTGACGGGATCAATCATATCAACGACGCCATCAGCGGGATGGATGGCGCAACCCAGCAAAATGCGGCATTGGTTGAACAAGCCGCTGCTTCTGCCAGCATGCTGGAGGAGCAGGCGAAAAATCTGGTGCATCTCGTCAGTATCTTCAAGTTGGGCAGCGAAGCCAACATTGCAAACGCGCCAGCATCCCGCACGCTGCACAACACGAGCGCGAACCGTCCCTCCAAGCCCAAACTCACATCCGTATCCAGCAAGACCCCGCACCTTTCAATAAGCGCGTAAGTAAAGCACCAGTCGCAATACACAAGCAAGCCAGGCCCCTGGCTTGATCCCGACGATGACGCCGTACGCATTTGATCGCGTTTGCTGATCACGTGCGTACGGCAAAGGAGATGCAATGGATTACCCACCGCAACTACGCCATCGTCAGCAGACGCCAGCTATTCTGGCGCTTGCAGACGGCTCGATTTTCAACGGCTTTTCCATTGGCGCCGCTGGCCATGCCACTGGTGAAGTCGTATTCAATACGTCAATGACGGGTTACCAGGAAATTCTGACTGACCCGAGTTACAGCCATCAGATCGTAACGCTCACGTATCCGCATATCGGCAATACCGGGGTCAATGCGGAAGATGTCGAATCGAGCAAAATTCACGCGGCCGGCTTGATCATCAAAGACTTGCCGCTGCTGGTATCGAATTTCCGTGCGACCCAAAGCTTGTCCGCTTATCTTCAATCGGAAAATATCGTCGCCATTGCCGGCATCGATACGCGCATGCTCACGCGCTTGTTGCGAGCGCGCGGTGCGCAAGCCGGTACGATCCTGGTCGGCAACGAACACGCCAAGGCGTTGACACTGGCGCGTGCGTTTCCGGGCCTGGCCGGGATGGATCTGGCCAAAACGGTGTCGGCGCGCGCTGCCTATGCATGGAACGAAACAGAATGGGCGCTGGGTAAAGGCTATGGCCGGCAAGCCACCTCCAGGCACCATGTGGTCGCCTTCGATTTCGGCGCCAAGCGCAACATCCTGCGCATGCTCGCCGAGCGCGATTGCAAAGTGACGGTGCTGCCGGCGCAAGCATCGGCCGCCGATGCATTGGCGCTCAACCCGGACGGCATCTTCCTGTCCAACGGTCCCGGCGACCCGGAGCCATGCGATTACGCGATTGCGGCGTCGCAAGAATTGATCGAGCTCGGCATCCCGACTTTCGGCATCTGCCTCGGCCACCAAATCATGGCGCTGGCCTCCGGCGCCAAAACGCTCAAGATGAAATTCGGCCATCACGGCGCAAATCACCCGGTACAAGACCTGGATAGCAAGCAAGTGTTGATCACGTCGCAAAACCACGGTTTTGCGGTCGATGCCACTTCGCTGCCGGCCAACTGCCGTGTCACGCACACGTCGTTATTCGACGGTTCGCTGCAAGGTTTCGCCCGCACCGACAAGCCTGCGTTCTGTTTCCAGGGCCATCCCGAAGCATCGCCGGGACCGAACGATATTGCCTATTTATTTGATCGCTTCGTGACGATGATGGAGACACATAAAAATGCCTAAACGCAATGACATTAAAAGCATCCTGATCATCGGCGCCGGCCCGATCATCATCGGCCAAGCCTGCGAATTCGATTATTCGGGTGCGCAAGCCTGCAAGGCGCTTCGCGAAGAAGGTTACAAAGTCATCCTGGTCAACAGCAATCCGGCCACCATCATGACCGATCCGGAAATGGCGGACGTGACTTATATCGAGCCGATCAACTGGAAAGTGGTGGAACGGATCATCGCCAAGGAACGCCCCGATGCGATCCTGCCGACCATGGGCGGTCAGACTGCCCTGAATTGCGCGCTCGACCTGCACAACAACGGCGTCCTGAAAAAATACCATTGCGAGTTGATCGGCGCATCGCCGGAAGCGATCGACAAGGCGGAAGACCGTTCGAAATTCAAGGAGGCGATGACCAGGATCGGGCTCGGTTCAGCCCGTTCCGGCATTGCCCACACGATGGCGCAGGCGTGGACTGCGCAACAGGAATTAGGCTTCCCCGTCATCATCCGACCTTCATTCACGATGGGCGGCAGCGGCGGCGGCATCGCCTACAACGCGGAACAATTTCACGCCATTTGCGTGCGCGGCCTGGAAGCGTCGCCGACGTCCGAATTGCTGATCGAGGAATCGCTGATCGGCTGGAAAGAGTACGAGATGGAAGTAGTGCGCGACAAGGCGGACAACTGCATCATCGTGTGCTCGATCGAAAACCTGGACCCGATGGGCGTGCATACCGGCGACTCGATCACGGTCGCGCCAGCACAGACGCTGACCGACAAGGAATACCAGATCATGCGCAATGCGTCGCTGGCGGTGTTGCGCGAAATCGGCGTCGATACCGGCGGCTCGAACGTGCAGTTCGCGGTCAATCCGAAAGACGGCCGCATGATCGTCATCGAGATGAATCCGCGCGTATCGCGTTCCTCCGCGCTGGCATCGAAAGCGACCGGTTTCCCGATTGCGAAAATCGCCGCCAAGCTGGCGGTCGGTTTCACGCTGGACGAATTGCGCAACGAAATCACCGGCGGCGCGACGCCGGCATCGTTCGAGCCGTCGATCGATTATGTCGTCACCAAGATTCCGCGCTTCGCATTCGAGAAATTCCCGCAGGCCGACGACCGTTTGACGACGCAAATGAAATCGGTCGGCGAGGTAATGGCCATCGGCCGCACTTTCCAGGAATCGTTCCAGAAAGCGTTGCGCGGCCTCGAAGCCGGCGTTGATGGCTTGCGCCGGAAAGTAACCGGCCGCGCGGTGATCATGGAGCAACTCGGTGCGCCCGGACCGGATCGCATCTGGTATGTCGGCGACGCATTCGCCCAAGGTTTTACCCTGCAAGAAGTGCAGCAACTCACGCATATCGATCCATGGTTCCTGGTGCAAATTCAGGACATCGTCGAGACCGAGTTGGGGTTGGAAACGCAAACGCTCGCCGATCTCGACAAAGCGCTCCTGTTCCAACTCAAGCAACAAGGATTTTCCGATCGCCGCCTGGCGGCATTGCTCAAGACGACAGAACAAGCGGTGCGTGACAAGCGCCACGCGCTGCATATTCGCCCTGTCTATAAACGGGTCGATACCTGCGCCGGCGAATTCTCGACCAACACCGCGTACATGTATTCGACCTATGATCAAGAATGCGAAGCGCAACCGAGCGCCAACAAAAAGATCATGGTGTTGGGCGGTGGCCCGAACCGCATCGGACAAGGCATCGAATTCGATTATTGTTGCGTCCATGCGGCATTGGCGATGCGCGAAGACGGCTATGAGACGATCATGGTCAATTGCAATCCCGAGACCGTTTCAACCGATTACGATACATCCGATCGTCTGTATTTCGAATCGCTGACGCTGGAAGACGTGCTCGAAATCGTGCATCTGGAACAGCCATTTGGCGTGATCGTCCAATTCGGCGGTCAGACCCCTTTGAAACTGGCGCTCGACCTGGAAGCGAACGGCGTGCCGATCATCGGCACTTCGCCCGACATGATCGATGCCGCCGAAGACCGGGAGCGCTTCCAGCAAATGCTGCATACGCTGGAGCTGCGCCAACCGCAAAATCGTACCGCGCGCACGGAGAAGGATGCGGTGCGCCTGGCGCTGGAAATCGGCTACCCGCTGGTGGTGCGGCCATCCTATGTGCTGGGCGGCCGAGCGATGGAAATCGTCCACGAACAAGCCGACCTGGAGCGCTACATGCGCGAAGCGGTCAAGGTATCGCACGATTCGCCGGTCTTGCTCGACCGCTACCTGAACGATGCGATCGAGGTTGATGTCGATTGCCTCTCGGACGGCAAGCGGACCTTGATCGGCGGCGTGATGGAGCATATCGAGCAGGCGGGCATTCATTCCGGCGATTCGGCCTGTTCTTTGCCGCCGTATTCGTTGAAGCAAGATACGATCGATGAATTGAAGCGCCAGACCGCGTTGATGGCGAAAGGCCTGCATGTCGTCGGCTTGATGAATGTGCAATTTGCGGTTCAGAAAAAGGAAATCGACGGCCGACAATGCGACGTCGTATTCGTGCTGGAAGTCAATCCGCGCGCGTCGCGCACGGTACCCTTCGTGTCGAAAGCGACTGGTTTGCCGCTGGCCAAGATTGCAGCGCGCTGCATGGTGGGACAATCGCTCGATAGCCAGGGGATCGTCAACGAAGTGGTGCCGCCGTATTTCAGCGTCAAGGAAGCGGTATTCCCGTTCGCCAAATTCCCCGGCATCGATACGATCCTCGGGCCTGAGATGAAGTCAACCGGCGAAGTGATGGGGATTGGCAAGACTTTCGGTGAAGCCTACTTCAAATCGCAGTTGGGGTCCGGCATCACATTGCCGCAATCGGGCCGCGTTTTCATGCGCATCAAGAAAAGCGACCAGGCGCGCGCAGTCGCCATCGCGCGCCAACTTGAAGCGTGCGGGTTTTCCATTTTCGCCAGCACGGTGACAGCGCTCATCATCAGAGCTGCTGGCATCAATGCGACGGCGCTTGAAGATGCCTCCATTCTGGACATGCTCGCAAAAAAGGAAATCGCACTCGTCATCCTTACCGTGGACGAAAAGCGTAGCGCAATCGTCGACTCGCAGCCGATTCGCGTCGCGGCGCTGAAGGCGGGCACCGTTGTGTATACGACGATCGCCGGCGCAGAGGCGGCGCTCAAGGCCATGCACCATATCGATGACCATGATTTATACGCTTTGCAAGCTTTACATCACTCGATACCGCAAGCGGACGATGGCCGGCGCGTGCATGGCGTGCCGACCGAACGCCTGGTGCCGAGTACCGCTGATCTGGATGCCGCGGCGACCATCGTGGAACGGCGTGTGCATCGGTGCGAACGGAAAGCAGGCGCGCCTCTCATCAATTTATTTATCAGGCAACCATTTACCGAATCGGATCGAAAGCAACAACGCTTGATCGCGGACATTTTGCATGTAATCGATAGCGCAAACAGCGCTCCGTACGCATTTAATTATCTGACAGGAGCACAAGCGGAAAGCGCCGCGACATTCAAGACATCGTTCGAGCAGAAAGTCCATGTGCCCTTTACGCCAAAGAACTTCCGGGACCACCGGCTGAAATTGCTCGATCAAGCCGATGCCTTCATTAATATCCGTGTCGGCATGAGCGAGAGTAGCGCCTTTGAACTGAGTTACCACATATTCAAGGGAAAGCGCACACCCATTTTGTTCCTGGCTTGGAAGCAGGCGCCGATTAAAACCACCTTGCTCAGGGAGTTGGAAGATTTGTGCGATATTACCTATATCGAATTCGACCGGATTGGCGAACTGAGAAAAGGCAT
The DNA here is from genome assembly GCA_966250375.1 of uncultured Oxalobacteraceae bacterium. Taxonomy (GTDB): domain Bacteria; phylum Pseudomonadota; class Gammaproteobacteria; order Burkholderiales; family Burkholderiaceae_D; genus CAMLDH01. The sequence continues at coordinate 12,585 of CBINHE010000049.1, forward strand.
TCATCAATTCTTTAGCGCCAAGATATTGGGAAACAACGATTAGCGCGTTCCCAGGCAAATTCGTTCACCAGACGCATAAAAAAAGCGCAGCGGCAAATTTGCCGTTGCGCTTTTTGATCGTCATGAAAAAAATCAGATCACGTACAGATCGACGTACTCGTGGACCGGCATCGCTTCCAGTGCTTTCTGGTCGAGCGACACGTTCAGAATTGCCTCTTGCTGCTTGGGCGGGAACTGACGCGCCAGGTTGGTCTTGAATTTCTCGACCAGCAGCGGGATGCCGTCCTTGCGGCGGCGTGCATGGCCGATCGGATATTCGACCACGACTTCTTTCATCTTCTTGCCATCCTTGAATTCAACCGTCAATGCATTGGCGATCGAACGCTTCTTCGGATCGTGGTAATCCTTGGTGAACGCCGGGTCTTCGACGCATACGATCTTGTCGCGCAATGTATCGATACGCTTGTCGGCAGCAACATTGTCTTCGTAATCGGAAGCGGTCAGGCGGCCGAAGATCAGCGGCACCGCGACCATGTACTGGATGCAGTGATCGCGATCAGCCGGATTGTTCAACGGGCCTTTCTTGTCGATGATGCGGATGCAGGCTTCGTGCGTGCGGATCGTGATCTTCTTGATGTCTTCGACCGACTTGCCGGCCTTGGCGAGTCCATCGTGCAAGCTCATCGCCGCTTCGACCGCGGTCTGCGAATGGAACTCGGCAGGGAAGGAAATCTTGAACAGCACGTTTTCCATCACATAGCTTTCATACTTGCGCTGAAACTTGAACGGCTGACCTTTGAACAGTACGTCGTAAAAGCCCCAGGTTTTCGCGGTCAGCACCGATGGATAGCCCATCTCGCCAGTCTTCGCGATCAATGCCAGACGCACCGCGCGCGATGTCGCGTCGCCGGCCGCCCACGATTTGCGCGAGCCGGTGTTCGGCGCGTGACGATAGGTGCGCAGCGATTGGCCATCGACCCATGCGAGCGATACCGCATTGAGGATTTCATCGCGCGTCAAGCCGAGCATTTCGGCAACGACTGCGGTCGATGCGACTTTCACCAATACGACGTGGTCGAGGCCGACTTTGTTGAACGAGTTTTCCAGCGCGATACAGCCCTGGATTTCATGCGCCTTGATCATGCCGGTCAGCACGTCTTTCATCGTCAGCGGCTTCTTGCCGGCAGCGACCGCGTTGCGCGAGAGCCAGTCGGCAGTGGCCAGAATACCGCCGAGGTTGTCGGATGGGTGCCCCCATTCGGCCGCCAGCCAAGTATCGTTGAAGTCGAGCCAGCGTATCATCGCGCCGATGTTGAATGCGGCCTGCACGGGGTCGAGCTGGAATTGCGTGCCTGGTACTTTGGCGCCGTTCGGAACGATCGTGCCCGGCACGATCGGGCCCATCAGTTTTTTACAAGCAGGATATTCCAGCGCTTCCAGACCGCAGCCGAGTGTGTCGATCAGACAGTTGCGGGCAGTGTCGTAGGCGACTTTGGAGACGATCTTGTATTTGGTCACGTAATCGACGATGTCGACCAGGACTTTGTCGGCCTTGGGACGGACGTTGGAGATGTGTGCGGACATGTTTTTCCCTTTGTTGATGCGATGTTGAATTGTTGAATTGATTTCGGTTTCAAGTTTTGTTCCTCCTCTTGAAAGCGGAGGTTTATCCACAAGTCTGCGGAGGTGTTCGGCTCCCTTCTCCCGCAGGCGGGAGAAGGGTTGGGGATGAGGGTGATCGCAAGAGAGGCGGCCTTGACAAACACCCTCACCCGCCCCTCTCCCGCCTGCGGGAGAGGGGCGCAAAGCATGGCGCCGATCTGTGAGTAAACTTCAGCCTCAAAAAGGAGAGAATATCTTTCTCTATTTACGCTTACCGATCGGCACGAATTGTAAATCTTCCGGTCCGACATAGTTTGCGCTCGGACGAATAATCTTGTTGTCGACGCGTTGTTCGATAATGTGCGCAGCCCAGCCGGAAGTGCGCGACATCACGAACAGCGGCGTAAACATCGCGGTCGGCACGCCCATCATGTGATACGACACGGCGGAAAACCAGTCGAGGTTCGGGAACATTCTCTTCGCATCCCACATCACCGATTCCAAACGCTCGGCGATATCGAACATCTTCATCGAACCAGCTTCCTTCGACAGGTTGCGCGCGACTTCCTTGATGACCTTGTTGCGCGGATCGGCGATGGTGTACACCGGATGACCGAAGCCGATGATGACTTCCTTGTTTTCGACACGCTTCTTGATATCGGCTTCCGCCTCATCCGGATTGTCGTAGCGTTTCTGGATTTCAAATGCGACTTCATTGGCGCCGCCATGTTTGGGACCGCGTAATGCCCCGATCGCACCGGTGATCGCCGAATACATGTCGGAGCCCGTGCCGGCAATCACGCGACCGGTGAAGGTCGATGCGTTGAATTCGTGTTCCGCGTACAGGATCAGCGAAGTGTGCATCGCCTTTTCCCACAACGCGGATGGCTTTTCGCCGTGCAGCAAATGCAGGAAGTGGCCGCCGATGGAATCATCGTCGGTTTCGGTTTCGATCCGCTTGCCGTTCTGAGTATAGTGATACCAGTACAACAGCATCGAGCCGAGCGATGCCATAAGGCGATCCGCGATGTCGCGCGCGCCAGGCGTATTGTGGTCGTCTTTCTCCGGCAGTATGCAACCGAGTGTGGATACGCCGGTACGCATCACGTCCATCGGATGCGACGAAGCGGGCAGGCATTCCAGCGCCACCTTGACGTTGGCGGGCAAACCGCGCAGTGCCTTCAACTTGGTTTTGTAGGCTTTCAGTTCCGCCACGGTCGGCAGCTTGCCATGCACCAGCAGGTGCGCAATTTCTTCGAATTCGCACGTGTCGGCGACATCGAGAATGTCATAGCCGCGATAATGCAAATCGTTGCCGGTCTTGCCGACTGTACACAATGCCGTATTACCGGCGGTCACGCCGGACAATGCTACGGATTTCTTGGGTTTGAAGCCTGTGGCTGGCTGTTCGCTCATGATGCTCTCCTGAAAAATTTCTTCGGAATCTTTAATTCGCTTTTTGCGCGGCAAAAAGCGCATCAAGCTTCTGCTCGAAGTCGTGGTAATTGATGCGGTCGTACAACTCCATGCGCGTCTGCATCGTGTTGACCACATTTTGTTGCGTGCCGTCGCGGCGGATCGCGGTATAGACGTTCTCAGCCGCCTTGTTCATCGCGCGGAAGGCAGACAGCGGATACAGCACCAGACCGACATCTGCCGATTTCAACTCATCGACCGTAAAGAGCGGCGTCGCGCCGAACTCGGTGATGTTGGCCAGCACCGGCACCTTCACCGTCTTGGCGAATGTCTTGTACATGTCGAGCTGCGTGATCGCTTCCGGGAAGATCATGTCAGCGCCGGCTTCAACGCATGCCAACGCCCGCTCCAATGCGGACTCCATGCCTTCGACCGCCAGCGCATCGGTGCGCGCCATGATCACGAAATTTTCATCGGTCCGCGCATCGACCGCAGCCTTGATGCGATCAACCATTTCCTGCCTGGTCACGATTTCCTTGTTGGGACGATGGCCGCAACGTTTGGCGCCGACCTGGTCTTCGATATGGATTGCGGCGGCACCGAATTTGATCATCGATTTGACGGTGCGCGCGACGTTGAACGCGGAAGAGCCGAAACCCGTGTCCGCATCAACCAGCAGCGGCACATCGCACACATCGGTAATGCGTCGCACATCGGTCAATACATCATCGAGATTGGAAATGCCGAGATCGGGCAAGCCGAGCGAGCCGGCCGCGACACCGCCGCCGGACAAATAAATGGCCTTGAAACCGGCGCGCTTGGCGAGCAACGCATGATTTGCATTAATTGCGCCCACGACCTGGAGCGGTGATTCTTCTTGCATCGCCTTGCGGAACGCTGCACCTGCGGAGTATTGACTCATGTCTACACCTTACGTTTCATGGATGGGGGCTACTTACCCTATTGCAATCGCTGTGCCATCGCATTCGCCACTTCAAACCGGCATACCCATCGAAAAATATACACATACAAATCAAGCATTTAGGAAAACTTCATGAACCATTAGCAAAACAGATCTCGCTCCACATTGTTTCAACCTGCGTTACAATTGAAACGCCTGAAACAATTGAAACTAATGTTGAAACATGGCACGTCCCCTCTCACCTCTACGCGAATCAACCGACAAGCCGATTATCTGGACGGTATCGATCTCGCGCCTGTTCGATTTGTTCCGCGATCTCACGCTGGAATTCGATGACCGCGCCATCATCGAGCCGCTCCATCTCGGCTTCGAGGATGCGGTGCGCCACATCCGTGACCGCCTGGCAACCGAGCGCTGCGATGCGGTGATTTCCGCCGGCTCCAACGGCGCCTATCTGAAAAGCCGCCTGTCGGTACCCGTCGTGATCGCCAAGGCCAGCGGCTTCGATGTGATGCAGGCATTGGCGCGTGCGCGCAAAATCACGCCCGAGATTGGATTGATCACGTATCAGGAGACGATGTCGGAACTGGCCGAATTCCAGGCCACGTTCGGCTTGCAGATTGTGCAGCGTACGTATGCGACCGAAGAAGATGCACGCTCGCAAATCAACGAGCTCAAGGCTGCCGGCATCAAAGCCATCGTCGGTGCCGGCCTGATCACGGATCTGGCGGAAGAAGCGGGATTGGCTGGCGTGTTCGTCTATTCCGCCGCGTCGATTCGGCAAGCATTCGAAGATGCGCTCGAAATCGCGCGCTTCACACAACTGGAATCGCCCCGTGGCCGCACGCAACCGGTCGCGGACTCCTTACGCACCAAGCATGGCATCAATGATTTGCGCGGCGATTCGGCGGCGATGGAAACGGTGCGGCAAGCGATCGTGCTCTACGCGAAATCGCCGGCCACCGTGCTGATCCAGGGTGAGACCGGCACCGGCAAGGAACTGGCGGCGCAGGCGATCCATCGCGAAAGTCCGCGCGCGCGGCACCCCTTCGTCGCGATCAACTGTGGTGCGGTGGCGGAATCGCTGCTGGAATCCGAATTGTTCGGCTATGAAGAAGGCGCGTTTACCGGCTCGCGCCGTGGCGGCCATGCGGGACTGTTCGAAGCGGCGCATCGCGGCACGCTTTTTCTGGATGAAATCGGCGAGATGCCGCTGGCCTTGCAAACCCGCCTGCTGCGGGCGCTGGAAGAACGCGAGGTAGTGCGCGTCGGCGGCACCCGGCCGATCCCGGTCGATGTCCGTATCGTCAGCGCCACGCATTGCGATCTGGATACACGGATCAGGGATAACCGGTTTCGCGCGGACTTGTTTTATCGGCTAGGCGTCTTGCGCATGACCTTGCCGCCATTGCGCGAGCGCACCGATGATCTGGTGCCGCTGGCCGAATGGTGTTTGAAGAATGCGCTGGCCTCGCTAGGCGTGCGGCCGCATGCGAATCTGCACGCGGAAGTCGTCGCGTGTGCACCGCTGTTTGCCGGTCATGCATGGCCGGGCAATGTGCGCGAGTTGCGCAATTTGATGCAGCGCCTTGCACTGTTTCTGGCTGCCGAACCGCTGCAAGCATTGACGCCGAATTTTGTGATGACAATCGCGCCGGAACTCGCCGGCAAATCAACATCGACATCCGAACCGGTGTCCTTATCGATACATTCACCGACCGCAACCTCGGAACCGATCGCGCAAGTTGTTGCGCGTTTTGGCGGCAACCGCGAAGCAGCCGCCAAACATCTTGGCATCAGTCGCACCACGCTGTGGCGAAAAATGAAATCAGAATCGACCTGAAAAGACCGGATGCCTCGCACGAGCAGACCATGCCCGCGAAAGGCGCCATTGCAGCGCACTATCGCGGGCATGGTGCGAACCTGACATCCCATCTCCATCCATCATGCGTTAAGTATCAATGCAACTGTTGCTTCAGATTGGATAGCTCGCTATGTGCCTGCATGATCGCGTCCCTGACTTGATCATCCACATTATTTGCGCGCTCAGCCGCCTTTTCTGCCTCATCGCTCAGCTCCTCAAGTTGATCGACACATTGGCGGATGCGTGTTTCATCTTGCGACTGTAATTCCTGTTTGGCCTGGTCGGTCTGGCGATCAAGTTGTTGTACGCAGTCTTTCAGCTCTTGCGGTATATCGTTACTGGAACGACATGCTTTTGAAGCTTGCGCAATGCTGCGTTCAATATTGCTGAACCGTTTTTGAATTTCGTTTGCCTGCATCATGATGCGACTCCTTTTCAGAGGTTGTTCCATAAAAAGATAAACACCCAAAGGCACTCTGAACGATTCCTGAATTTCACAAGGCACCATCTGTCGTGTTAAAAGCCTATCCTGGTAGGGAGCTGCCTTGGCTTACGGCCCATCAAGGGCGCAAACAAGGCGGGAGGAGAACGCATAACACTAAGCTGCGATGCGCAACACCATTACCACTCCGAGAATTGCACGCCAAAACAACTCCCTACCAGGATAGGCTCTAATACGGTCGGTTTGATATGAGACAAAGGAACCGTCTTCAGAGTGTTGATTTGATGAATTGTGAATTATGAAGTTCCAGCTGAAAGAACTTATATCAAGATTGCATTTTTCCGATTTGGGTGCATTGTAATTATCGGCATGTCCATTGCGGAAACATGCTGTTTACACCATCTGCAAATTGCTTACAAACATCTTGAAGCGCCATTGTCCTGTCTGCAGTTTGATTGTTAATGTGACACAACCAGGATTGGCATATAAGCCACCCCGTTTTTTATCATGAACAACGGGAACATTGAACAGCTTCATCCTTCTAACGAGCAGCGTTATCGCTTTATTTATAGCATTACTGAAACTTCCACTCCGGCGGATGAATTCAAATGAGAAATAACAGCTCGTATCGCAAACCATACCAGCAAACCATACCAACGCCGCTCCATGGCTTGTCGCCGAATGTGTCGTCTCTAATCTTACTGCCTGACTGAAGACTCCTTCGTATTGCATCTCGCAGGATGCAGACGCCATGCCGTCATACCTCAAAAGCAGCGACTCATCGCCGCTTATTATTTATACAGGCTATTCAGTACGCCGGATGAGAGGTCAATCAATTGCTCAAACCAAAAGTACTTCTTGTAAATGATCACCCCCCCAGTCTGCTTGCGCTGAAAACGTTGCTGGTTAATGAACCGCAAGGCGATGACTATGAAGTGATTACCGCAAATTCCGGCGCGGAAGCCTTGCGCCAAGTATTGGCGCACCACTTCGCCGTCATCTTGCTCGATGTCAGCATGCCGGAGATGGACGGTTTTGAAACTGCGGCGATCATCCATTCACATCCGCGCTCAGCATCGGTACCTATCATTTTCATCACCGCGCATTACCCCGATGAACTGAACCAGCTCAAGGGCTATCAGCACGGTGCCGCCGATTACCTGATCAGTCCGGTGATTCCGCAGATACTGCACAGCAAAATCGCGGTCTTCATCGAGTTGGCAAAAAAGAATATGCAGTTGCAATTCCAGAAGGAAGAACTGGCGCTGCTGAACCAGGACTTGCAATTGCAGCAGATGGAAGACCTCAAGCGCATCAATGCTGCGCTGGAAACGGAAATCATCGAGCGCCGGCAAGCAGAGGCGCGCGCCAATGAGCTGGCGACCAAGGACCCGCTGACCGGGCTGATGAATCGCCGTTCGCTGACCGAGCATCTGGAACACGCGGTGGCTATCGCTGCGCGTCAGAAAGAATGCCTGGCGTTGCTGTTTCTGGACATGGATAAATTCAAGAGCATCAACGACACGCTCGGCCACGACGCTGGCGACGAACTGCTGCTGCAAGTGGCCGACCGCATCCGCGGCGCGGTGCGCTGCTCGGACATCGTGGCCCGGCTCGGCGGCGATGAATTTGTGGTGCTGATGGAAGGCTTGCCCTCCTATGCCGCCGCCGCCGAAGTCGCCAAAAAGATTGTCAATGCCTGCACGTTGCCGTTCGAGGTCCGCTCGCACATGATAAAAACCTCGGTCAGCATCGGCATCAGCATGTACCCGCAGGACGCGACATCGGTGCATGAATTGATGCGTAGCGCCGACCTCGCGATGTACCACGCCAAGCAGGAACAGCGCGGCAGCGTGCAGTTCTTTCATGAAGAACTCAATGCACGGATGATCGAACGCAGCCAGCTCGAACAGGAGCTGCAGCACGCGTTGGAGCACGATGAATTCGAACTGTATTACCAGCCAAAAGTGGAAGCCGGATCAGGCCGGATTGCCGGTGTCGAAGCGCTGCTGCGCTGGCATCACCCGCGCCATGGACTGCTCAGCGGCGGCCAGTTCATGCCGGCAGCCAACAACACCGCGCAGGTGGTGCCGATCGGCGAATGGGTGATTTCGGCGGCCTGTGCGCAAGCGCGGCGCTGGCAAGAGGCTGATAGCCAGTTCCCCAATATGCCGATCGCGGTCAACATCGCGATTCCGCAGATTTATGCCGACCTGCCGGAAGTGATCGACCGCGCATTGCGCAAATACGGCGTACTGCCATCCCATCTGCAACTCGAAATCACCGAATCGCTGTTGATCGGCGACATCGAAAAAGCCACTTCCGTGCTGCGCGAAATCAGCGATAGCGGGATCACCATTGCCATCGACGATTTCGGTACCGGCTACTCTTCGCTGTCGGTGTTGAAGGCGCTGCCAATCGACATCCTGAAAATCGATCAGTCGTTTGTGCGCGACCTCGGCAAGGATCTGGGCGACCGCGCGATCGTCGAGGCTATCGTCAACATGGCCCGTGCACTGGCGCTGCGCGTGGTTGCCGAAGGGGTGGAAACGGAAGAACAACAGATCATCCTGAACGATCTTGGCTGCGATGAACATCAAGGCTATTTTTACAGCCGGCCATTGCCGGCCAACATGCTGGCCGAGCAGATGATGCCAATCAGCATCGCTTAAAGGTTGGTCACCTTCGGCAGGCCGGCATAAATCTGCGGAATCGCGATGTTGACCGCGATCGACATCCGGGGGAAGTTCGCTCTAGCCCTACCTCGCCTCTTGAATTGCAAAAGGACGCACCGTCATGGATATGAAAACCGAAATGGCTGACGATCTCGACGTCAAGGTACTGCTCGCCACATTGAAGGCGCTCAAGAAGGGCGATTTTTCCGCCCGCATGCCGTCCGACTGGACCGGGCTGGCGGGGAAAATTGCCGACACGCTCAACGACATCATCGAAACCAATGAGCAAATGGCCGAAGGCATCACCAACGTCAGTCGCGTGGTCGGACGCGAAGGCCGTCTGGGCCAGCGCGCGTCGGTACCCAACGTCTCGGGTGGATGGGCCACCATGGTCAAGTCGGTCAATACGCTAATCGACGACCTGGTGCGTCCGACCACTGAAATGGCACGCGTGATCGGCGCGGTGGCCAAGGGCGATTTGTCGCAGACCATGTCGCTCGATGTCGACGGCCGGCCGTTGAAGGGGCAATTCCTGCGTTCGGCCACCACCGCCAACACCATGGTGGATCAATTGAGTTCGTTCGCATCGGAAGTGACGCGGGTGGCGCGCGAAGTGGGTACCGAAGGCAAGCTCGGCGGACAGGCGCAGGTAAAGGGTGTGGCGGGTACCTGGAAGGATCTGACCGATTCGGTGAATTCGATGGCAGGCAACCTGACATCGCAGGTCCGCAATATTGCGGACGTGACCACTGCGGTGGCAAATGGCGACTTGTCGAAAAAAATCACGGTGGATGTGCGCGGCGAAATCCTGGAGCTGAAGAACACCATCAACGTGATGGTGGACCAGTTGAATTCATTCGCATCGGAAGTGACGCGGGTAGCACGCGAAGTGGGCACCGAAGGTCGGCTCGGTGGCCAGGCATATGTGCCGGGTGTCGGCGGCACCTGGAAGGATTTGACCGACAACGTGAACTTCATGGCATCCAATTTGACCGGTCAAGTGCGCAACATCGCGGAAGTGACGACGGCGGTGGCGAACGGCGACTTGTCGAAGAAAATCACGGTGGATGTGAAGGGCGAAATTCTGGCGCTGAAAAACACCATCAACGTGATGGTGGACCAGTTATCCTCGTTCGCATCAGAAGTAACGCGGGTCGCGCGAGAGGTCGGCACCGAAGGCAAGCTCGGTGGACAGGCCTATGTGCCCGGTGTCGGCGGTACCTGGAAGGACTTGACCGACAACGTGAACTTCATGGCATCCAATTTGACCGGCCAGGTGCGTAACATCGCCGACGTGACAACGGCAGTGGCACGCGGCGACTTGTCGAAGAAAATCACGGTGGACGTGAAGGGCGAAATTCTGGAGTTGAAGAACACCATCAACGTGATGGTGGACCAGTTGAGTTCGTTCGCATCGGAAGTAACGCGGGTAGCGCGCGAGGTCGGCACCGAAGGCAAGCTGGGCGGCCAGGCCAATGTGCCCGGTGTCGCGGGCACATGGAAAGACTTGACCGAAAACGTGAACCAGTTGGCAGCCAACCTGACCAACCAGGTGCGTGCAATCGCGGAAGTGGCAACTGCAGTGACGCGCGGCGACTTGTCGCGCTCGATCCAGGTCGATGCACGCGGCGAAGTGTCCTACCTCAAGGACAACATCAACGAGATGATCCGCAACCTGAAGGAAACCACGCAAAAGAATGCGCAGCAGGATTGGCTCAAAACCAACCTGGCGCGCTTCACCCGCCTGCTGCAAGGCCAGCGCGATTTGCAGGCGGTATCCACGCTGATTTTGTCGGAGCTGGCGCCATTGGTCGCCGCCCATCATGGCGTGTTTTACATGATGGATGCCGGCGGCGACAGCCTGCAACTGGTCGCCAGCTACGGCTACCGGCCCAGCAACACTCTGCCAATATCGTTCCGGCCCGGCGAGGGATTGGTCGGGCAGTGCGCGCTGGAAAAGCAACGCGTCTGGCTGACCAATGTGCCGCGCGATTACATCGTAGTGTCGTCCGGCCTGGGTGCTGCGCCACCGGCCAATATCGTGGTGCTGCCGATTTTGTTCGAGCAGCAAGTCAAGGCGGTTCTCGAAATCGCCTCGCTGGACCGCTTCACCGAAACCCATTTGTCTTTCCTCGACCAGCTGATGGAATCGATCGGTGTGGTGCTCAACACGATCGAAGCCAATAGCCGTACCGAAAGCCTGCTGACGCAATCACAATCGCTGGCGCAGGAACTACAGCAGACCAATCTGGAACTGGCGGAAAAGGCGCGCTTGCTATCGGACCAGAACATCGAAGTGGAACGCAAGAACCGCGAGGTGGAGCAGGCCAAGCTGGCGCTCGAAGAAAAGGCGACGCAATTGACGTTATCGTCCAAGTACAAGTCCGAATTCCTCGCCAACATGTCGCACGAGTTGCGTACGCCTTTGAACAGCCTGTTGATCCTGGCGCAGCAGTTAAGCGACAACCCGGAGCATAATTTGTCCGATATCCAGGTCGAGTTCGCGAAAACCATCTACGGTTCGGGCAGCGATCTGCTCACCCTGATCAACGACATCCTCGACCTGTCGAAGATCGAATCCGGCACGGTGACGCTGGAAATCAGCGAATACCGCTTTGAGACATTGCGCGGTTATGTCGAGCGTACGTTCTCCCACATGGCGAATGCGAAGAAAATCGACTTTTCAATCGAGCTGGACAATGCATTGCCGGTATCGATGATGATCGATACCACGCGCCTGCAGCAAATCCTGAAGAACCTGCTGTCGAACGCATTCAAGTTCACTGCCAACGGTTACGTGGCGCTACGCATCAGCCTGGCGGAGCATGGCTGGACGGCCGACAATCCCAACTTGGCGCAGGCCGATGCGGTGCTGGCATTTTCCGTCACCGACACCGGAGTCGGCATCGCGTCGGACAAGCTGCAGCTGATTTTTGAAGCGTTCCAGCAAGCCGACGGCAGCACCGCGCGCAAGTACGGCGGCACCGGGCTCGGTCTGTCCATCAGCCGCGAGCTGGCACGCCTGCTCAACGGTGAAATCCGGGTCGAGAGCGAGCTCGGCATTGGCAGTACCTTCACGCTGTTTTTGCCATATAACCGCGATGGCTTCATCAATTACGAGCTGCCGCGCCATCTGCATCCGCAGATACAGATGGTCAAGGCCAATGTGAGTTACGCTGCGAAAGCAGATGCCGCCATGGTCAATGCCGGCGACACTTGCCAGTCGCCGGCGCAGGCCGCGCTGGTCGAACACATGCCGTTTGATGATCGCGCGCTGGTGGTGCCAGGCGACGCAGCGGTCCTGATCGTCGAGGATGACCAGCGGATTGCCAAGTCCTTGCTAGAGCATGCGCGCGAAAATAATTTCAAAGGCATTGTCACAATGCAGGCCGACTCGGCGCTGGCATTGACGCGCGACTATCTGCCGACCGCCATCCTGCTCGATATCGACCAGCCCGACAGGGACGGACTGGCGGTGCTGGAACGCCTCAAGCGTGATCCGGCGACCCGGCATATCCCGGTACACGTGATGTCGGACCAAAAAGAGCGTGAACGTGCGTTGCGGGAAGGCGCAATATCGTATTTGAACAAGCCCTTCAGCGTGTCCCGTCTGCAAGACGAATTCACTCGCATTCAGCTCTTTGTTGCCAGCGACAAACGCAATCTGCTGGTGGTGGAAGACGACCCGATCCAGCGCAAGGCCATAGTCGACCTGATCGGCGACGACGGGGTGCATATCGAAGCGGTCGGTACCGGAAGCGAGGCGCTGGAGTTGTTCAACAAACTGCGCTTTGATTGCATGGTGCTCGACCTCACTCTGCCGGATATCAGCGGCTGGGACGTGCTGCAAAGGATAGGCAATGATGTGCGGCTGCATAATTTGCCTATCGTCATTTACACTGCGGCCGAGTTGACCTTGATGGAAAAAACCCAGTTGCAGCGGATCGCCAAGACCACCATCATCAAGGATGCCCGCTCGCCGGAAAAACTGCTGGCCGAAACCGCCTTGTTCCTGCATCGCTCGCGTGCCAGCTTGCCGGAATCGCAGCGGCGCATGCTGGATGCAGTGCAGGCGACCGATGTGGATTTGGCCGGTCGCAAGGTACTGGTAGTGGATGATGACTTGCGCAATATCTTTGCACTGAGCTCGGTGCTGGAGCGGTACGATATGAAGGTGCTGTATGCGGAAAATGGACGCGACGGCATCGAGGTGTTGCAATCGGATCCGTCGATTGAGATCGTGCTGATGGACATCATGATGCCGGAGATGGATGGCTACGATACGATGCGGGCGATTCGGCGCATAGCAAAGTTCAAGTCACTGCCGATCATTACCTTGACGGCCAAGGCGATGAAAGGGGATAGGGATAAGTGTATTGCTGCGGGCGCGTCGGATTACATTACGAAGCCGGTGGATGTGGCGCAGTTGTTGTCGTTATTGCGAGTGTGGCTGCACAAGTAGAGGATGGTCGCTTTGAGGAAGCGCGCGCCCGTTTTCGGCATTGAAACCAAGCGGCAATGAGCGGACAAGGCGACGAAGAACCTTCGTGTTCCATCCCCTTGAAGGGGACGGAGTGCCCGCCATACGAGCGTCGTCATGATTTCTGGCTTCTGTGTAGTTGACGCAGCGATTGCAGATCATCCGCAATCACTCATCCTTCGCGCCATCAATCCCCAGCTCCTGAATCTTGCGCGTGATCGTATTACGACCGATGCCCAGGCGAATCGCTGCATCATTCTTCCGACCATGGGTATGCTTCAGTGCAGTCTTGATCAACGCCGATTCGAACAGCCGCCCTAATGCATCCATCACTTCCGGCTTTCCTGCCGATAGCATCTGCGCCGCTTCGGTCTCTAACAGGGCGATCCAATTGGTACGTTCTGCCGCGCCATTTTCACCATTAACTGTCGCAGTTGTACCAAACAGCGGCGCGCTGCCGGCAGCGTTGTCGGGGAGATCAACCGATTGCGGGCCATCGGATGGTGGTGCCGCCACATATTGTTGCGGCATGTTCGACATCATTGGTACGAGCGCCGGTGTTGTCGGTGCAAAGCCCTGCCCCTCCGTCAAATCCTGCGGCAAGTCCTTGACCTCCACCATTTGACCCGGCGCCATCACGGTTATCCAGTTGCACAGGTTTTCGAGTTGACGCACGTTACCTGGCAAGTCGAGACTTGACAGAAATTGCATCGCGCTTTCCGACACGCGCTTGGCTTCGACACCGAGCTGCTTTGCGCTTTGCGCCAGGAAGTAGCGCGTCAGAATCGGGATATCATCGCGCCGCTCACGCAGGCTCGGCAAGCGCAGGCGAATCACGTTCAGGCGGTGGTACAAGTCTTCGCGGAACAGTCCGTCTCTTACCCGTTGTTCCAGATTTTGATGGGTGGCGGCGATCACGCGCACGTTGGCGCGCAAAGGCTGATGTCCGCCGACGCGATAGAAGTGGCCATCCGATAGCACGCGCAACAGGCGCGTCTGCAGATCGAAGGGCATGTCGCCGATTTCATCGAGGAACAGCGTGCCGTTTTCCGCTTGCTCGAAGCGACCGCGACGTGTCGCCTGCGCGCCAGTGAAGGCGCCGCGCTCATGGCCGAACAATTCGGATTCGAGCAAATCCTTCGGAATCGCAGCAGTGTTCAATGCGATGAAGGGCTGCGCGGCGCGCGGGCTGTGCTTGTGCAATGCGCGTGCGACCAGCTCTTTACCTGTGCCGGATTCACCTGTGATCAGCACCGTCACATTCGATTGCGACAGGCGGCCGATTGCACGAAATACGTCTTGCATGGCTGGCGCCTGCCCGAGGATTTCGGGCGTCTCGGCAGAGACCTGCTCTTCATTTGTTTCGCGCAGGCTTTCTTCGAGCGCGCGACGGATCAGCTCGACGGCCTTGTCGACATCGAACGGCTTGGCGAGGTATTCGAATGCGCCCCCCTGGAATGAGGCAACCGCAGAATCGAGATCGGAAAATGCGGTAATGATGATAACGGGCAGACCAGGATGCCTGGCCTTGACTGCTTGCAGCAGTGCAAGGCCCGATTCACCCGGCATGCGAATATCGGAGATCAGTACCTGCGGCGTACTGTTTTGCAATGCATCCATCGCGTCACGCGCATTGGAAAAACTTTTTGTCGCCAGGTTTTCACGGGCGAGCGCCTTTTCCAGCACCCAGCGAATTGATTCGTCGTCGTCAACAATCCAGATTGGTTTCATATGTTCTTTTAGCGCCCGCGTGATGTGAAATTGACGTTTGCAATGCCGTCTCCAAGAACACTGCCTTGTTGATCAAGGCAGCGGTATCAAAATTCTGAAATTCGTACATCCCGGCCGACTCTCGCACTCGATCACCCCCATATGCTGCTGCATGAAAGTCTGCGCCAGGGTCAGTCCCAATCCACTGCCGCCCTCCCGCCCGGATACGAGCGGATAAAAAATACGCTCCTGAATGTCAGACGGGATGCCCGGTCCATTGTCGATGATATGCAAGTCTAATGCCAGCCGATAACGCACCTTCGCCAGCGTCACTTGGCGTGCGACGCGGGTTTGCAATATCAATTCGGCGTCACCCGTCTTGATCCGTTCGGACAGCGCTTGCGCCGCATTGTGCGCGATATTCAATACCGCTTGAATCAGTTGCTCCTTGTCGCCACGGAATTCGGGCACCGACAAGTCGTAATCGCGTTTAATCGTCAAACCGTTCGGAAACTCGGCGACGATCAAGCTGCGCACGCGCTCGCATACTTCATGGATATTGACGTCGCCCACGATATGCGGCCGACGATGCGGCGCCAAGAGGCGATCGACCAGCGTTTGCAAACGATCGGCTTCCTTGATGATGACTTGCGTGTATTCGCGCAATTCTTTTATATGCCGTTCAGGCAACTCCAGTTCCAGCAGTTGCGCCGCGCCGCGAATGCCGCCCAAAGGATTCTTGATCTCGTGCGCCAGATTGCGGATCAACTCCTTGTTGGCTTGGCTCTGGTCGAACATGCGCTCTTCACGATCAAGTTTGAGCTGTTGTACATTTTCACGCAGTTCGATTAGCACCGGCATGTCGGGTCGGTCGAGCGCGGTGACGATGGTATGCACGTGCAAGGGCTCGCGGCCGACGCGTAGCAGCGTCAGATCCTGGCGTTTGTCAGCGAACTGATGCGCGATGGCTTGATGAAAGACTTCCTCAAGCTGACCACCATTCAAGAACAGTTCGGTCAATTTGTGATGCGAAAGCGCCTTGGCCGAGCTTTCGAACATCTGCTCGGCCGCCGGATTGGCGTAGGCAATGCGGCCTTCGGCGTCGAGCACGATCACCGCCGATGCCAACAAGTCAAGGCCGTCTAATGAGGTCAATGGTGTGTTCAAGGAATGTCCAAATTTTGCGCAGGTTAACGATACACGCAGAGATATGCTCTACCTTCTTTCAGAAGTCATCTCGCAAGATAAAAATAAAGGCCGCATCAGCGACCTTGTTGCGTAAGCAGCATGCCCGGCATCACCTATTTCAAGTTACCGATCTCGCGTTTCAACGCCTCGATATTTTTTTCGCTACGATCCATGTCTTCTTTCATCGCAGCGGTGCGCTCCTGGTACTTGGCGAAATTGCGCTCGTCGCCGCGACGCTCCGGTTCGCCATTGTTGAATTCACTCTTCAGACCCGCGAGTTTTTGTTCTTCCGTTTTCATTTCATCCAGCAAAATCTGCTTGCGGTCCGTGTCACGCGTTTTTTGAGCACCGCTGTCGACCTTCGGAAAATCCGATGGCGCCGAGGAGGGTTTTGCTGAAGCCGTCTGGATACCGGGTTTCCTGGGCGGTGCCGGGATCATGTTAATGCCGGGCAAATCAACCTTTTTGCACCCTTTTGTGGTTCCGATGTTTTTGTATTCCTTAGTGCCATTTTCGCCAACGCATACGTATACGTCGGTTTGTGCATGTGCATACCCCAGCACGGCGGCAAGCAATATCATGATTGATAGTTGGCGATTCATAAACTTTCTTTTTGGAAACCTAGTTAAACCGGTTTGTCAGTTTAGGATAAGAATCAAGGCTTTACAAATATTCTCTCGTCAAATTCCAGTCTTCCTCAATCATTTGGGGGCAAATCCTCGCCGGCCTTGTCATTCATCAGCTTGCGGCGCTTCAGAAGCGCTGTCGCCAAAAGATGAAATTCCAAAAAAAACGGGGAAAGCTTTCGCCTCCCCCGCTTGTCTGCCTTGCGGCGCACACCGACTACGATTACAGCGAATAGTACATATCGAATTCGACTGGATGCGCTGTCATGCGGAAACGTTGCACTTCCTGCATTTTCAATTCAATGTAGGCATCGATCATGCTGTCGCTGAACACACCGCCGCGAGTCAAGAATTCGCGGTCTTTTTCCAGATGTTCAAGCGCTTGTTCGAGCGAAGAACATACGGTCGGGATCAACGCATCTTCTTCCGGTGGCAGATGGTACAGGTCCTTGGAAGCTGCTTCGCCCGGGTGGATCTTGTTTTGCACGCCGTCCAGACCGGCCATCAGCAGAGCCGAGAAGCACAGATACGGATTGGCCAGCGGATCCGGGAAACGTGTTTCGATCCGGCGCGCTTTCGGATTCGGCACGTGCGGAATACGGATCGATGCGGAACGGTTACGAGCCGAATACGCCAGTTTGACCGGGGCTTCGTAGCCTGGCACCAGGCGCTTGTACGAGTTGGTGCCCGGGTTGGTGATCGCATTCAATGCACGTGCGTGCTTGATGATGCCGCCGATGTAGTAAAGCGCGAATTCGGACAGGCCAGCATAGCCGTCGCCTGCGAACAGGTTCTTGCCGTCTTTCCAGACCGATTGGTGCACATGCATGCCGGAGCCGTTGTCGCCAACGATCGGTTTCGGCATGAACGTTGCGGTTTTGCCGTAGGTGTGTGCAACGTTCCAGACCACATATTTCAGGTTCTGAGTCCAGTCGGCACGCTCAACCAGCGTTGAGAACTTGGTGCCGATTTCGTTCTGGCCGGCGCCGGCTACTTCGTGGTGATGCACTTCAACCGGGATGCCGAGCGATTCGAGAATCAGGCACATTTCCGAGCGCATGTCCTGGAAGCTGTCGACCGGAGGAACCGGGAAATAGCCGCCTTTAACGGTCGGACGATGGCCGGTATTACCGCCTTCGAGCTTCTCGCCGGTGCTCCAGGATGCTTCGTCAGAATCGATCTTGACGAAGCAGCCGGCCATGTCGATCTTCCAGCGGATGCCATCGAAAATGAAGAATTCCGGCTCCGGACCAAAGTAGGCGGTGTCGCCCAGGCCGGAGGATTTCAGGTACGCTTCAGCGCGCTTGGCGATGGAGCGCGGATCGCGGTCATAACCTTTGCCGTCGGACGGCTCGATCACGTCACATTGCATGAACAATGTGGTTTCTTCCATGAACGGGTCGATGTTGGCGGTGTTCGGGTCCGGCATCAGAATCATGTCCGAGGCTTCAATACCCTTCCAGCCGGCAATCGAGGAACCGTCAAACGCGTGGCCAGACTCGAATTTGTCTATATCAAAATGCGAAACCGGCACAGTGACGTGCTGTTCCTTGCCTCGTGTATCAGCAAAGCGGAAATCAACGAATTTGACTTCGTTGTCTTTCGCCATCTTCAAGACCTCTGCGGCCGTCATTGCCATGC
>CBINHE010000050.1:0-30311 GCA_966250375.1 uncultured Oxalobacteraceae bacterium
TTTATCGAAGGAGGACGTGCATATCTACGAGAAAGTCCGACAGACTCCTAGTAGTCCGAATAGCTCATCAGAACACGGGATATAGCAACACAAAAAAAGCAGAACTCACAGAGTTCTGCTCGTGCTACTCGATTTTCTTCAATAACCGTTGTATCCGATCGGCACTTTTCCCGCTGCGAGGGTTCGCTTCAGGCGCGCTTGCGGCGGGCAACGCACAATCCGAGAAAACCAAGACCTAGCAGCGCCAACATACCTGGCTCAGGCACATCATTGGTAGCAGCAAGTTTATAGGCCCAAATTCCCATGTCAACGGAACCGTTGGCACCCTCATTTTGCACCGCATTGGCACTAGTCAAATCGTCAGCGTAACTCCAGCTGGAATCGTCACTCCACGCCCATGCAATGCCGAATGGATCGCCAGTGGTGTCGTCGTACATGCCAAAGATTATTTGGCGCGGATGGCCGTAACCCGTGACATTGGCATAGGTGGCCCACTGCCCGCCATTCAACGGAAGAGTGTTCAGCAATTGCTCCACATCACTCTTGGTGGCAAAAATAAAGCCGGCAGCCTGGGCTGCAGCGATCATTGCATTACCGGTGGTACCGGAAGTAGCGCCTGCATCGAAGAAGTTATCCATGTCCAGCCATATGCGGCCAGTACCGGTGTCCTGAAAAGTCCTGAGGCCAGCGACGTCGTCTGAATTTACGACATTCGCTTGAGCACCTTGGCAAAGTGCGATGGTCGTAGAGATTGCAACAATCCAATGTTTCAATTTCATTTGCGGCTCCTTTGTTTTGCTAAAACACATCTAATTAAATAGATGTAACTTTACCTTCCACTAGAAGAGCAAAAATTACGCCAAGTTAACTAACCCGTTGTTTTAAAAAGGAAAAATAATATTTTTCGCGGTTATCTCAGGCAAAGTGTAAAATTTTCGACACTCGCTATTGAATGTAGAGGTGTGCTGCATTCATGCTGCAAAACCTTAAAAATTCAGCTTGGTTGTGCATACAGCCATCCTTTGCTCACGAATAGTTTTTCCAGTTCCGCCAAAAAAACACAATTATCGAGAGCTCCAGGCAAAACATGAGTTCCTGCGCCGTAAGCGGCGTGGCGCTGAAAATCGGATTCAATTGCGGTACGTAAATTGTCGCCATTTGCAGCAATAGCGTGAACGCGGCGGTGCCCAGCAACGGAAAATTCGATCTCAGCCCTTGTTGAAACAGCGAGGACGCCATCGTCGTCAGACGCGATGCCAAGCTGTCGTGCAATCGCCAATGCGGTGGCCGCATAGTCGCCGGTGATCATGACCGCCGTGATGCCAGCCGATTTGCACAGGTCCACCGCATGATTGACTTGTGGACCTAACAGATCAATCAATCAATTCGACCAAACCGAGAAAAACGAGGTCGCTCTCGATGCGCCGATGGTCGCGCTCAGGACAGCAGTCCATGTGCGAGGAACGGCATGTCCGATGCGCGGCCATGTAATTTCGTCGCGATCCAATCCGTGTTGCCCGCCAACATCTGCGAAGGCTACAGACTTAGCGACGACAATGGATTGATCTACATCAAGCAACCACTTTTTCCATCAAACGGTTGAGCAGGACGGGCAAGTTATTACACCGAACCGAAAAACCATTCACCCGTCCGAGTGAATCGGCACCATGTTGTACAGCATCCTCCCTTGCATCGCACCCACCTGTTAACGTTTACAGGATTTGTGCTTTATCACGAATATGATCTTGACTAAAAATTCCCCATTCGCAATAGTGTCCTTGATCACTTAATTCGAGATTCCAAAACGCGTGACAGGCCCTTGATTTATTAGTCGAAATTACATGCCGACACAATCAAAATCTTCAATAAAGTCAATGGCTTACAGAATGCCTTCCAGAACTCCCGTTTAATCTCGTTCACGTCGATACAGCGCAATTGAAACGCACAAGACCGTGCCATATCAGTTGTTCATGCAATAAAAAGATTGGCTGTTTGCAAGGTGTAATACGGCTGCCTGCGAGTGTGGCCTTGCATTGTTTCTATTTAGGAAAGCATATGACTACAAAGCCCCTCATTCGTGAAATCGATGCGATAAATGGTCAGACTCTTGACCCGCACGTCAGCGAGTGCCGTACAAGTGTTGCGCCAAATATCTTCTGGCATGCCGGCAAGGTCTCTGCGGAATTCAGAGAGGCGCATTTCGGACACTGTCCCGCCACAATCTGGCTGACAGGACTTTCCGGTTCCGGGAAATCCACAATCGCCTACGAATTGGAAAAAATGCTGCTGGATGAAGGACGCCCTTGCTTCGTCCTGGATGGCGATAATATCCGGCATTATTTGAATAGCGATCTAGGCTTTTCGGCCAGCGACAGAAAAGAGAATATTCGACGCACCGCCGCAGTGGCACGGCTCATGAACGAGGCCGGTCTAATGACAATCGCCGCATTTATCTCGCCGTATCGGGAAGACCGCGCAATGGCATGCGCCATTATCGGACAAGAAAAATTCATCGAAGTCCATGTAAGCACATCTGCGGAGGTGTGTGAATCTCGCGACCCCAAAGGCTTATACGCAAAAGCGCGGTCCGGACAAATCCCGGAATTTACCGGCATATCAGCGCCTTATGAGCGGCCATTGAATCCCGCATTGACACTCGATACCAGCATGTTGCCGCTCACGGATGCGGCGCGCATTCTATATAACCACCTTGCGCAGCGCTTCGGATAGACCACATGACGGCGCACTTATCTACTTCAACCAGCATGGCAACGCCGGCAAAGCGTGCATTCGATGTGTTCAATGGCGACGCCGACGGCATTTGCGCATTGCATCAACTCAGACTGGCCTACCCTGCGGATGCGCAACTGATCACGGGCACCAAGCGTGATATCGCGCTGCTGCAACGCGTCCCGTGCGAAGGCGCGGTGGATATCACCGTGCTGGATGTGTCGCTGGATGCCAACGTAAGTCCATTAAAAAGCATTCTGGAGGCCGGTGGGCGGGTTGCCTATTTTGACCATCATTCGGCCCGGCTCGCGTTCCCGCATCCACAACTGCAATTGTTTTGGGATGATGCTCCCGACGTCTGCAGCAGCATTCTGGTCGATCGCCATTTGAACGGCCGCTATCGACAGTGGGCAGTGACGGCGGCCTTCGGCGATAACCTGCCGGCCATCGGACGGTCTCTCGCAAAGGAATTGGGTTTGAGCGAAAGCCGCACGAACGCGCTGGAAGAATTAGGACTGATGCTAAACTACAATGCCTATGGCGAAAAAGTAGAAGACTTGCATATTGCGCCGGATGCACTGTACCGAGCCGTGCATCAATTCGTCGATCCCCAGGACTTTATCGACACATCGCCGCACTACCGTCTGCTCGCGGACGGCTATCGAAATGATGCGGCTCGCATGGCGAATTTGACGCCGAATTGGCAGTCGCCTTGCGGGGCAATTTACATTTTGCCGGATGCGCCATGGGCACGCCGGATATCGGGCGTGTTTGCCAACCGGCTGGCATCGAAACAACAAGCGCGGGCCTATGCCGTGCTGACCGAAAATACGGATGGCTCCTATGTCGTCAGCATCCGCTCTGGCGCCCCCATTGCCCGCCCAGCCAATGAACTATGCGAACGATTTCCCGGCGGCGGCGGCAGAAAAGCAGCCGCTGGCATCAACAAATTGCCCGCAAGCGAATTGGAACATTTCGTCAAAATCTTTTCCGAATATTTCACCCTGAACAGCACGGCTGCCGCCGACGGAGCTGGCAATGCGCAGTAGTACCGAGGCGCTGAATGAACACTCCACGGAACGGGTATCTCTGGCAACACTCTGGTGGATTTTTCTACGCATCGCCTGCACCAGCTTCGGCGGCTTCATGACGATGGTATCGGTCATGCAAAACGTCGTGGTCGAGCAGCGCAAGCTGCTGAGTGATCGCGACGTACTTGACGGCCTCTCTCTGGCATCGATATTGCCGGGGCCGATAGCGATCAATGTGGTGGCGTATGTCGGCTACCGCCTGCGCGGCGCAGTTGGCGCGATAGTGTGTGTCTGTGCGGCGGTGATACCGGCATTCGTATTCATGCTTTTGCTCAGCGCAGTCTATTTTCGCTGGGGGCATTCGCCGGCAATCGGCAAATTTTTCATGGGGATGATGCCTGCGGTGGCGGCAATCATCATGGCTGCCGCATGGCGCATGTGCCGCGCATCGGTAACCGGCTTGCGCGAAGGTGCGCTGGCGATAGGCGCAGCGGCTGTTTCGCTCACGCTCTCAGGGTTTTACATTACCTTGGCAATCATTATTGTCGCCGCTATCGCCGGCTGGCGGTGGTTTCGGGAACCGGAATGCGATAACGTGACGTCGCATCCTGATCCTTTGACTATCGGGAATCGCGACAATGAGGCCATGCAAAAATCATCGGTCTCGCATATCAATGCCGCCTTTTTTATTTTGGCGGTATTGCCGGCCGCACTCGCGCCGCTGATGCGCTTCGAGCAAGGCATGCTACTCCAATTGTTCAGCACATTCTCCGGCATGAGCATGTTGATGTTTGGCGGCGGCTACGTCTTTATTCCCCTTCTACAACAGACCGTGGTCGATGGATATGGCTGGGTAACGCGTCAGGAGTTTGTCGATGCTATCGCAATGGGGCAAGTGACGCCGGGGCCGATCATGATCAGCGCCACCTTCATCGGCTTCAAGGTTGCAGGCCTTGCGGGTGCCGCTGCCGCAACCATCGGCATGTTTGCGCCAACCGCGCTGCTGATGATGTTATGCACACAAATGCTCGACCGCATCAAGAGCTCGATGATTGTTACGGCGGCATTGCGCGGCGTGCGTGCCGCGGTTGTCGGGGTGGTATTCACCGCCGCTGTCCTGGTCGGAAAATCCGCAGCGCCGGTTTGGATATCGGGCGCGTTGTTCGTGCTGACATTGGTCGTGCTGGTGCGATATCGCATTGAAGCGGTATGGGTTGTACCAGCCGCGGGGCTGATCGGATTTTTCGTTTATTAGGGCTGGTGCAAACAAAAGCAAGCAGGGTGCGCCTGCGCACCATAGCGGTCAAATTTTCACTGGCGCACAAGCGTACCCTACCGCCCTTCTGTTTTGCGCAAGTCCTGCTTGAAGCAGCACTGCTTTTAACATGGCAGCAACCACCCACTAGGAGAAATGCATATGGATACAAGCGCAAAAAAAGGAATCGATGGCGTTGCACGCTCCCGGCCGCGCCCGGTATTGATGATCCCGTTACGACGTTGCGGTAGCCACGCGTTGCGACTCCGGCTCAATTTCAATTCGCAATTTTATTCACCCTATCCGCTGCACATCGTCGACTTCATGCCGATGGTGCCGCTGTATGGCGATCTCTCCGATGACAAGGCGTACTTTCGTTTGGTCGTCGACGTCGTTGGCTTGCAAGCCGCGAGCATGGTGAAATGGTCGGATATGGTGTTTGATCCGGTCGACATTTTCGAGTCGATCCGCAACGAGCCACGCAGCGTGCATCGCGTCGTTTGGGAATTGTTGCTGCGCGCCGGCGAACAACACGGCGCCAGTGTCGTCATGGACAAATCACTCGACAGCGTGCATTACGCGGAAGAATTGATGGCATTGTTTCCGCAAATGCTATTTCTCAATGTCGTACGCGATCCGCGCGCTCAAGTGGCTTCGATGAACCGCGCGATCATTCATGATTTCGACACGACGCTCAATGCCAAGGCATGGGTTGATGCACATCGCGTCGCATGCTCACTAATGGAGCGCTATCCCGATCGTGTGCTGACAATTCGCTATGAGGATTTTCTTGGCACTCAGGAAGAAACGCTGAAAAAGGTTTGCGCTTTTTTCGAGATCGAATACCTGCCGCAAATGCTGGATGTGACGCACTCTTCCGAAGCCAAGCAGATTGCGCAGTTGTCGGCGCTATGGGCATCGAACTGCTTTGCACCGATTGCCGCGAACGTGGACAAATTCAAAAAGCAGCTCACCATCGAAGAGATCGAAACCATCGAGACGCTGGCGCAGGAATATATGACCTTGTACGGCTACGAAAGAATGACCGGCGCCCAAGCGAAGATCGCCGATAGCATCTTAGCCGAGGCACGTGTGCGGTCAGAAGCAGGCAAGCAGATGGCCTGGCGCGAACTTGAACAAAACAACTTCCGCGATTACGTGCTGCGTCGCTTCCGTGCTGATTATCTGGTCAAAGTGCGTAGTTGTCTGGAGCGAGAATCCGGCCTGAGGCACGCAACGGCGTCATGAACGATTTTCAGTCGTGAAGCAGTGCCGAATGATGCACAGTCAGTTACGAAGCTTGCATCAACCCGAACCCTGTCAACATTAACAGGGACACGTCAATCCCATATATATGGGGGTTGACTGTCACTTTCCACGGAGCAATAATCAATCGGCTTTATGCCTCCAGAGAGAGGCATGAAGTTAATTCATTTCTTTCAGAGATCATTGTGAGGAGGAGGTGTTTTTGCACTTTTAAAACCGAATTGCCTTGGCTCCCTGCGATGTTTGTTTCAAGGCGGCACAGAGGTATTACAACGAGCCTCAATGAAATAAAAAGGGATTCAAGACAAAGAAAAATGTTTGTAAAGTCATCGTATTAAAAAATAAGGGAACAAAAAAAATGAGATGCTTGGCTAAAAAATTAGTGATTGTAGGTGCCGTTACTGCAAGTCTGGCAGTCGCAAGTTTCTCCACGCTGGCCGCAGAGCCGCTGTCGGCTCCGCTCCAAGCCAAAGTGGACAAATACAAACAGAACCTCGTTGCATGGGCCGCAAACCCGGCCATCGTGGCAGCCGTCAAGGAAGCCAATGCCAAGGCAGCCACAGCTGGCATGACTAACAGCAAATGGCTTGAAGTCGATGAAAAAAGCCCCGTAGCGCAAGCATTCATAACAAATAAAGCGGGCGTCCTCGTCAAAAAATGGGAAGAGGACAAAGCCGTCAACAAGCTCGTCATACGCGACGAGAAAGGCAATCTGGTTGCTGCCAGCACCAAGCCTCTGCTGTACAACAATGCAGTACGCCCTGTGTACATTAATGCGATGAAAGGTGAGGCTTGGGCGGCCACCAAAGTCGCACCCGACCCCACCACGCAAATCAAGAGCGTGCAAGCATCGGCGCCAGTCATGGATGCCGGCAAGGTCATTGGCGTAATCCACGCTGGCATCACGACCGAATAGCACTGGGCCCGCGCCACGCGGGCCAATCGTTGCGCATCTTACCCGGAGGTTCTTTTGAAATTCATTGAAAACATGAAGGTCGGCCCACGTCTCGCCATCGGATTCGGGGTCGTGCTTATACTCATGCTGGTATTGACCGGCGTCGCGATTAGCCGCATGGCCTTTATCCGTGCGAGTCTGGACCAAATAGTTGAAGGCGATGCCGCCAGATTGCGTTTGGTGAATTCGATGCGCGACTTGGTGCGCTACCAGTCCGTGACGGTGCGCGACGTCGTGATGCAGGAAGATTTTGCATTCAAGAAAAAAGAGCTCTCGCTCTCCAGGCAAGCCAAAGAAACCTACCAAACCGCAGCCGAGCAACTCGCGAAGCTGCTGTCCGACCCGCAGGACATAGCGGCAATGGCCAAGATTGCAGAGATCGATGGCAAGGTAAAGCTGGCCATCGACTTGGCCATCGACCATTCGCTCAGCGGCGATCAGGAGAACGCCGCCAACACGATCAGAGACAAGGTACGGCCCACCCAGATCGAACTGATCGCCGCATTGGATGCCTTGTTGAACCAGGTTGAAGCCGGCTCCAGGAAGTCCGCGATGGAGGCAGGAGAGACGTATAAAAGCGCCGTCACGCTGCTGTCCATCTTTGGAACACTTGCGTTATTGGTAGGTATCGCCGCAGCGACCCTAATCACGCGCGGGCTGTTGAAACAACTGGGCGGAGAACCCGCTTATGCGGTTGACATCGCGGGTAAGATCGCCGCCGGCGATCTTGCCGTTGCGATCGACACCAAGGCCAGCGACCGCACCAGTCTGCTGTTCGCAATGAAGGGGATGCGCGACGGCCTGGCCCAACTCGTCGGCCAAGTGCGCAGCAGCACCGACACCATCGCCACTGCCTCCGGCCAGATTGCGGCCGGCAACCTCGACCTGTCTTCACGCACCGAACAACAAGCCAGCACATTGGAAGAAACCGCATCGTCGATGGAAGAACTGACTTCCACCGTCAAGCAGAATGCCGACAATGCGCGGCAAGCCAATGGGCTCGCGATGTCGGCGTCTGAAGTGGCGAGCAAAGGTGGCGCAGTGGTGTCGCAAGTGGTCGACACGATGGGGTCGATCAACGAATCGGCCAGAAAGATTGTCGACATCATCGGCGTCATCGACGGCATTGCATTCCAGACCAACATCTTGGCGTTGAATGCTGCAGTGGAAGCCGCGCGCGCCGGCGAGCAAGGACGTGGCTTTGCGGTGGTGGCCACCGAAGTGCGCAACCTGGCGCAACGCTCGGCCGCCGCCGCCAAGGAAATCAAGACACTGATTGGCGACTCGGTGGAAAAAGTCGATATCGGCGCCAAACTGGTAGACCAGGCCGGCGCCACCATGACGGAGATCGTCGAAAGCGTCAAACGGGTAACCGACATCATCAGCGAAATCGCTGCGGCCAATGAGGAACAGAATTCGGGCATCGAGCAGATCAACCAGGCAGTCAGCCAGATGGATGAAGTCACGCAACAAAACGCGTCACTGGTGGAAGAAGCGGCGGCTGCAGCGGATAGTTTGCGGGATCAAGCCAAGAATCTGGCGCAGGTGGTGAATGTCTTCAAGCTCGATGGCATGCAGGCTGCGGCGGCCATACCATCGGCGCCGGAGCGTGCCGTGCCGGGCGCGAAGGCACGTGTCGTGAAGCTTGCGCGCAGTACCCAGACGACTGTATCGCCCCCGCAGCCACGCAAGGTCGCCAAGATGCAAGCTGGGACGGGAGATGAGTGGGAAGAGTTTTAAGCTTGCACTCCCCGGATGCGTTCTACTTCGCCAATCTGCCCGCGCTGGAACAGGCGGCATAGATGGCCGGCCGGATTATCCACCGCGCTGCACGCTCTTGCCCTGCGCACGGGGCGGCGAGCGGCGCGGTGGATAACCGTAGGCCAGCCTCACTCAACTGCGATATTGGAATTTGCGGCAAGCTTTGCAATTTCAGGTATTGAACGTCAGCCCAAATGCATCAGCCAAGATGGATGCGCAATCTTCCGGGACGATGGTTTGCTTTTCCACTCTCCCACTTTCGACAGTTTTCAGCATGTCGCCGAAGAGAATTTTTCTGCCCGTTTGGTCGTGCAGGATTATCACCAGTTTTTGCACAAAAACCGCATCAGGGTGCGTCGAGTTGAGGTAATTGGCCGGCACAAAATCAATCCATTCTTGCGGAGACAGATCGAACGCGTACTGATTTGCCCATTCTCCGTCAACCAGCGCTTTCAACAGATACCCGTGCTCGTTGCTCTTACTTAGCACGAAGGTATCAAAGTCCTGTTTAACTTCAACATCAAGCAAATTCAGCCGCATCGGCGCCCTAATGCCATAACTACCAAAGCCCAAGTCACACAACCATTCTTCGCCATTCACTGTCAGCACGATTGCCATGTGCGTCTTGGGTCTTTTAACTGGGTAGAACATGGGGCGGGCGGCGACGAATTGGTATGTGATGCCAAGTGCCTGCAGCGCCATGGCAAAGATGCCATTGAGCTCGTAACAGTATCCGCCACGATTGCGGCAGAGGATTTTTTCGGCGATTTCCTCAGGAACCAAGGAAACGACTTTCCCGGCTTGAACATCAAGGTTTTCGAATGGCACCGTGAATAACTGGCATCGCATCATTTCAGTTACGGTGGCAATATCCGCTTTTGCATCGCCGTGAAAACCGATTCTATCAAGATAGTTTTGAAGTAGAAAATTGTCAGCTTTCATGCTTAGCCTCCATTGCAATGGTTGCTAATATTCCAGAATCCACAGATTGCAAATCGTTTTTAGAAGGATCAAACATGATTGCCCTTTATTAATTTAATTAGTAACTCATGTCACTCAAGCTATGGGTACCGCTACTGCCACTTATGTAGCACTTCTCGTAAATCGCCCCCAATATTTAGAGCCCCTGCTTCACATCAATTAGTAAATGAAACAAGGGGGGAGAACAAACTATCCATTCTTCAACCATGCTGCCGAATTGAGCTCCCTTCCCCCTCCCATAACATCTCATCCAATAAAACCATTGGAATCAGCTCTACTTAAATCCGCTAACACAAAGGCTGAATTCATAAGTTATTTTGCAAAAACCATATATTTAAGTAGCAAACTTACAAATAAAACCAACATTGAAACAACCAACATTCGACGGACAAAACCATCCCCACGAGTCAATGTCATATGACTGCCAACATGATTACCAGCGATGTTGCAAACGACTAAAGGCAAAGCTAAAACATAAGCAACCTTACCTGCCATGATAAAGGCCACCAATGAACCAATATTCGACGCAAAGTTAAATGATTTTGAGTTGGCAGAGCTCATCACGAGATCCATCTTGCATATGTAATGAAAAGCCAGAATGAATAAGCTTCCTGTTCCCGGTCCAAAGAAACCATCATAAAATCCCACAACCAAACATACAAAAGGTATAAGGGCATACAAGGTTAAGTTGGTTAAGGAGCGCTCCTTGACTGCTTTATTTTTAGGCAGCAAAAAAATAAGAATGCCGACAGGGATCAAAAACAAGATGATTTTTGCAACGCTTTCCTGCGAAACCCAGAGAATCAAGCGAGATCCTAGATATGCACCTATCAAGGCAAAAGGGATCCCAGCCAATGCAATGCCAATCCGCATTTTGCTGCCTTTGAAAAAATTACGAATGGCTGCTATGGTCCCCAAGGTACTGACCACCTTCTCTTGCCCCAAAGCCACTTGAGGGGGCAATCCGACTAAAAGAAAGCCAGGTACTAAAAACAAGCCACCACCACCAGCAATGCTATCGACAAATCCTGCTACAAAAGCAACCACACAAAGCAGTGCAACTGCCAGAAGCCAATGTTCAGCCCAAAAACCAGTTAAAAACTCCATTATTGTCTCGCAAACATTATTAAAAATTTACTCAAACTTGATACGTATATAAACAATTTCTAAACCTTGCAGACATAAGGTAAATCGTCAGAAACTGGAATAAATCGTTCAGAACCATTCAAACCAAACATTCTCATCAGCCATCGATCCTTCCCATCAAATTTAGGGATAAATCCACGTCGGGTGTGTAATACCTTTTGGTTTTTGAAAATCAAGAAATCCCCTTTATCAAGGACCAAATCTTGATCAAAATTTTGTGTATTTAAAAGGCTAACCAACCGATCTAATGCTTCTTGTGCAAATGCCATATCTGCACTAACATTTTCAACATCTAATCGGCACAACCATCCATTGACTTCATCAAACCTCAACACTGGCAAGCCTTTGGTTACCGCTTGGTCACCGTCAAAAGAGGCCGGGCGTTGGATCGAGAAGAATGGTCCTTGAAGGATGCCCAAATCATCCAAAGTCAGACATTCAAGAACTTCAGTTAAAGATACGATCGTTGTCGGCACATTGGCATCACCACGCACACCATACAAAGATAGATATTCAGGGCAACCCGATGTGGTTAAGTCAGGCTCGGATAAAAGCGGTAGATCAGGATTGTCTACATGGTAACCAAATGTTGTTTCTGAACCATGAGAGCTGGCATTGGCTGCTTGAGAAGCAACGGGGACAACTTGCCTCACTAATTTGGTTCTATTTTCTCCAGAATATACAACTGGCAATAAACCCAACAAGCCATATATAGAGAACTGGACGCGAACTGCTATGGGTGTAGCCCAATTAGGCAAATATCCTGTTTTAGGTGTGGAAACAATCAAGTCATCTATGGGCAAACCTTTGATAAGCAAAGCAACGCTGTCACTACTTTTAAAATCACTTAGAACCTTAACCAGATTTTCTGACAAAGCAGGCTTGACAATCTCTGACAAATAAGAATATTCCTCGAAGAGCTCTTTATCTGATAACGGCCCATTTTCAAGAAGTTTTTTTACCGCAAGTGATTCGCTCTGTGTAAGCGACACCTCACTTAAACCATTAATTTGTTTATGTTTTAACGCAAGTTGTTGCATTCTCTACCTCATTTCTACTAATTGAGGCCGAACTTTAATCGAGGTAAAGAGTTATTAAAAGTTACAGAGAATAGCTGTTTTTTTAATACAGATTATTTTTCATGTCAAAAATCATAAAAATCACATCAGAACTACGTCACCACATCGAAGAATGCTATTACAGCCCCAAGCAAAAGTTTTTTTCAGTTCGTGAATTGGCCGAAAAATATCAAATCAGCACCAATTCTGCGAACAAAATTCTTCAATCTTTAGAAGATCTTGGGTTGTTACAAGCCTATCCAAAACACGGTTTTTTTATAAAGCACAAACTGCCTTTTAAAAATTCAGCGCTTCATACAAAAAGCGCCGCGAAGCCCTTTTTTTGCGTGAATGAACATATTAAGAATCGAGCGAACAGTATTCGTACTTGGGCAGAAATGGTTAATAGCCGAGGGCAAGTGCGTATGGACTTGGCAACAGGATCGCCAGAGTTTTATCCAACATTAAAGCTCCAAACGATTCATAATCGGCTGGCTCGGCATAACCCATCTATTTTCACTGAATATGCTTTTGGAGTAGGTTCAGTTCAATTACGCAACCAAGTATCCACTCAGTATGTAAAAGCCAGCTGTCTGATACACCCCGAAGAAATACTAATTACGCAAGGCGCAACACCCGCCTTGATTCTTGCGTTACAAGCAACCACTCAAGCAGGTGATTGGGTGCTCATAGAAGCCCCCACATATTTTGGATTTTTACAGATATTAGATACGTTGCAGTTAAATGCGGTTGAACTTCCCATAAACATAACCAGTGGCTTGCAGCCTGAAGATTTACGCTCTGCCATTGATCATGCAAAAAGAAGCGGACACGTTATACGTGCCTGCTTATTACAAGCGAATTATCACAATCCAACAGGACTATCCATCCCTCAAGAAGTACGAGCAGAACTACTGGATATTTGCACTGAGCATAATATTGCCATTATTGAAGATGATACTTTCGGCGAATTGCACCACCATAATAATGAGAGGGGTCATTTTGCTCCGCTAAAAGCGCTTGATAAAAGAGGAAATGTTATTTTATGCAGCTCCTTATCTAAACTCATTGCACCAGGTTTAAGAGTCGGCTTTGTATCAGGCGGGAAATGGCATGAACAAATAAAAACACTCCAACATTCGACCGCTATTTCTTGCTCAACAATGCCTCAATTGGTCTTGGCCGAATTTATGAAACAAAGCTATAGCTTGTATCTAAAAAAATTACGCAGCATCTGCCGAGAAAATGTCTTGTTGGCTGTAAAAATCATACAATCACATTTCCCCAAAAACACTCATGTCAGCTTGCCAAAAGGTGGTTATCTTTTATGGCTTACCCTCCCAGAAAAACTTAATACAGACTTGTTACTGCTCATTGCCTTGGAAAGATATAACATTGCCTTCGCTCCAGGCATCCTGTTTTCAAACATAAGCAATCACAGACAATCTATGCGTATCAATTGTGCGTTGATGTCTCAAACCAAAGAACAAGAAGGACTGAAAAAATTGGGAGAACTTGCGAAAAGCGAAGCAGCACTAATGAGCTGTTGAAAATCCTTCATGGTTGCGGTGATTAATATCTGTAAAAGCTTGAGAAATAGCAAAGAACCTCAGACAGATTCGATCGTTTTTTATATCTCCGAAGCCACTACATTTAGGAAAAAGCAGGTCTGCCATTTTCGTCATAGCTGCCAATCAGCAAGTTTGCCAATCAAGATCAAACCCGCGTAGAATGGAAAAACGCGGGTGTAGTTCAATGGTAGAACGAAAGCTTCCCAAGCTCTAGACGAGGGTTCGATCCCCTTCACCCGCTCCAGGTCACCCTCAAGGCACCGTCTCTCCGGTGCTTTTTTATTGCCAATGCGTAAAAACACATAATACGCAGCATCTACAACGAGTATTCCAGCATGCCTGACAACAAACCCGCCGACGAGTCCAAACACCTGTTTTATGACCCAACAGAACACCGTATCCGCAGCTTCGTCACGCGGGCGGGACGCTTGTCGATTGCACAGGGAAAAGCGATCGAAACCTTGGGACCGCAGTTTTGCATTCCTTACGCCAAGACGCCGCTCGACTTTGCGCAAGCGTTCGGCCACAACGCGCCAACAATTCTCGAAATCGGTTTTGGCATGGGCGAGACGACGGCGAAGATTGCGGCAGGCATGCCTGAGAAGAATTTCTTCGGTGTCGAAGTACATACGCCCGGCGTCGGCAGTCTATTGAAGCTGATCGGCGAACAGAGACTCACGAATTTGCGACTGATTCAGCATGATGCGTTTGAAGTCATTACCAACATGATTGCGCCGGCGTCATTGGCCGGTGCGCATGTGTTCTTTCCCGATCCGTGGCACAAGGCGCGGCACAACAAGCGGCGGCTGATTCAGGCGCCGTTCGTGAGTCTGCTGGCGTCGCGTATTGCGCCGGGCGGCTATCTGCATTGCGCAACCGACTGGCAGGAATATGCGGAGCAGATGCTGGAAGTGTTGAGTGCGGAACCCACATTGCGCAATACCGCTGACACTTATGCGCCCCGGCCGGATTACCGGCCGGTGACCAAGTTCGAAAATCGCGGATTACGGCTTGGGCATGGGGTGTGGGATTTGGTGTTTATGAAGCGGTAAATACTATTTGACGTTGCGCACGTTCCCTTCTTCCGCCTGCGGGAAAAGAAAGCTCTGGGCGCAACGTCAGTTTTATCGCTTCAGATCATTTCCGCAATCAGCGACACAATCTCTTCACCATACGTCTCCAGCTTCTTCTCGCCCACGCCGGAAATATTGCGCAGGTCGTTCAATGACCCCGGCTTCGCTTTCGCAATTTCACGCATTGTCGCGTCGTGGAAAATCACGTAAGCCGGCACGTTATGCTTGCGCGCCGTCTCGACTCGCCACCAGCGCAACTTGTCGAAGATCGCCTGCTCGGCGCCTGACAAATCGCTTTCCACATACCCCTTCGGCTTGGTAGTCTGGCGCTTTGGTTTAAGCGGCTTCTGGTATTGCCGCAACTGCACCTTCTGTTCGCCGCGCAATACCGGGCGCGCCGCAGCCGTCAATTTCAACGCGTTGTATCCATCGTGATCGACAACAACCAGTCCCAATGCAATTGCTTGCCGCAAAATCGCGCGCCATTCCGCCTCGCTTTGTTCAGCACCAATGCCGAAGGTCGATACCTGGTCATGACGCCATTGCTTGACCTTGTCCGAGTCGACGCCACGCACCACGTCGATCACATGACCAGCGCCGAAGTGTTGCTCGACTCGGTATATCGTCGACAATAGCTTTTGAATCGGCACCGTGCCATCGAACGATACCGGCGGAGTCAGGCAGGTATCGCAATTGCCGCAGGGCGCGGCCGGCTGGCCAAAATATTCCAATAGCCGCATGCGGCGGCAATTGAGGGTTTCGCACAGGCCGAGCATCGCATCGAGCTTGGCGCCTTGTACCCGTTTGAATGTTTCGTCCGCTTCCGATTCATCGATCATGCGGCGCTGCTGTACCACATCCTGCAAGCCGTATGCCATCCATGCATTGGCCGGTAAACCATCACGTCCGGCGCGCCCGGTTTCCTGGTAATAACCTTCGATGCTTTTCGGCAGGTCGAGGTGCGCAACAAAGCGCACATCCGGTTTGTCGATGCCCATGCCGAATGCGATAGTGGCGACCATCACGATCGATTCCTCACGCAGAAAACGCGCCTGATTCCTGGTGCGGGTCGCGATGTCCATACCGGCGTGATACGGCAGCGCGACGACGCCGCTGGCATTGAGAAACTCCGCCGTTTCTTCCACCTTTTTGCGCGACAAGCAATAGACGATGCCAGCATCGCCCGCGTGTTCGCTCTCGATAAAATCGAGCAACTGTTTGCGGGCGTTCGCTTTTTCGACAATCTGATAATGAATGTTGGGCCGGTCGAACGATGACACGAATTGCATCGCATCACCGAGTTGCAGCCGGCGCGTAATTTCCGCGCGCGTCTGCGGGTCGGCGGTCGCCGTCAGTGCGATACGCGGCACTGCGGGGAAGCGCTCGTGCAACACTGACAGCTTGATATATTCTGGTCGGAAATCATGCCCCCATTGCGATACGCAATGCGCCTCGTCGATGGCGAACAATGCGATCCTGGATGACTCCAGCAAATCCAGGCAGCGCGGTGTCATCAGGCGTTCAGGCGCGACATATACCAAATCCAGGTCGCCGTTGCGCACGCGGCGTTCAATGCGCTTCGCTTCGTCAAATGATTGCGTCGAATTGAGGAAGGCGGCGCGCACGCCGACCTCGGCCAGCGCATCGACCTGATCTTGCATCAACGCGATCAACGGCGATACCACGACGCCGACGCCATCGCGCAGCATGGAAGGTATTTGATAACACAAGGATTTGCCGCCGCCGGTCGGCATCAATACCAGCGCATCGCCGCCGCCGGCGACATGCTCCACAATCGCGGCCTGCTGGCCGCGAAAGGATGGATAACCGAAAACGGTTTGGAGAATATGCAGCGCCTGCGCGCTGCCAGGTTGTTCAGACATCTCGCTATTCTAATCCGCCCATACGACCACGCCAGTATAAAAACTGGCGAGCACGGCGACACCGAACACAATGCGATACCACGCAAATACACTGAAATCATGCGAGCTGATATAGCGCAACAGCCAGCGCACGCACAGGAATGCAGAAGCAAAGGCAGCGATGGCGCCAATGCCGAATAGCGGGATATCGGCGGCAGAGAGCAGCGCGCGCTCTTTGTAGAGCGAATACACCGTTGCGGAAAACAGCGTCGGGATCGCCAGGAAAAATGAAAACTCGGTGGCAGCTTTGCGAGACAATCCGAACAGCATGCCGCCGATAATGGTGGCGCCGGAGCGGCTGGTGCCTGGCACCAGCGCGAACGCCTGGGCGCAACCGACCTTGAACGCATCAAGCGTTGTCATGGTATCCACCGATTCGACGCGAATCGCGACCGGATTGCGTTTATGACGCCGCTCCACCCATAAAATAATCAGGCCACCGACGATAAACGCGAGCGCTACCGGTACTGGATAAAATAATGCGGCTTTGATGCTCTTGTTGAATAAAAAGCCCAAGGCCGCCGCCGGCAAGAACGCCACCACCAGATTGATGACGAATTTTTGTGCTTTGGCATCGCTCACGAGGCCGGCCAATACCGTACTGATTCTTGCCCGATATTCCCAGCACACCGCCAGCATCGCCCCAGCCTGAATCGCGATTTCGAATACCTTGATTTTCTCGCCGGTGAAATTGAGCAAGCTGCCGGCCAGAATCAAATGTCCCGTGGAGGAAATCGGCAGAAATTCCGTCAGGCCTTCGACGATGCCCATGATGAGTGCTTTTAATGCGAGAAAGAGATCCATGCTTTAAAAAATGGTAATTGGAAGAAATCAATGAAAAACCCGCTGGCGACGATGCCGCGCGGGTTTGAATGTAGGTGTCGGGATTGGTACCAGCTATTTTGCAGGCTCAAAGGTTACCACGAGACTGTTCGATTTGGTCGTGATTGTGGTCGGCATGAAGCGAGTGCCGGCGTATTTGAAATCTTCCGGCTGAAAGGTGTACAGCGGCGTGTTTTTCAGGATTTGCTCTATCAGCAAGGTACCGATTTGCGCAAACTGCTTGGCATAGCGCGCATCGACGCCGTTCAGCAGGAATTTATCCACGCGCGGTTCGGCCAGCATAATGGCGTTTTTTGCCGGATCCAAACGCAGCACACCCGACAATTCCATGCTGCCGGTCCATGCCTTGTTGTTCAACAAAGACGGCGCAATCACGGTCTCCAGACTGGTCACAATGCGATTGGTACCGGGTTGCAGGGCGATCTTGGGATTGCTGACGCTGATATCGAAAATTTCCAGATAGCGATTACTGAAGGGGAATTTGCGGTCCATCGCTTCCTGCAATTTATATAACGGCAGTTCTACTTCACGCGGACCCAGCAGCCCGGCACATGCGGTCATTAAAAACACGATTGCCATTGCGAATAGTGCCGTCAGCCTTGATTTCATTTTTTCCCTTATAAGTAACGCGCTTGATTCGGACCCGGGACATTAGAGCGGTTTGCGTGTCAGTGTGAGGGTTCTGCCGCGTTGCTTGAAGGCGATTGCAGCGTTGCCGATGCTCGACAGGGAACCACCCTGTCTGTGCTCGGCCCTTGCAGGGCGCGCAATGGCTTGCAAGCCATTGCCGTTACGCAGGCGCATCGCATGCGATGCGAAACCCCTGCTCCCCCCTTGCACTCACCTCCGATCAACACGGCAGACCGCTTCGCTACCCTCACACTGACACGCAAACCGCTCTAGGCAGAGGTTAAACGATCAAGGCGTATTAAATATTGAAGAGCATCATCGCGCGTCGCGCCGCACATTTCATTGGAAGGTTTTAGACTGCCGCAAACCAACGGACGTTCGGGGCGGCCGAAAATTTTGCAACAATTCTGTTCATCCAGTTGAATGCAACGCACTCCGGCCGGCTTGCCATCAGGCATACCGGGAATCGCCGATGAAATCGACGGCGCGATACAACATGCGCCGCAGCCGGGCCGGCATGATTGTGTCTGCGCCAGCTCATTCATAACGCAAGGCCTGAATCGGCAACAATTTCGAGGCCTTGTGCGCCGGATAAAAGCCGAAAAAAATCCCGATCCCCGCCGAAAACCCGACGGCCAGCATGATCGACTCGAGCGACAAGCGCGTCGCCCATCCGGCGAATTCGCCGATCGCATATGAGCCGACCATACCCAGCACGATACCCAGAAAACCGCCGATCAACGACAAGGTGAGCGCTTCTACCAGAAACTGGGTCAGGATGTCCTTGCTCCTGGCGCCGACCGCCATGCGCAGGCCGATTTCGCGCGTGCGCTCGGTGACCGACACCAGCATGATGTTCATGATGCCGATGCCGCCAACCAGCAGCGACACCGATGCCACCGCAGCAAGCAACAGCGTCATCACGCGCGACGAGGTTTCCTGCGCTTGCAGCATTTCGGTCAGGTTGCGGATGGTGAAGGCATCGTCCTGCCCCTGCTGCGTGCGTTGGCGCTGGCGCAGCAGTTCGCGGATTTTATCTTCCGCATCGTTCATGTTCGCCCCCTCGCGCACCTTGACCTGGATCGTGCCAATCCGCCGCAACTTGCCTCGTGCGTTGCCGAACAAACGATTGCGCGCAGTCGATAGCGGCACCATGATCACATCATCCTGATCCTGCCCCAGCATGCTCTGCCCTTTTCGGTCGAGCACACCGATAATGACGAACGGGACGTTCTTGATGCGTATCGTTTGATCCGTTGGATCCATATCGCCGAACAGTTGCCTGGCGACGGTCTGTCCGATGATGGCGACCTTGGATGAGCCGCTCAGTTCCAGCGCTTCGAACATGCGTCCCGCCGCCAGCGGCCATTCGCGCGCTTCGAAATAATCGGGCGTCACGCCGTAAATCTGGGTCGCCCAGTTGTTATTGCTGGCAATCACCTGGCCAGTGCCGCGATTCGATGCCGCCGCAACCTGCACCTCGGGAATTTCTTTTGCAATCGCGCTTGCGTCGTCTTCGGTCAAATTTTGATTGGCGCCGGCACCCAGCCGCACACCCGAGGCAGTGGTGGAGCCCGGAATGATGATCATCAGGTTGGAACCGAGACTTTTGATTTGTTCTTCCACTCTGGTCTGGGCGCCGGTGCCAACCGCAATCATTGTAATGACCGCCGCGACGCCGATGATGATGCCCAGCATGGTCAGGGCCGAGCGCAGCTTGTTGACCCACAGTGCATTGAGCGCCACGCGCAATGTCGCGAGCAGATTCATGTTCCCGCCGGTTCCAGTGCCGCCAGTTCGGCCTGCGCATCGTGCGGCGTGTTGCGCGTATCGCTCATTACCTTGCCGTCACGGAAGGTAATGATGCGCGTGGCGAATGCGGCGATATCGTGCTCGTGGGTCACCATCACGATCGTCATTCCCTGTTGATTCAACTTTTGCAGCAGTACCATGATTTCAATACTGGTGCGCGAATCGAGCGCACCGGTTGGTTCGTCGGCCAGAATCAGTGAAGGATTGTTGACCAGCGCGCGCGCAATCGCAACCCGCTGTTGCTGGCCGCCCGATAGTTGCGACGGATGGTGATCAGTGCGCCCACCGAGACCGACTTCGGTCAGTTTTTGCATCGCACGCGCCTTGCGTTCCGGCGCCGGCATGCCGGCATACAACAAGGGCAATTCCACATTGTCGAGCGCCGATGTGCGCGGCAGCAGGTTGAATTGCTGGAATACGAAGCCGAGCCGCTTGTTGCGAATCGCCGCCAGTGCGTCGCCGGACAGGGCCGATACATTATCACCGGCCAGTATGTATTCGCCCGAGGTCGGCGAATCGAGACAACCCAGCAAATTCATGAAGGTCGACTTGCCGGAACCGGAGGCGCCCATGATGGCGACGAACTCGCCTTCATCGATCGAGATCGATACCTTGTTTAGTGCCAGCAGATGGTTGCCGCCCATCACATAGTCTTTGGCAAGTTCGTGCGTTTCGATCAAATGAGCCATGAATTTCTTTAGAACATCCTTGGGCCGGCTGACGATTGGGATTTAGGTGTGCGGCTTTGCGCAGTGCCGGTGATGATTTCCATGCCTTCCTTCACGTCCGGCGAAATCACTTCGGTGGCTGTGCCGTCATTCAAGCCGAGCCGCACGTTCAATGCTTTCGGCTGTTTGTTTTCATCAAGCGTGTAAATGCGCGTGCGCGCGCCGCCGGTTGCGCCGCCGCGACGTTCGCCGCTGTCGGCCATGATCTCTTCATATTTATTCTTTTGCTCGGGCGTCAGCATCTCACTGATCTGCGCGCGCATTTCGCTACGATTGCGCTCCGTGAGTTTCTGCCGCTCGCCTTCCGGCGCATCTCTCGATGCCATGGATTTTTCACGCATGCCGGCAAAAATCGCATCCAGCCTGGTCTTCTGGTTATCAGTGAGCTGCAACTCCTTTTCGAGCCGCTCGCGCAACGCCCGCTGCTGGCCGGCGGCGGCATGGGCCGAAACGACCGGCTTGTCGCGGTCAGGGCTGGCCGGCCTGAAGCGCAATGCCGCGTTGGCGACTTTCAGCACGTCGTTGCGGCTGTCGACCACGATCCGTACATTGGCAGTCATGCCGGGCAACAATTCCTTGTTCGGATTAGCGGCGCTGACTTCAACCATGTAGGTCACGACGTTCGATACCGTTTGCGCGGCTTTGCGGATTTGCGTGACCGCACCCTCGAAGGTCCTGTTTGGAAATGCATCAACGGTGAAGCTTGCTTTCTGTCCGACCCGGATACGCCCGATTTCCGATTCATCAATCGCTGTATCAACTTGCATATCGGTCAGATTTTCCGCAATGATGAACAGTTCCGGCGCCTGCAGACTGGCCGCGACGGTTTGCCCTTTTTCGACGCTACGCTTGATCACGACGCCATTGACCGGCGCTTTGATCGCGGTACGCTCAAGGTCGATCCTGGCTTGTGCCAAGGCTGCTTCGCGCTGCTTCACGACGGCTGCGGCATTGCGCGCATTGGCTTCGGCAACGGCAACTTGCGCCCTGCTGGTTTTGGATTGTTCCACCAGCGCACGATAAGTCGCCAGCGCCTTGTCGCGGTCGGCCGAGGAGATGAAGCCTTTTTCCAGGAGTTGCTGCTTGCGATCCAGGTCGCGCTTCGCATCTTCCGTGGTGACATCAATGCGTGCTACTTCCGCGCGTTGCGCATTGATATTGGCCTGTTGCGTCAATACTTGCGAACTGGCGGCATCGACGTCCGCCTGCGCTTGCTGCACCTTGTATTCGAAGGTTTCCGGATCAATGCGCGCAATCAATTGGCCCTGTTTCACTTCACTGTTGAAATCGACCAGGATTTCTTTCAATTGGCCGGAAACTTGCGAACCGACCTGCACCGATACCACCGCGCTAAGCGTGCCGGAGGCTGAAACGCTGGCGGTTAGCGTTCCTTTTTCGATTTTCGTTGTCTTGTATTCCGGCGCCACGTTTTTCTGCGACCAGAATTTCAACCCTGTTCCGAGTGCCACAATGGCAAGCACTGCGACTATCCACACTCCACGCTTGCGTAACCAGATCATAAAATCGACAGAAAATGAAGAATGTGGAGATTTTACTGGCATTTACCGCAAGCTTTATGAACGCTTTGTAAAGCCTTGCCGGCAGCCTTGACGATATGAGGATAGCAACCTATATTACTGACTCGCTAGTAATTTACTGAGCTTTTCCCTATTTATGCCTTGTTCGTTTAAAAGCAAGCCCCGTTGGACGCGCCGCAAGGACGCCCGTCCGCAAGAATTGCTGGCTGCCGCACTCGACTTGTTCGTGGAGCGCGGCTATGCCGCGACGCGCCTGGAGGATGTGGCTGCCCAGGCCGGCGTTTCCAAAGGCACACTTTATTTGTATTTTGCCAACAAGGAAGAGTTGTTCAAGGCAGTGGTGCGGGAAAACGTGCTTCCTGCGCTCGGGGAAGCGGAGGAAACCGCCAGCCAGTTTGAAGGCTCGAGCGCCGACCTGTTTCAGAAAATCATGATGGGCTGGTGGGAACGTATCGGCAATACCAAATTGTCTGGCATTACCAAGTTAATGATGGCGGAATCCGGCAATTTCCCTGAAGTTGCGAAGTTTTACCATGAAGAAGTCATCTCACGCGCCAATGCAATGATTATCCGCATGCTTGAACGCGGCATTGCTTGCGGCGAATTCCGCAAGGTCGATACATCCCAAGTAACGAATGTCGTGGTCGCGCCGATGCTCATGCTGACAATGTGGAAGCACTCCTTCAGTGCTTGCCAAATGGAACCGATTTCGCCACGAGAATACCTGCAATGTTATTTTGATTTGCTCTTGCATGGCCTGCTGAACGACAAGATATCCACTCAATAAACTAAACAAAAAACACCATGTTTAAACGCCGTGCATTCTGGATCATTATTGTTGCTGCAATATTAGCCGCAGGTGTCGGCGCTGCAGCATTGAAGGATCGCAATCAAAAACCACCACAAGC
The DNA here is from genome assembly GCA_966250375.1 of uncultured Oxalobacteraceae bacterium. Classification (GTDB taxonomy): domain Bacteria; phylum Pseudomonadota; class Gammaproteobacteria; order Burkholderiales; family Burkholderiaceae_D; genus CAMLDH01. Next base: position 23,209 of record CBINHE010000050.1, read on the forward strand.
GGCGGCCGCAAGTGCTCTTGCAAGTGCTCCTCCCACCCTCGAATTCCTGCCAAGCGACATTACGGAGGTAAAACCGCATGACTTGCGGCAAATACTGAGCGCGTCCGGTTCATTGCACGCAATTAATCAGGCAACCGTCAAGGCCAAAGTCGCAGGCGAAGTGCGCGAGGTACTGGTGCGCGAAGGCGAAAGCGTCGAGGCAGGCCAGGTACTGATCAAGATGGACGCATCCGAATACCAGGCGCGCCAGGACCAGGCAAAAGGTGCATTGGCGGCGGCTCGCGGCCAACTCGACATCGCCACCAAGGCCCGCGACAACAACAAGGCCTTGCTGGCAAAAGGGTTCATCTCGCAAAACGCATTCGATAATGCAGAAAGCCAGTATCGGATTGCGCTGGCGAATGTCGAGTCGGCCAAAGGCGCGCTCGATGTTGCGAAAAAATCGCTGGGCGACACGGTAATCCGCGCGCCGATCTCGGGTTTAGTCAGCAGCCGCACAATCCAGCCCGGTGAAAAAGTATCGCCCGACAACCGCTTGCTGGACGTGGTCGATTTACACCAAATGGAAATGGAAGCGGCGGTGCCGACCACCGACATCATGCACATCAAGCCGGGCCAGGAAGTACAAATGAAGGTAGAAGGTATATCCATGCCGCTGGTCGGCAAGGTCGCGCGCATCAACCCATCGATACAGGCCGGTTCACGCTCGATCCTGGTGTATATCGAGGTCGACAATCCGCAAGGCGCGCTGCGAGTCGGCATGTTTGGCGAGGCACAGTTGACGTTGGCGAAAAAATCAGACGTGCTGACCGTGCCGCAATCGGCGGTACAAATCAACGCCGGCAACACCACCGTGTATGCCATCGAAAACGGCAAACTGGAACAGAAACCGGTGACACTCGGCATCCGCGGCAATGGTGACGAAGGCGCCGCGGTCGAAGTTGTCAGCGGATTGAGCGATGGCGCCCACATCATCAAGAGCAATCTCGGCAACCTGGTCGCTGGCACCTTGGTCAAGTTTGCGAAAACAGCGAACCAGACAGCAGCCCAATAGCAGCGAAACTGCATAACAACACCAGATGAAAGATTGAGCTATGTGGTTCACCCGCATCAGTATCGGCAACCCTGTCCTTGCGACCATGATGATGCTCGCTTTTGTCGTGTTGGGCCTGTTCTCTTACCAGCGCATGCGCGTCGATCAATTTCCGGACGTAACTTTCCCGGTGGTAGTGGTGCAAACTGACTATCCGGGCGCATCGCCCGAAACGGTCGAATCGGACGTCACGCGCAAGGTGGAAGAAGCAGTCAACACTATCAACGGCATCAATAGCCTGACGTCACGCTCCTACGAAGGCTCGTCGGTGGTGATCATTGAGTTCGTGCTGACCGTCGATCCGGCGCAAGCCGCGCAAGACGTGCGTGAAAAAGTCGCGCTGATCAAATCGGCATTCCGCAAGGAAGTCAAGGAGCCGCGCGTGACGCGCTACGATCCGGCCGACCAGCCGATCTTCTCGATCGCCGTCACTAACGAAGCCGGCGCCAAACAGCGCAATCTGCGCGAACTGACCACGATTGCCGATCAAGTCGTCAAGAAACGCCTGGAAAACGTGCGCGGCGTCGGTTCCGTGACCCTGGTTGGCGGCATCAAGCGCGAGATCAATATCTATGTAAAACCCAACGAGATGGAAGCGCTCGGCATCGGTGTCGATCAGGTGATCAACGCGGTGCGCAACGAGAATCAGGAATTGCCGAGCGGCGCGATCCGCTCGCTGGCGAATGAGAAACTCGTGCAAATCCAGGGCCGCATCCAGAATCCGGAGGATTTCGGCCGCATCATCGTCGCCCGGCGCGGCGATCAGCCGGTGCTGTTGTCGCAGATCGCGACGGTGGTCGATGGCCAGGAAGAACAAGAGACGCTGGCGCTGTACAACGGCCAGCGCACGCTGGCGCTCGATGTGCTGAAAGCGCAAGGGCAAAACACGATCGACGTGGCCGACGGATTGGTGGCGGCGCTGAAAGACCTGCAACCGACCATGAAGGTGCTCTATCCTGGCGTCAAGATCGAAGTGGTCAAGGACGGCTCGCGCCAGATCCGGGTCGGCGTCCAGAACGTGCGGCAGACGTTGCTTGAAGGCGCCGCGCTGACCATCCTGATCGTGTTCCTGTTCCTGAACTCGTGGCGCTCCACCGTCATCACCGGCTTGACCCTGCCGGTTGCATTGATCGGCACGTTCCTGTTCATGGACATGTTCGGTTTCACAATCAACATGATCACGCTGATGGCGTTGTCGCTGTGCGTTGGTTTGCTGATCGACGATGCAATCGTGGTACGCGAAAACATCGTGCGCCATGCCGGCATGAAGGTGAACGGCAAGTTCAAGGATCACAAAACCGCAGCGCTGGAAGGCACCGCCGAAATCGGCCTGGCGGTCATGGCGACCACATTTTCAATCGTTGCGGTATTCCTGCCGGTCGGCTTCATGGGCGGCATCATCGGACGCTTCTTCCATCAATTCGGCATCACGGTCACTGCCGCCGTGCTGATCTCGATGTTCGTGTCGTTCACGCTCGACCCGATGCTGTCGGCGGTCTGGCCCGATCCTGCCGCCCATGGCCCGCAGGGACCACGCAAGGGCATTTACGCGAATACCATCGGCCGCGTGCTGGCATGGTTCGAGTCCCTGGTGCAATGGCTGTCGGCAACTTATCAGGTACTGTTGAAGTGGTCGTTGCAGCATCGCGTACTGACGCTGGCGATTGCGGCGGCCACCTTTTTCGGCGGATTTGCGCTCCCGATGTCCGGCCTGGTCGGCAGCGAATTCGTGCCGCAGGCCGACTATTCCCAAACCGGCGTCACCTATTACACGCCAGTTGGCTCATCGATTGAATTTACCGAGAGCAAGGCACGTCAGGTAGAAAGCGTGCTGCGCGAATTTCCGGAAGTGCGCGACCTGTACACCACGGTCAACACCGGCACTGCGCAAGGCAAGAGCTACGCCACCACGTTCGTGCGTCTGACGCCGCGCGACCAGCGCAAGCGCAGCTCAGCGCAAATGAGCATTCCGCTGCGCGAACGCCTGTCGCAAATCGCCGGCATCACCGTCACCCACATCGGTGCGCTCGATGGGGTGGGCGGCGAAAACAAGCAGGTTCGCCTGAGTTTGCTCGGCACCGATTTGAAACAACTGGCGAAATTTTCCGAAGAGGCGCAAAGCAAGATGCGCGCAATTCCGGGCATAGTCGATCTCGACTCCAGCTTGAAAGCGGAAAAACCGACCATCTCGGTCGTACCGAAGCGCGATATCGCGGCCGATCTCGGCATCGGTGTCGCGCAAATCGGCGGCGCGTTGCGTCCATTGCTGGCAGGCGAAGCCGCCAGCACCTGGCGCGCCCCGGATGACGAGAACTATGATGTCAGTGTGCGCCTGTCCCCGTCGGATCGCGACAATGCAGAAGACTTGTCGCGCCTGATGCTGACCAGCACCCAGAGCAACGCCGACGGTTCGCCGAAAATGGTGCCGCTGCGCCAAGTCACCAGCATCACGCCATCGACCGGCGCCAACCAGATCAACCGGCGCGATTTGAATCGCGAGGTCGAGCTGTCGGCCAATGTGGTCGGCCGCTCTGCGGGCCAAGTCAATGCCGACGTGAAAAAAGCGCTGGACAGCATGCACTGGCAACCGGGCTATCGCTATCAGATCGGCGGTTCAGCCAAGGACATGCAGGAATCGGCCGGCTATGCATTGTCGGCACTCCTGCTTGCGATCGTTTTCATCTACATGATTCTGGCGTCGCAATTCGCCAGCTTCCTGCAACCGATCGCGATCATGTCGGCCTTGCCGTTGACCTTGATCGGCGTTTTCCTGTCATTGATGTTCTTCCGCTCGACCTTGAATCTGTTCTCGATCATCGGCTTCATCATGCTGATGGGATTGGTGACGAAAAATGCGATTTTGCTGGTTGATTTCGCGAACCAGGCGCGCAAGGCAGGCGCGCAGCGCGCCGAGGCCTTGCTGGAAGCCGCGCATGTGCGGCTGCGGCCGATCCTGATGACGACGCTGGCGATGGTATTCGGCATGGCGCCTTTGGCATTCGGCATGGCCGAAGGGTCGGAGCAACGCGCGCCCATGGGTCAAGCGGTCATCGGCGGCATCATCACGTCCTCGTTGCTGACGCTGGTGGTAGTGCCGGTGATCTACACCTACCTGGATGACTTCACCGCGTGGCTCAAGCGCAAACGCCGGCCCGCAGTCGTCAGCCATGGCGCGAGCGCGGTATTAGCGCCGCAAACAAAACATGACGATGCTATTTGAGTGGATCAAGCGATGCCTGCGCCGATTGATTTCTCTCCCGTATTTTTGAATATCTGCACCCTTGGTTCGGCAGACTGTCGCAATTTGGCTGCAGGCCGAAATAGCCTGTTGTCAAGGCTTCGCAATTTCGCATTGCTGGACGATGACGCTCACATCCGTACGCTGATTCAACGATAAAATGACGCTTTCCCAATTTTTGCCATCAAGTGAACACTGACATGAATATCGAACAAGCCCGTTTCAACATGATCGAACAGCAGATCCGTACTTGGGACGTGCTGGACCAGGATGTGCTCGACCTGTTAATTGTCGTCAAACGCGAGGCATTCGTGCCTGCGGCATACAAGAGCCTGGCATTCATGGATACCGAAATCCCGCTGCCATGCGGCGAAAACATGCTGACGCCAAAAATGGAAGCGCGCATCCTGCAGGAAGCCGCCGTCAAGAAACACGAGAACGTGCTGGAAATCGGCGCCGGTTCCGGTTACATGGCAGCGCTTTTGGCACACAAGGCACGCCATGTCACTACAGTCGAGATTGCGCCTGAACTCAAGGCATTGGCTGGAAAAAACCTGGCCGATTCCGGCATCACCAATGCCCGCGTCGTGCTGGGCGACGGCGCGCAAGGCTGGGTTGGCACCGGCAACAATGGTGCACCGTATGACGTCATCGTGATCTCCGGTTCACTGCCGGTGCTGCCGGATGCATTCTTGCAACAGATCAAGATCGGGGGACGCATTCTGGCGATTATTGGCGCAGCGCCGGTGATGAGCGCTGAAATCATTACTCGCGTCTCGGATGTGGCTTACAACACGACCAAGCTGTTCGAAACCAGCGTCAAACCCTTGCGTAATGCATTGACGCCATCACATTTCAAATTCTGAGGATTTGCATGCAACATATCACCGCCCCGGCCCTGTCCGACTGGATCGCCGACGCATCGCGTGCCAAGCCGGTATTGCTCGACGTCCGCGAGCCGTGGGAATACCAGACCTGCCATATCGAAGGTGCCACGCTAATGCCGATGAATACGATCCCGGGCCGGGCCGCTGAACTCGATGCCGATGCACCGATCGTCTGCATCTGCCATCACGGCGCACGCAGCGCGCAAGTCGGGGCATTTTTGGAACGCAACGGCTTTACCCAGATCACCAATCTGACCGGCGGCGTTCATGCCTGGGCGCTGCAAGTCGACAGCTCGATGCCGACTTACTGAGCGCTTTTTATTAACCAATTTATTAACCGATTCGTTTACCCGACTCCACCGGAGAAGCCAATGCGCCCTTCCCTTATTGCTGTGCTCATCGCCAGCGCCTTTGTGTCGCTGAATGTGCAAGCGATCGACTTGATGCAGGTGTACAAGGAAGCACTCGCCAATGATGCGCAGTACGCCAGTGCGCGCGCGACATTGGCGGCAGGACAGGAAAGAGTAACGCAAGGCCGCGCCGGACTGCTGCCCACCGTTGCCGTGTCCGGCAGCTCCAGCCGCCGCAACGGCGCGGATTCGACGCAGCCGGGTGTAACGGTGGATACACGCACCAATAGCAACGGCTACACGGTATCGTTGTCGCAACCGTTGCTGCGCTGGGCCAACTGGGAAGAGTATCAACAAGGCAAACTTTCGGTTGCGGCCAGCGAAGCGCAATTTGCGCAAGCACAGCAAGACTTGATCGTGCGTGCGTCGCAAGCCTATTTCGATGTGCTGACGTCGCAGGATGCACTCGCTTCGGTGCAGGCGCAAAAAATCGCGATTACCGAACAGCTTGCAGCGGCCAAACGGAGCTTTGAAGTGGGTACCACGACCATCACCGACACTCACGAAGCGCAGGCGCGTTACGACCTTGCGGTAGCCCAGGAGTTCGCCGCACAAAGCGATCTGGACATCAGGCGCGCGGCCTTGCAACAGATCATCGGCAAACCGCCGGCGGAACTGGCGACCTTGCGCCCTGGCGTAAAACTGAATGCGCCGGAACCGGCACAAATCAACCAGTGGGTAAATAGCGCCGAGACGCAAAACTACGGCGTGGTCGGCCAACAGTTCGCTCTGGAAATCGCGCAGCGCGAGATCAAGAGAAATCGCGCCGGCCATTTACCGACGGTGGATCTGGTCGCGAGCCGCACCCATAGCAACCAGAGCCGCACCACCCTCGCGTCGTCCAGCGGCGTGTCCGATACGAATACCGTTGGCGTACAGTGGACGATCCCGATTTTTTCCGGTTTCGCAATCAACAGCAGAGTGCGCGAAGCGATTGCGCTTGAAGATAGAGCACGTGCCGATCTGGAGAACATCCGCCGCACTGCCGCGCAGAGCGCGCGGCAATCCTTTTTCGGCGTGAACAGCGGTCTGGCGCAGGTCAAGGCACTGGAAGCGGCGGAAGTATCCAGCCAGTCCGCGCTGGAAGCGAACCGCCTCGGCTATCAAGTCGGCGTGCGCATCAACATCGATGTGCTTAATGCGCAGCAACAACTGTATTCCACTCGCAGGGATCTATCGAAAGCGCGTTACGACACCTTGATGAATAGCCTGCGCCTCAAGTCGGCTGCAGGATCGTTGAAGGAAGAGGATCTGATGGAAATCAACGCACTGCTAAAGCCCTGATCCGTCAGCGGTGCTGCAAAGCGACGGAATCTGCCTGCTTTTAATGAGCAAGATTTTGCATCTTGCTCAATGGCATTCAAGTGCTGCAGCAACAGATCTAAGTAACCGAGCAAAATTAATTGTGATTTCTATGCAGCATTTTTTGTAGGAGCGGGCCTTGCCCGCGATAGCTTGCCTCTGTTAACGCCTAT
>CBINHE010000051.1:0-29598 GCA_966250375.1 uncultured Oxalobacteraceae bacterium
AAAGTTTACAAGTCCCTTTTGTAAAATGTTTCTAAATTGTGTGTAACCCTATGGCGTTAAGTAACCCTAAAATGAAAGACCATAAAAAATGGATATCGAAATTGCTTTGGGGTGTTTTTACTCGCAGGGGGATGAACGCCGTTTCTTTCAAGGATTGAAAGAAATTAAAGCGATAAAAAATATTGAAGGTGTAGGAGTAAATTTAATAATTGGTATTGAAATGCAGTTATTGACTAAGGATGCGTTAAAAGAATTAATAGCACTTTTATGGCGTTATGGAATACCACTAGCTCCTCTTTATCGTTTTGCGGAGAGGAAAAAGTTCGCTTGGCTAAACGATGAGCGGGGGTATTGGTATAAAAGTCTGTTTGATGTAACGACTCGTGTACGGTCTAGAGTATATAGCTCTGAATTGGATTGCTAACGCGGTAAGTTGGGCTCACGTAGGTTGGCGCTGAGCTTGCGAAGCCCAACATTCACCCACACAAGGCCATAACTCGATAAGGCGCACTCGGTAAGGGCCGTAACCCGCAATAGATAGAGCACAATGCATTGCGCCGGATGGTGCAGACGAAAAAACATACCAATGCTTAAACACACAATCCGCACCCTTCCCGCGCATGCCTTGATATGGTCCATTACACTTACCCTCATGCTGGCTAACGACGCGGCCATGCTGGCTATGGTGTTTTGTTGAGGGTAACCTTCAAGAAATAATCTGCATCGGTCCGTCACGATGGTCAAATGAAGCCGCAATGTGGGTTTCGATCTGCGCCAGCAATGGTTGCAGTTGGCAGACAATCTCCCGCGCCTGCTCGACACTGCCGTTTTCTTGCATCAGTTCGAGGGTTTGCCACAGCCGTGCCAAGCCCAAGGCGCCGACCGAGGATGCACTGGATTTGTTGCGGTGCCCTAGTGCCTTCAGCAAAGGGAGGTCTTCCCGTGCCAGCGCAGCGTCAATCTCAGCGATGCTTTGCTGTGCGCTATCCAGAAACCTGAAGGCAAACTTGCGGACCTTCTCGGGATTATTCTCGAAAGCTTTTGCCAATACCCCAAGGTCGATCACCTGCGGGTCGCTTGCCAGAGACGCCGAGTTGACAGCCATTGCGGCAGGCCGTGTTACGGCAGATGCTGTGATGGAAGCGGCCTCCTGACGCAGCGTTACATACTTTGCCAGAGCGCGATAGAGTCCCTCGGGCGAGATCGGTTTCGTGATGAAGTGATCCATCCCGGCTGCCAGGCAACGCTGCCGGTCTTCGTTGCTGGCGTTCGCTGTCATGGCAATCACCTTGATGTCCGCTAGGGCGGGGTCGGCGCGTATCCGTCGTGTGGCTTCCAGCCCATCCATGACCGGCATCTGGACATCCATCAGCACGCAGTCAAAACGTTCGCGCCGCATCAGGTCGAGCGCTTCTTGCCCGTGCGCGGCGATGCTTACCTTGGCGCCGGCATCCTTCAGAAATTCACTGGCCACTTGCTGATTGAATGCATTGTCCTCGACTAGAAGGATGCATGCGCCATCCAATGCCGGCTGATGGGGGGCGGCCGCTTGCGTCTCGTTTCCCGTTGCGGTGGTCCGGTCGATGGCGGGTAGGGGTAATGCCGGCGTTAAATCCTTGTCGAGGCGCACGGTGAACCAGAAAGTGCTCCCTTGGCCTGCCTGACTTTCGATGCCGATCTCCCCTTGCATTTGTTCGACCAGGCGCTTGCTAATGGCAAGCCCAAGGCCCGTGCCGCCATAGTTGCGTGTGGTGGATGCGTCGGCTTGGTGGAATGACTGGAATAAGCCGGCAATCTGCTCCTGGCTTATGCCGATGCCGCTATCTTGGACTTCAAAACGCAGCCGGGCCGCGGTGCCGCTTTCTTCCAGCGTTTTGATGCGGACAATGACTGCACCACGTGCGGTGAACTTGACAGCATTGTCGCTCAAATTGAGCAGCACTTGGGTTAAGCGTAGCGCATCTCCTCGCAGCCGGCGCGTGACGCCGGCTTCCATTTCGATGCCGAATTTCAGCGCCTTTTCCTTGGCTTTTCCCTCCACATGGCTGGCGACATTGCGCATCACCTGATCGAGATCGAATGCAGCCATTTCCAACGTGAGCATGCCGGCTTCAATCTTGGAGAAGTCGAGAATGTCGTTGATGAGGTCCAGCAGGTGCCGGCCGGAACTGAGGATTTTTTCGATGTAGTCGCGCTGCTTGGAGGTGAGATTGCTTCTGAGGGCCAGATGCGCCATGCCAATGACGCTGTTCATCGGCGTGCGAATTTCGTGACTCATGTTGGCCAGAAAATCGCTTTTGGCTCGACTGGCTGCTTCAGCCTGCTCTTTGGCTCGCACTAGTTGCACTTGCGACTCAAGCAGATCATCGTTATTTTTTTTCAATGCCAAGTTCGTTGTATTGAGAACCTGATAGCTCTTGAATAAGCGCATGCCGACGTAAGCGAGCAGAAGCAGCAGGAAGATCGAGTAGGCGACCAGCGCCTGATTGTATTTCTGCCGTTCGAACAGCAACTTTTCATGCTCCTGGACGTGCGCTTCGCTTAATGCATCAATGGCTGCCGCGGTAGGCAGCGCGAGCAAATCGGCAAGGAGTCGGTTGCCGGTTTGTTGCTTTATCAAAATCACACCAACATGCGACACCAGCGCGGCAATACGGTCCTGCACATCGGCGGGCAGCGCTGCGGATTGTTGTTGCAGCGCCCGCGTTTCCTCTTCGATTTTTTCTTTCAGTCCCTGTTCCGGCGTTTGGATATAAATGAGGGTATTCATCAGCAGAGTGTTAAGCGACGCTTCAACCTGTGCTTTGCGGTCGGCCTTGGCATCGCTCGCGCGTGTCATGTCGATTAGCTCTGTGACAGCAATGGGCAGGAAGAGTGAGGAATTACGCACAATCGCGTGTTGGGATTTGAAGCTCTCGATCATTGAGATCTTCTTGTCCATCACTTCCTTGTAGTGCGTCAGCATCGGCAACAACCGGGCGTTGCTCTGAGCATGGCTTTGCCAAAATTCATTGCTCGTGTTCTGGAGTGCGCTCTCAAGCGACTCGATCAACGGCAAAGGGCTGGCCACTTGGTCGAAGTCGGTATTGATTCCTGTCTTCGATCGCAACACATGGACATTCCATTCCGCATCGACCTGCTTGAGGTTGCGCAAGGTAATGACGATTTCGTTAATGGTTTCGAAGCCCATCAAGCGCGTTTTGACAATCAAAAAAGCCAGGATGGCAGCCAGCCCCGCCGCTGCGAGCAAGGAGGTGATGCGCGTCTTGTTCATATGTTCACTTTCGTAGCGTACCGGCAAGCTAGTGTGCCGCAGGCTTTTCGATGCGATCGAGCGGCTGGCCTTTGTATTCGCCCGTCAGTGTGCCGAGAAACTTGATAATGAGCTCCTTGTCCACCGGTGTCGCCGCACGACCCAATTGGTACTTGAACATCACATCAACTGCCTCATTCAGGTTTTTTGCCGATCCATCATGGAAGTACGGCGCCGTCAACGCTACATTGCGCAAACTGGGTACTTTGAAAACATGCTTGTCGGCTTCATTTTTCGTCACGTTGTATCGGCCCAGATCGGCAGCCGTCAGGTTGCCGCGTTTGCCGAAGTAATCGGCCATTACCCCGAAAGTCTGAAACATGTTGCCGCCGACGTTCACGCCTTGATGGCACGCTACGCAACCGTAACTCTTGAAGAGTTGATAGCCCTTGAGTTCATCAGCGTTCAAGGCCTTTTTGTCGCCACGTAAATACTTGTCAAAGCGCGCATTGGGAGTAATCAATGAGCGCTCGAAGGTGGCGATCGCATCCTGAATGTTCTTCGCTTGCAGGGCGGTCGGATAAAGTTTCTTGAATTGCGCGCTCAGAGCGGCGTCTTTTGACAGCTTGGCAAGAATTTCCGCCCAAGTGCTGCCCATTTCTTTCGGGTCATGGACAGGGCCGTCGACTTGATCTTCAAGCGAGTTGGCACGACCATCCCAGAATTGGCGAAAATTCAGGCTGCTGTTGAAGACAGTGGGGGTGTTGATCGTACCGCCGGCACCGCCCATGCCGATCGGCTTCGTTTGCCCATCCATGCCGCCGCGCATCAGGTTGTGGCAGCTCGCGCATGACGTGGAATTATCTTTGGACAGCCGCTTATCGTGAAAGAGACGCTCGCCCAACGCCACCTTCCCTGGATTCAGCTTGTTTTCAGTCGGAACGGGTTTGATGGGCTCATCGCTTTGCGCGAGCACGTTTTTGGGAAAAGTCGCTAGATTGAGGAGGGAAAAAATCAGGATGAGGCCACGCAAATGTACGGAATTAATTGATCGCGCCATTGATTGCGCTCTCTGGAGCGGCACTTCGTGGTCATTGCGCGGCATGTTCTTTCCTGTCGGGCTATTGATGTTGTCATTCCCTGTCGGCATCGACTGAATGTTGGCTCAGAAACGATGGTGGCAGGGGAACAAGATAACTACAGTAAATAATAACCATAGTAAATATCTAGTGTAGTGGTTTCGTTCTGGTTTGTGGGGGGTATTGTTGCAGGGCTGCCTCTCTTTGATGGCGGCTCACTGCGGCCGCATGGCGCCGTCCGCCATCGTGCGTATGCGCCGGCAGTGCGATCCTGTCACAGGACACGCGCTTGCGAACAGAAGTGGCGCCCTTTGTTAGGGCCATAGCGCAATGCATTGCGCCGGATGTACAGTACTTTTTCTCCTTTCTTTAACTCGACAAGGCACTCAACCACCCCCTGCAAAGCCGTTCTGACGCCACGCTTCATAGATAACCACCGCGACGGTATTGGACAGGTTCAGGCTGCGATTGGCGGGCCGCATCGGCAATCGGATGCGTTGTTCGGCTGCAAACGATTCGCGCAGCGCCGGATTCAGTCCTTTGGTTTCGGAGCCGAAAACGAACACATCGCCGGGGCGGAATGCCACATCGGCAAATGGCGTCGAGCCGTGCGTGGTCAAGGCGAACATGCGTGCAGGATCGGGCGTCTCGCTCGCGATGAAGGCATTCCAGTCACGATGCACTTTCATCGTGGCGTAGTCGTGATAATCGAGTCCGGCGCGGCGCATTTTCGCGTCATCCAGTGGAAAGCCGAGCGGCTCGATCAAATGCAATTGCGCACCGGTATTGGCGCACAGGCGAATGATGTTGCCCGTGTTGGGCGGGATTTCAGGCTCAACCAATACGACGTGAAACAAATCCGTTCTCCTGTTATTTTTGCAGTGTTCTGGCGAACACGAAATTGGTGACGCGCGTGGCGCCGAAGCGTTTCAATGTCGACGCCATTTCATGGAGTGTTTCCCCAGTGGTGATCACATCGTCGACGACGCCGATATGCCGGCCGCGTACGCCATCGGCAGCACCGTTTGCGACCATGAATGCGTGCCGAATGTTCTTGTGGCGTTCATCCGGATGCAGCAATGCCTGCGCATCGGTTTCGCGCTGGCGCAGGACCAGATGCGGATCGAGTGCGATGCCAAGTGAGCGTGAAAGAGGCTTGGCGATTTCCAGCGCCTGATTGAAGCCGCGCTGCCTCAGGCGTTGCGCGCCGAGCGGCACCGCAATTAATTGCGCAGGCAGAGCCAGTGCTTTCGCCCGTTCCTGCAGCAAGGCATCGCGCAGCATTCGCGCAAATAGCGGCGCCAATGCCAAGCGGCTGCCGAATTTCAATGCCAGTACTAATTGATCGATCGGCGGCGCGTAATCGGCGGCAACCACGGTCGCATCAAAGGCGGGCGGCTGTTTCAGGCATTTGCCGCATAGCGGTGCGCTCGCTTCCGTGATCTTCGGCAGCGGCGTTGCGCACTGGGTGCAACGATGCTTTCGCCCATCGAAAAATCGTTCGCGGCAACTTCCGCAAATCGCGTCGTCACCGACAATTCCGCATAGCGCACAGGAAGAGGGTACCAGCGCTGGCAGGCGTGCGAACAGGTGTTGCGACCGGTGACGCAAACGGGAGAGCATGGGCAATAATGACTTCAAGAGTGTAAACTAGCGTCGATTATCTCATTTCATCTCGCCAACTTCCTGTGCCGTTGCCATCTTCCTCCTCTGATTCAGCATTGAGCGCGCCGATCGACCTGCGCCGTGTGCGGCAGTTGTTCGCCATCCCGGACCGTGTTGCCGAGTCGGATTTTTTGCGGCGCGAAGTGGCTGCGCGCATGCATGAGCGTTTGGCGCTGGTCAAAATCAAGCCGCGGCGCGTACTCGACGCAGGATGTGGTGAGGGCGCGGATTTGTCACTCTTGCAAACACAATATACGGATGCGCACGTGCTGGGCGTCGATGCTTCAGTCGCTATGCTGACCGCAGCGCGCGCGAAACAACTCGCCGCACTATCGTCGATGGACCGGTTGCTGGCCAAATGGTTGCCGGGGAAAACCGCTAGCGGATCGGGCATGCCGTCCAGCGTATTGTGCGGCAACTTCGCGCAATTGCCGCTGAATCTCAATGCTGTTGATCTCGTGTGGTCCAACCTTGCATTGCATTGGCATCCGCAACCCGACCGCGTATTCGCGGAATGGCGCCGCGTGCTCAGTGTTAATGGCCTGTTAATGTTTTCCTGCTTCGGACCGGACACCTTCAAGGAATTGCGGGCAGCGTTTTCGGCGACTGATGAAATGCCCCATGCGTTGTCGTTTGTCGATATGCATGATTTTGGCGACATGCTGGTCAACGTCGGATTTTCCACGCCGGTGATGGATATGGAAACCATCACTGTCACCTATGATTCCGCCGACAAACTGATGGCGGACGTGCGCGCATGGGGCGGCAATCCACTTCTGACGCGACGCCGTGCCTTGCTCGGCCGGGAGGCATGGAAGCGGGCGCTTCAAGCGCTGGACGGCTTGCGGCGGTCCGATGGCAAGATTCCGCTGACCTTTGAGATCATCTACGGCCACGCATTTCGCCCTACGCCACGGACGACTGCGGCAGGTGAGGCGATTATTCGTCTGGATTTGCGTAAAAAATAGAAGGGAACGCTTGCAAATCTGGCGTAAAGCACGGCAAAACCACTCGAACCATATTTCCCGATAGAGATCAATAAGCCAATAATGACGAGTCTTTTGCGGCTGAAATTGCGCCCAAGCCTTTGTCGTGGCGGGGATTTTTGGCTGCTTTTCCGCTTGATAATAGTTCTCTTTCCGACTTATACTTCCGTAGTTCTGGGTAAGTAGTGTCGGCATTGTCTTGCTATCCTTCAGGATAGGATGCCATGGCCAAGCGAGAATGGGTTTTAAAGCGTAATTGTTCGATATCGCCGCGCCAGTTGGCGAAGGCATTCGCAGTGTTGTGCTTGCTCTCGTTGGTGGTGGCGACATTTTTCACTGTGCGCGGTGCCTGGTATGTCCTTGGATTCGCGGTTATCGAAATGTCGGCGGTGGGCTGGGCTTTTTTTCGGTTTGCCCGCCACGCGACTGACCGTGAGCATATCGCGCTAATCGATGAGTACCTTTTGGTCGAGCTGATCCAGACGGAGCACACTCGTCAATTCAGATTGGATACGCGGAGAATACGCGTCGCGCCGCCGCTGTCGCGGAGTGGATTGATCAGTCTGGAAGCCGATGGCACGCGGGTCGAAGTAGGTCGATTTTTGACAGAATGGAAGCGACGTGAGTTTGCGCGGGAGTTATGCAGCGCGCTGGCGTCGAGTGGCTAGTGGTGTGCTTCGCCGCCACTAGGCAAAAAAATTATTATTTTGGGCTTTTGAGGAAATTATGAAATATGCGAAGCGCCTTCAAACGTTGATGCTTGGTGCGTGGCTCATGGCGGCGGGTTTGCCGGCGTGGGCGGTGGTCGACAGCCAGGGTGGTCCGGCCGTGCGGGAAATCAACTTGCAGCAACCCGTAACGCAGATTGCGCGTGACATCTATTCGATCCATAACCTGATGCTGTTCATCTGCCTGGCAATCTTCATTGCCGTGTTCGGCGTGATGTTCTATTCGATCCTCAAGCATCGTAAATCGCTGGGCCATAGAGCCGCGAGCTTCCATGAAAGCACCGCAGTCGAGATCGCATGGACGGTAGTGCCGTTCCTCATTGTAATTGGCATGGCGCTGCCGGCTACCAAAACGGTGGTCGCGATGAAGGATACGTCCAATGCCGATCTCACCATCAAGGCGACCGGCATGCAATGGAAATGGGGTTATGACTACCTCAAGGGTGAGGGCGAAGGCATTGCTTTTCTGTCCAATCTTTCGACCCCGCGTGAGCAGGTCACTGATCCGACCAAGATCAAGAACGACAATTACTTGCTCGAAGTCGATAATCCCGTAGTCGTACCGGTCAACAAAAAAGTCCGCATCATCACGACTGCAAACGATGTCATCCATTCGTGGACCATCCCTGCGTTCGGCGTCAAGCAGGATGCTATTCCCGGCTTTGTGCGCGACACCTGGTTCAAGGCTGAAAAAATCGGCACCTATCGTGGACAGTGCGTTGAACTGTGCGGCAAGGAACACGCGTTCATGCCGATCGTCGTTAATGTCGTTAGCGAAGACGACTACAAGAAATGGGTCGACGGCAAGAAGAAGGAAATGGCTGCCAAGGCAGACGATCCCAGCAAGGTCTGGACGGTGGATGAGCTGAAGCAACGTGGCGAAAAAACCTATGCTGCGAACTGCGCAGTGTGCCATCAGGCAACCGGCAAGGGAGTGCCGGGTGCATTCCCGGCGCTGGATGGTTCTGCAATTGTGAACGGCCCGAAAGCGGATCAAATGAAGATCGTGTTGAACGGTAAAAACGCGATGCCGGCATGGAAATCGGTGTTGTCCGATACCGATATTGCTGCGGTGATCACTTACACCCGCAACAACTGGTCCAACAAAGCCCAGGAAAACATCGTTCAACCGGCCGAAGTTCTGGCTGCGCGCAAGTAATAAATTTAGGAGTTTGAGATGAGCACAACCGCAATCGATCACGCACACGATCATTCTCACGACCACGCGCACGACCATCCGCATGGCTGGCGTCGCTGGTTGTACGCGACCAACCACAAGGACATCGGTACGCTGTATCTGTGGTTCTCTTTCATAATGTTGTTGTCGGGCGGTTTGCTGGCGATGCTGATTCGCACCGAATTGTTTCAGCCCGGCCTTCAATTCTTTCAGCCGGAATTCTTCAATCAGTTGACCACCATGCACGGCTTGATCATGGTGTTTGGTGCGATCATGCCGGCCTTTGTGGGCTTTGCCAACTGGATGGTTCCGCTGCAGATCGGCGCCTCCGACATGGCGTTCGCACGCATGAACAACTTCTCGTTCTGGCTGCTGCCGCCTGCCGCGCTGCTGCTGGCAGCGTCGTTCCTGGTGCCGGGCGGCGCGACTGCCGCAGGCTGGACGCTGTATGCGCCGCTGTCGACCCAGATGGGCATCGGCATGGATATGGCCATTTTCGCGATGCACATCATGGGCGCATCATCGATCATGGGTTCGATCAACATCATCACCACGATTCTGAACATGCGCGCGCCCGGCATGACGCTGATGAAAATGCCGATGTTCTGCTGGACCTGGCTTATTACCGCTTACCTGTTGATCGCCGTGATGCCGGTGCTGGCTGGGGCGATCACGATGACCTTGACTGATCGCCACTTCGGGACCTCGTTCTTCAATGCTGCCGGCGGCGGTGATCCGGTGATGTACCAGCATATCTTCTGGTTCTTCGGCCATCCCGAGGTCTACATCATGATTTTGCCGGCGTTCGGCATCGTGTCGCACATCATCCCGGCCTTCGCACGCAAGCAATTGTTCGGCTATGCATCGATGGTGTATGCAACCTCGTCGATCGCGATCCTGTCGTTCATCGTCTGGGCGCACCACATGTTCACAACCGGCATGCCGGTGACCGGTCAGCTGTTCTTCATGTACGCAACGATGCTTATCGCGATTCCGACCGGCGTTAAAGTGTTCAACTGGATTGCAACGATGTGGAAGGGCTCGATGACCTTCGAGACGCCGATGCTGTTTGCTGTCGGCTTCATCTTCGTGTTTACGATGGGCGGATTCACCGGCCTGATCCTGGCGGTGACACCGATCGATATCCAGTTGCAGGATACCTACTACGTGGTGGCACACTTCCACTACGTGCTGGTGGCTGGTTCTCTGTTCGCACTGTTTGCCGGCTTTTACTACTGGGGCCCGAAATGGACCGGCTTCATGTACAACGAAGCGCGCGGCAAGTTCCATTTCTGGGCATCGCTGATCACCTTCAACATCACCTTCTTTCCGATGCACTTCCTGGGGCTGGCCGGCATGCCGCGCCGCTATGCGGACTACCCGGCGCAGTTTACCGATTTCAACATGGTGGCTTCGATCGGTGCGTTCGGTTTCGGCCTGTCACAGGTTTATTTCCTGTTCGCAGTTGTGCTGCCGTCGATCAAGGGCGGCCAAAAAGCTGCGGACAAGCCATGGGATGGGGCAGAAGGTCTGGAGTGGACAATTCCCAGCCCGGCACCGTTCCACACTTTTGAAACACCGCCGACAGTGAAGTAATTGATAGTATTGTGGGACAGGGTCCAGCGGAGCGGTACTCTGTCCCCCAACTGGAAAAAACGGTGAAGGTCCGCCTGATTGCCTGTGTATATATGTCTGACCACAAAAAACCGAATAATCTCAAAACGGCCCTGATTCTGGCGGCGGTCGCGCTAATATTTTTCGCCGGCGTCTTCATCAAGCGATTGTGGTTGAGTTGAAATGGAACCGCAAGATCAAGGTCGTACCGGATACGCGCGCAAACTGAATGCGCAGATGTTGGGCAAGTTGATCGTTATCGCGGTATTGATGTTCGGCTTTGGCTATGCGTTGGTCCCGATTTACAAAAAAATTTGCGAAATTACCGGCGTCAATATCCTGACGCCGAAAGACTCAACGGTAGAGCGTGTCAGTAATACGCAGGTCGATAAAACGCGGACGATTACCGTTGAGTTCGACGCGAATGCGCAAGGCCCCTGGCGTTTTCGTCCAGTCGTCAACAGTTTGCAAGTACATCCTGGTGAAATGGCGCAAGTGGTGTACGAAGTGGTAAATACGCAAGCGCGCAGCATTGATGCGCAGGCGATTCCGAGCTATGCGCCGCAGCAGGCATCAGCGCACTTCAAGAAGGTCGAGTGTTTCTGTTTCAAACAGCAGACGCTGGGACCGAATGAAGCGAAGCAGATGCCGGTCGTGTTCTACATCGATCCGGCCTTGCCGAAAGATGTGAAGACAATTACTCTGTCATACACATTTTTTGAAATTGCCGGGAAAGGCAAAACAGCCGGTTGAAGGACAAGGCAGCATGGAAGATTTGAAGGATGCATCAAAGCGCAAAGCATCATTTGGCGCGACGATGAAGGCTGTATTCTGGTCGTTTTTCGGCATCAGAAAGAAAAGCGATTACGAGAAGGATGCCGCGCAGCTTAATCCCGTGCATGTGGTTATTGCCGGCGTGATTGGGGCATTGATTTTTATTGCGACGCTGATCATGATTGTCAAGATGGTCGTCGCAAAGTAGGTATTTTTAGATGTTGCGGGATGGAGGAAGGCCAAGACTTAAGCGCCGCCTACTTTGTCCTCAACATTACAGGAATGCGGGACAGAGTTGGTGCGCGCCGCGGCGTGCCGAATATTCTGTGCCCAACAAATTTTAAATTTGGAGATCGAGATGAGTTCTCAACAACACGCTAATGCACCTGATTATTTCGTGCCGGGCCCATCCAAATGGCCGGTACTGGCCGGCGCTTCGTTACTCTTGACAATGGCAGGCGCATCCGCATGGGTTAATGGTTACAGCTGGGGGCCGTATGCCAACGTGGCGGGCATCCTGGCATTCATCGCAGTACTGTACAACTGGTTTGGCGATGCGTTCGCGGAATCCGAAGGGGGGTTGTACAGTGCCCGTATCGATACTTCGTTCCGCTGGAGCATGAGCTGGTTCATCTTCTCCGAAGTCATGTTCTTCGCCGGCTTTTTTGGCGCATTGTTTTATGCACGCAGCATCACGATGCCATGGCTGGCGGATCTGGATCACAAGATTTTGTGGCCGGATTTTGCCGGGCAGTGGGGTACTGGCGGTCCGGCAGGCACCATCGAAAAATTCACCACCATGGGCCCGTTTCCGATCCCGACAATTAACACAGCATTGCTGCTGATGTCCGGCGTTACTTTGACGATTGCCCATCACGCGTTGCGCCTGGGACATCGTGGCAAGACTGCGTTCTGGCTGTTTGCAACGATCGCGCTTGGCGTAACCTTCATGGGTTTTCAGGCGTATGAATATATGCACGCTTATAGCGAATTGAATCTGAAACTGTCTTCCGGCATTTATGGTTCGACATTCTTCATGTTGACCGGCTTCCATGGCTTCCATGTGACGTTGGGAGCAATCATGCTGTCAGTCGTGTTGTATCGCGTGATAAAAGGTCACTTTACCGCAGATCAGCATTTTGGATTCGAAGGTGCCGCATGGTACTGGCACTTTGTGGACGTGGTGTGGCTCGGCTTGTACGTGGTGGTTTACTGGCTGTAAGCTGGCAACAAGTTTTATCCAAGGCATAAAAAAAGCCGCACCTCGGTGCGGCTTTTTTACTTGAAAGAATTTAACGGATGCCAGTCGGTTGAATCCAGCCAAGATAATTGGCAACCAGAATCAGCACGAACAAGGCGATCGAAAATCCAACGCGTAGCGCCAACGCTCTCACGGTGCGGTTAGTTTTACCTTTGTCTTTCATTAAAAAAACCAGCGCGGAACCGAGGCTGGCAATAATCAGGATGAATGCAATGGCGACAAGAATTTTCATATGAGGCGCGCTAGCCGGAGCATAATAATGCCGGCTGGGGCTGAAAAGGGAAGTATTGAATAAAGTGACATTGTAATGCCAATCAAATTCCGTTTCCGGTGGATTCCGTTTGTTGCGGCTGCCATCGCCGTGGCGGTTGGCGTGTCTTTAGGCCAATGGCAAACGCGGCGTGCAGCGGAAAAAGAAGCGCTTGAAGCCAAGTTGGCGGTACGCGAATCCATGCCGCCAATTGTATTGGGGTCTGCCATTGCCGACATTGATGGAATCGAATATCGGCGCGTACTGGTCAAAGGCGAATTCGCACGCGATTGGCCGGTCTATCTGGAAAATCGACCTTACCGTGGGGCGGCCGGTTTTTACGTCATCATGCCCTTGAAAATAGCCGGAACAGACATGCATGTATTGGTCGTGCGCGGGTGGGTGCCGCGCAATATGGCTGATCGCACTAAATTGCCAGCGATTCCGACATCGGTTGGCGTAGTGGAGATTCAGGGTGTCGCGACGCACAATGCGGGCCGTTTGCTGCAACTCGGGCGGGCGGGGACCTTGCATCCAAATGCGATCGTGCAGAATCTGGATATCCCGGCCTTCGCCGCCGCCAGCAAACTGCAGCTTCAACCATTTGTGATTGAGCAATTGAACGATACGCGGGATGGTTTGGTGCGCGACTGGCCGCACCCTTCCATCGGCATTGAAAAACATCGCGGCTATGCGTTCCAGTGGTATGGACTGGCAGCGACCGCACTTTTATTTTTCGTAGTGACAGGATTTAGACGTGAAACAAAATAAGCAACAAACGGCAGGGCGCTGGAGGCTATTTGCCGTATTGGCCGTGTGCGCCGCACCACTGGTAGCTTCCTATTTCACGTATTACGTGATCAAGCCCGAGGGACGTACTAATTACGGCGCATTGCTCGATCCGCGCATTCATCCGATGCCCGCATTGGACGCGACCACACTTGATGGCAAGCCGGCTACGCTCGAAGCATATAAGGGCAAATGGATCATGCTGCAGGTCGACGATGCTGACTGCGGGGAGCGCTGCAAGAAGAAATTATTTGAGATGCGGCAACTGCGGCTGATTCAAGGCAAGGAAATGGACCGTATCGAACGGGTGTGGCTGATCACTGGCGATCAGCCGCTGGACACTCTCGTGATGCGCGAATACGATGGTACACGGATGCTGCGAGCCAAGCCGGATGCATTGAAGGCGTGGTTGCCGATCGAGGCAGGGACGACAGTGTTCGACCATATCTACATGATCGATCCGCTCGGCAATTTGATGATGCGCTTTCCAAAAGATGCCGATCCCAACAAGGTCAAAAAAGATATCGCGAAGCTGCTGAAGGCTTCGAGCATAGGATGACTCACTCGTGCTGATTCAACTCGCTATCACCGCTCTGCTGGCTGCCATGTTACCGCTGGTAATGGTATGGGTATCGAACGACGCCAACAAATACCGCAAACTGGTGTGGGTGACACTGTTCCTTACCTTCGACCTAATCATGTTTGGCGCATTTACACGCTTGACTGATTCCGGGCTCGGTTGTCCTGATTGGCCCGGCTGTTATGGGCACGCGAATCCGTTTCAGGCGCATGCGCATATCAGTAGTGCCGAAGCATTAATGCCGACCGGTCCGGTGACGGTCATGAAAGCATGGATCGAGATGATTCATCGCTATCTGGCCATGGGCATCGGCGTATTGATCATCGCGTTGATGGGAATCAGTTGGCGTAGATGGCTTGGGGGGCGACGCAAGAACTTGTCATTTTCGCCATGGTTTCCGACCGTACTGTTCGCTTTCATATGTCTGCAGGGTGCGTTCGGCGCCTGGACCGTCACAATGAAATTGCAGCCGATTATCGTGACCACGCATCTATTGCTCGGCATGCTCTTGCTGGCGCTGTTGACTTGGCTGGCGGCACGGCACAGCGATCATGCACCGATTGCACCACCGGCGTTTGCGCTGCGGACGCCGGCGCTCGTGATTTCGGTATTGCTGGCGATTCAGATTGCGTTGGGCGGCTGGGTCAGTACCAATTATGCCGTACTCGCCTGTACCGAATTTCCGCTATGCAATGGTGTCGTGTTACCGCAGATGGATTTCGCGAATGGCTTCACGTTGTGGCGAGGTCTGGGCATGACCGCTGGTGGAGAGTACTTACCTTTCGCGGCATTGACCGCAATCCACTGGACGCATCGTACCTTCGCATTTGTCGTTGTCGCGTTAATCGCTTGGCTCGCACATAAAGCGCTCAAGGTTGATGGCTTGCGCAAGACTGGGCGTTGGCTGCTGATTGTGATTGGTTTGCAATTCGTCACCGGGATATCGACTGTTTTGCTGGATTGGCCGCTTGCAATCGCGGTCGCCCACAACGGCGGCGCAGCGCTCCTCGTGCTTTTGCTGACCATGTTAAACTACAAGGCTCGAATTCCGGCCGTGACGATAGCCCCGCAGAAAGCGGCAACACGCTTATCGTCCGCATAAGATCCCACGCATGACTACTCTGACAGCACACTCCAACCGATTCGCCCAGTATTGGGCGCTGACCAAGCCGCGCGTGACGCAGCTGGCGGTGTTTTGCGCGGTCATCGGTATGTTCCTGGCAACGCCCGATTTGCCGAACTGGAAAGTCGTCGTTGCCGCCACCATCGGTATCTGGTTGTTGGCGGGCGCAGCGTTCGCCGTCAACTGTCTGGTGGAGCGGGAAATCGATTCGCGCATGGCGCGCACCGCACGGCGTCCGATGGCGCGCGGCGAAATTACCGTGGCGCAAACGCTGGTGTTTTCCGGCGTGATTGGCGGGGCCGGCATGTGGGTGTTGTACAACTTCGTCAATCCGCTCACCATGTGGCTGACGTTTGCCACTTTCGTCGGCTATGCGGTGGTGTATACCATCATCCTCAAGCCGGCGACACCTCAGAATATCGTGATCGGCGGCTTGTCCGGCGCGATGCCGCCAGCCTTGGGCTGGGCTGCGATTGCGAACGATGTACCGATGCAGGCATGGATACTGGTGCTGATTATTTTCATTTGGACACCACCGCATTTCTGGGCGCTGGCCCTGTACCGCCGCGACGATTATGCCAAATCCGGATTGCCGATGCTGCCCATTACGCATGGATTGAAATTCACGCAATTTCATATTTGGCTGTACACGATCGCATTGGTGGCCACCACGATGCTGCCGTATGCGATACACATGAGTGGCTTGATCTATCTGGTGAGCGCGAGTGTGCTCGGTGCAATTTTCTTGTGGTACGCATGGCGGATCTACCGCCATTATGACGATATTCTCGCTCGTAAAACCTTTGCTTATTCGATCATCTACTTGTCGCTGCTGTTTGCAGCGTTGTTGATCGATCATTATCTATTTTTATGATGTTCATGTATTTACGCTCTTTTGTACTTCTTGTTGCGGTACTTCTGGCGCTTACCGCTTGCAGTGAAAAGCAGGGCGCTGATGGTGTGGGGGCATCGCCGTCCGCCGGTTCTGCATTCATGAACACCGATGTCACGGGCTTGGCATATGGAAAAGATTTTGCGCTGACGGACCATAACGGCAAGCCGCGTACGCTGGCCGATTTCAAAGGCAAGGCGGTGCTGATATTTTTTGGGTACACGCAATGTCCCGATGTATGCCCAACTACAATGGTCGACATGGCGACCGTGATGAAAGACTTGGGACCGCTGGCCGACAAGGTGCAGGTGCTGTTTGTGACGGTTGATCCGGAGCGGGATACGCAGGTGCTATTGTCGAAATATGTGCCGGCATTCGATCCGCGCTTTCTGGGTTTGTTCGGCGACAAGGCAGCGACCGATAAGGTAGCGGCTGAATTCAAGGTGTTTTATCAGAAAGTACCGGGTAAAACGCCCGGAAGCTATACGATGGATCATACAGCTGGCACCTATGTGTTCGATCCACAAGGCCGCATTCGCCTATTCGTGCGACACGGGCAGGGGCCTGAGGCAATTGTTCATGACCTGAAGATGCTGTTGTCGTGATATGCAACCAGGCAAAGAAAAAGGCGCTCGTTGGAGCGCCTTTTTTATTTGGCTGCATTACCCTAGATTCTTCCGACTCTCTGGCGTTGTTGCTCCTCCTGGTGGAATGCAGTCCGCGTCGTCGTCGCCCTTGCAGGGCGCATCTGCGCTTCCAAGCGTAGACCGTTCCGCAGGCGTGCAGCATGCTGCACGAAACCCCTGCTGCACCCTAGTCAGAGAGCCGGAAAAATGCACACTCGCTCTATCCAACTGCCGAATCTAGGATCATCGTTGCTTAGGCATAAGCGGCAAGCGAGCCTTTCATTTTCTTCAAAGCGACTGCTTCAATTTGGCGAATCCGCTCGGCCGATACGCCGAACTCGTCGGCCAGTTCATGCAGTGTTGCGCCGGAGCCATCATCATTTGCCAACCAGCGCGCTTCGACAATGCGGCGCGAGCGCGCATCAAGTTTGCCAAGCGCCGTTTCCAAGCCTTCCGTTTGCAAGCGGTCGAATTGCTGCGCTTCCAGCACTTTGGTCGGCTCGTTCATGTCAGATGACAAATACGCGATTGGTGCAAACTTGTCGTCTTCATCGTCGGTCGGCGCTTCCAGCGCGATATCGTGACCGGATAGACGGGTTTCCATCTCGATGACTTCTTCGCGCTTGACGTTCAGCATTTTGGCAAGCGCATCGACCTGGTCCGGCGTCATCGAATCCAGTCCTTCTTTATGGCTGCGCAGATTGAAGAACAGCTTACGCTGCGCCTTGGTAGTTGCAACCTTGACCAAACGCCAGTTTTTCAGGATGTACTCATGCATCTCGGCCTTGACCCAATGCATGGCGTACGATACCAAGCGCACTCCCTGATCCGGATCGAAGCGTTTGACCGCTTTCATCAGGCCGATATTGCCTTCCTGAATCAGGTCGGCGTGCGGCAACCCATAGCCTAAATAGCCCCGTGCAATGGACACCACCAACCGTAAATGCGACAACACCAAGGATTGCGCGGCAGCCAAGTCGTTTTGCTCACGGAAACGACGTGCCAGCGACATCTCTTCCTCGTGCGTCAGCATCGGCAGGCGATTCACGGCAGAAATATAGGCATCAATATTACCTAACCCTCCCGAAAAACCAAGTCCCAACGCGTTGTTCACAGGAACCAGTGCCGATTGTGCTTTCATGCTTTCTCCTCGCATCCCTTATATACAGGAATTGATCGGCTCGGATACGGCCGCCTCAATGCTCCATCCGTATGTTAGCACTCTCTTGCCTTGAGTGCTAATGGCCATTTATTAATGCTTAGATAGGTAAAATACTATCAACGAGCTTCTGTTTATTGCTTCTTGTATATTCACTCTAGAGGAGAACGGGCCTGAAAGCTTGCGTTATCTCAAAGCAAACTCAATTTGTAACATGCTTTTGTAGGGCCTTTATCTGAAAATCAAGGTGAATGGATATCGATATCTTGATGGGAACTGGTAGTGTTGCTAATGTATAAAATCGCAGCAAGACTGTTTGATATTCGGTATTGTGTTCCGATGATGAGAATCTGCCAGCATGCCCAAGATTAATCCCCGTCAATTTCTGCTCGATTTATATGCGAGCGCAGTCGAGGCCGCGAGTGCAGCGAAATGCCTGCCCGCATATCTGCCGCAACTGCCGCCGAAGGGGCGCACATTGGTCATTGGCGCAGGCAAAGGAGCGGCGGCGATGGCGAAGGTGGTCGAAGATCGCTGGCAAGGGGAAATCTCGGGACTAGTGGTCACGCGCTACGGCCACAGTGTCGATTGCAAAAAGATTGAAGTCGCGGAAGCTGGGCATCCAGTGCCGGATGACGCGGGGCAACAGGCAGCCGCTCGCATGATGGCAATGGTGCGAGATTTGTCCGAGGAGGACTTGGTTCTATGCCTGATTTCGGGCGGCGGGTCGGCTTTGCTGGCGTTGCCAGCGGAGGGCATCGCCTTGGCGCAGAAGCAGGCAATCAACAAGGCCTTGCTGAAAAGCGGTGCCGCAATTGACGAGATGAACTGTGTGCGCAAGCATTTGTCTGCGATCAAGGGCGGCCGTCTCGCATTGGCTTGTGCGCCGGCGCGTGTGGTGACGCTGTTGATCTCGGACGTGCCGGGCGACGATCCCGGCATCATCGCCAGTGGCCCGACTTTGCCTGATCCCACCACTTGCGCTGAAGCGCTCGCGATTTTACGCAAGTACCAGATTGCGGTTCCCGCTAACGTCGAGCAGCACCTTGCATCCGGCGCAGGCGAAACGCCGAAGCCGGGCGATCCACGCTTTGCGCGCCATGTGCATAATGTCATTGCAAGCGCACAGCATGCGCTGGAAGCGGCGGCCGCCACAGCGCGCGCAGCGGGCATCACGCCGCATATCTTGTCCAATGAAATAGAAGGCGAAGCGCGCGATGTCGGCTTGGTGCATGCAGCCATCGCGAAGCAGGTCGCGCGGCACGGACAACCGTTCAGCAAACCATGCGTGCTGATCTCTGGCGGCGAAACCACAGTCACGGTACGCGGTACAGGACGCGGCGGGCGCAATGCGGAATTTCTGCTTTCTCTGGCGGTCGCGCTGGATGGCTATCCGGGCATTCATGCCATTGCGTGCGACACCGATGGTATCGATGGGTCGGAAGACAATGCGGGCGCACTGTATCAACCTGATTCAATTGCCCGCGCTGCGGGTTTTCCGCAGCGCCCGCTTGAAATGCTGGACAACAATGATGGTTACGGTTTTTTCAGCGCCTTGGGCGATCTGGTCATAAGCGGTCCGACGCGTACCAACGTCAATGACTTTCGCGCTATTTTGATTTTGTAGATTTTGCGTCGAGGTGCCGTAAAAAATCGAGCAGGATTTGCGCGGATATTTCCGCATCATCCGCCGTCATCGTCTCCAGCGGATTGTGGCTGATACCGCCATTGCCGCAACGGGTAAACAACATCGCCACATCGGTAATCGCTGCAATCGCCATTGCATCATGACCGGCACCGGAGGGTAGTTCGAACGGCGCGATACCGGCCCGTGCGGTCGCTGCCGCCAACTGGCGCATCAGCCCCGGCGTGCACGGCACCGCCGATGCCTTCAACGTCAGATCGAGCTTCGCTTCAATGCCGCGTTTTGCGCATATCGCTTCAATGCCTTGCAGGATATCTGTCACGGCGGCATCGCGGGTCGCATCATCGGCGGCACGGATATCGAGCGACAGGCTGCATGCACCCGGGATCACATTGACCGATCCGTTGGGCACCTGCAACTGGCCGACGGTGCCTACCAGCGACGGCGCCTGGCCACAACGCTGCTCGACCAGCAGCACGATCTCGGCGGCCGCGGCGGCGGCATCCTTGCGCATCGTCATCGGTGTCGTGCCGGCATGGCTGGCGACGCCGGTCAGATCAATCAAATAACGGCAGCTTCCCGCAATCGAGGTCACGATGCCGACTGGCAGATCATGCTGCAACAGTACCGGACCTTGTTCGATATGCACTTCGACAAATCCGAGCAGATCGGCTGGATTGCGCGCGATCGATGCGATTTCGCCGACATCGTGGCCTGCGGCTTTCAGTGCATCACGCATCGTTATGCCATCGCTATCGACCTTGTCCAGAAGTGCCATGTCAAAGCGGCCGGCGACTGCACTGCTGCCCAGGAAAGTGCTTTTGAAGCGCACACCTTCCTCTTCTGCAAAGCCGATGATTTCAAAATGAAAAGGCAGCTTTTCGCCGCGTTCGTGCAAATACTTGACCACCGCGATCGGCAGCAGGATGCCTTCGCGTCCATCGTATTTGCCACCGTTGCGCACCGTGTCGTAATGCGAACCGCTCATGAGCGTTTTTACGTTCGGCTGGTCGGATCGATAGCGGCCGACCACGTTGCCGATCGCGTCGATTTCAACTTGCATGCCGGCTTCGCGCATCCAGGCCGCCAGTTGATTTGCGGTCTTGCGGTGCGCATCGGTCATGTACGCGCAAGTGAGGCCATTGTCTTCGTTGCTCCAGGCGCCGATCACTTCGCTCCATGCCATGATCGTGTTGCCGAAGTGCGGCGTGTGACCGAACAGGTCATTTAACCGCAGTTCTGCGATGCGGCCGATCTGGCGCAGGTTTTCCGCCAATTCATCGTCGCGTTGGTTCTTCAGTCGGCGTGTGAAGGTGTGGATGATGACTTGTCGTGTGCAACCTTGGCCGTCTGGTCCTTTCACCGCCAGGATGAAAGGGAAGTTGAACTTTGCGTTGTAATCGGCATTGAGCTTTTGCAACGTTGCAAATTCTTCCGCGCTGCAATGATTGAGCCCCGCCTTCGCTTGTTCGCCGGTCGATTCCTTGGTCAGTGCACCGGCGATTGCCGCTTTGCCTGCCAACTCCGGGTGAGCGCGAATCAGGCTGAGTTGTTCATCCTGTGTGGCGGCGGCGATAACCATCTGCAATGCGGTCTTTAGCGCAGTCAGATTCGCGAACGGCCGTTGCGTCGCTGCGCGCTGCGGTATCCACGGCGAGTGTTCGTAAATGCCGTGCAGCGTTTCGACGAACGCGGCCGCATCGCAGTGGTTCAATTGATCGAGTGTGATGCTCATGGGTTGTTGCCCGTTGTACTGCCGGTGGAATAGGGGTGCGTGGTGCGCCAGTGATTGGCGATGTCGATGCGGCGCGTGATCCATACCTTGTCATGCAATTGCACATAGTCGAGAAAGCGCGCCAGCGCAGCCGCGCGTGCCGGACGGCCGACCAGGCGGCAGTGCAAACCGACTGATAGCATCTTCGGACGATTCAAACCGTCCGGGTCGCCTTCCAGGTAAAGTTGATCGAACGCGTCTTTCAGATAATCGAAAAATTGCGTGCCGGAGTTGAATCCCTGCATGGCGGCAAAACGCATGTCGTTGGTGTCGAGCGTGTAAGGCACGATCAGATGCGGTTTCATGCAGCGCAGTCCGTTTGCCTCGGTGATGTCAACCTGTTGCCAGAACGGCAGATCGTCGCCGTAGTAATCGGCGTCATAGGCAAAGCCGCCATGCTCGACCACTAATCTGCGCGTATTCGGCGAGTCTCGCCCGGTGTACCAGCCTTGTGGTGCGACGCCAGTCAGCGCCTTGATAATCTGCACCGTTTCGCTCATGTGCGCGCGCTCGGTCGCTTCATCCATGTGCTGATAGCTGATCCAACGCAAGCCGTGACATGCGATTTCATGACCGAGCTGCTGGAACGCAGCGACCGCTTCCGGATTGCGTTTCAATGCCATCGAAACGCCGAAAACCGTCAGTGGCAGACTACGCTCCTCGAACATGCGCAACACCCGCCATAAACCGGCGCGCGAGCCGTATTCATAGATCGATTCCATGCTCATGTGGCGCATCTCGAACGCTTGCGCGCCGATGATTTCGGACAGGAAGGTTTCCGATGCCTTGTCGCCATGCAGCACGCAATTCTCGCCGCCTTCTTCGTAGTTCAGCACGAATTGCAGTGCGATCCGCGCGCCGCTTGGCCATTGCGCGTGCGGTGGCGTGCGGCCGTAGCCGATCAGGTCGCGGGGGTAGTTTTGATAGGTATCGGTCATGCATCACCTGAAAGTGGATAGCCTGAGTGCCGGGCATCAAACGAATTCTATAGATAGTATATTGACGCCGTGGCGGCGGTATAAGATCGGGCTGATAAATGCCAATATACGATATTGCAGGACTGAGGGGGTTGCCGATGCTTAAGCGTAGCGCTAGTCTGGGCGGTCCCCTCCACCCCCCCCAACTAATCAGGAAAAAAGAAAATCATGGGAAAGTTAAGCACGCATGTTTTGGACATCGGGCAGGGCAAGCCAGGCGTCGGTGTTTCGATTGAATTATATGGGGTGAGCGCAAGCGGTAAAGCCTTGCTGAAAAGCACCGTCACCAATCACGATGGGCGCTGCGATACACCATTATTGCAGGGCGATGAAATGCAGGCGGGGCAATACGAGCTGGTGTTTGGCGCTGGTGATTATTTTGCGAGACAGGGTGTGACCATGCCGACGCCGCGCTTCATCGACCGGGTTGTAATCGCGTTCGGTATCGCGGATACGGAGCAGAACTATCATGTGCCGCTGGCGGTATCGCCGTGGGCGTATTCGACCTACCGCGGCAGTTAGGGGGGGAGGGCGGCTCATGGATGCTTTTTTGCTGGCCTATGGCGTCGAGTGGCTGAACTTGCTGGGACGTTGGTTGCATCTGATTACCGGTATCGCGTGGATCGGTGCATCGTTTTATTTTGTATGGCTCGACAACACGATCAAACCGCCCGAACCGGACTCCGACCTGGCAAGAAAGGGCGTGTCCGGCGAGTTGTGGGCAGTGCATGGCGGCGGCTTTTACAATCCACAAAAATATCTGATTGCCCCAAAAGAATTGCCGAAAGAATTGCACTGGTTTAAATGGGAGGCGTATGCGACTTGGCTTTCCGGCTTTGCGCTATTGGTTGTCGTCTACTATTTCAACGCTTCGGCCATGATGATCGACAAATCCGTGGCGGATTTGTCAAGCTGGCAAGCGATCGGTATTGGCCTC
Source organism: uncultured Oxalobacteraceae bacterium (assembly GCA_966250375.1). Taxonomy (GTDB): domain Bacteria; phylum Pseudomonadota; class Gammaproteobacteria; order Burkholderiales; family Burkholderiaceae_D; genus CAMLDH01. The sequence goes on from CBINHE010000051.1 coordinate 23,290, forward strand.
GGTACGTTGCTCATTGGTTGGGCGGTGTATGACTTGCTGTGCCGTTCGCCGCTCGGCCGGCGAGAAGGTTGGCTCGCTATCGCGATGTATATCCTGATCGTCGCGGCGGCGTTCGCGCTCTCCAAATTGCTGAGCGGCCGGGCCGCATATATCCACGTCGGCGCGATGATCGGCACCATGATGGTAGGTAACGTGCTAATGGTCATTATCCCCGGCCAGCGCAAGCTGGTGGATGCCATGATGAACGGCAGGCAGCCGGAAGCGATCCATGGCCAGCGCGCGAAACAACGCAGCGTGCATAACAATTATTTCACGCTGCCGGTGTTGTTCATCATGATCAGCAATCATTATGCAATGACCTACAGTCATCCCTATAACTGGGTGGTGCTGGCGGTGATCATGGCAGCCGGCGTGTTGATTCGCCATTTCTTCAATTTGAAACACAAGGGTCGCATTGTCTGGGGCTATCCGGCAGCAGGTGTGGTGCTGCTGCTGGCGGTCGCGCTTACGATTGCACCGAAGCCGATAGGCAAACCGCAGGCGGCAAGCGGTTCGGAATACGCGCGCGTGCAAACAGTGATTGCCCGACGTTGCGTGTCCTGCCATTCCGCGCAGCCGACGCAAGACGGATTCGCAACCGCGCCGGCCGGCATCATGCTGGATACGCCGGAGCTACTGCACCAGCATGCGGCCAAAGTGTATCGGCAAGCGGTGCAGCTGAAGGCGATGCCGATAGGTAACCTTACGCACATGACCGATGAAGAGCGTGCAATCATTGGCGCGTGGTATGAATCCGGCGCCAAGCAATACCAATAGAGACGTCAGCGTGTGGACTCCGCATCCATCTCACAGTTTTTTTATGCGTGGGTACTTAGTACGTCAAGGTTGACCAGCAATGACATGAACAGGCAGAAAAGCGCACATCTCCCAAGGCTATGCAAATAGGCTTTCATGGTTTCCCCGCTGCGTTTTTCCCTCTCTGGTCCAACAAGGGGGCATAGCGACGGCGCGGGCTTGCGATCATCGGTATTGCCAGGCGCAAGTTTCATGTCCAGCAGTTCGCCGCGATGATGGATCACAATATGGCGCTGGAATCCGTACTGGGCCTATCCGACGAAAAGCGCTATCTTGATCGCTGACAAGCCCTAGACGAATCTTGATAATTGATCTGTTTCTGGTTTTCAAAGCAATGCATCGTGAATGTAAAAAATTCTTGATGCGAATTGATAAGCTGACCTGGCATTGATTTTCATCAATTTATCAAATTCACCAGCAAGATCGTCTGGCAAAATATTCTGCAAATATGAGTTGCTTAAAGAAGATGCTGCCATATTAACTTTCTTTGACATAAATAATGGCAAATCAACCCAGCGCATCGTTGGCTTCTTGCCTGATCTTCTTTGGACGTTTTTTTCTTTAGATTTTTGTGCCGCGCTTTGCCAAGCGGTTCTGTCTTCATTCATAAATAATTCTGCTCCCCCTTTGAGAGAGCGGTGATCCGAAGCTAGTTCTCTGAACGGATTGCCTCCCTCAAATCGCAAGTCAGTAAGCACAGGATGCAGTTCCCGCAAGACATCAAAGATAACCCTGTTTTTGCTTCTCTCATCATAGCCAATTGCTCGCGAGGCGCCCAATAGATCAGCCGATTGAAGCGGATACCAAGTCAAGCGGTCATGATAGAACGTGAACCCTCTGAGACCACAATGTGCGCGATTTCTATGGAAGAGGTAGTGGTCTTCTATCTTTTCCCTTAACGAGTCCCCCGGCAAAGAATCAAGTTCGTCACTGAGTGCAGACACGAGTAACTGCAACTGATCTTTACTGTAGAAGGATTTTATGGCCGAGCTACTAACAAGAGAGTCAGAAAATCCCTTAACGGTACTCTGTGTCGCGAGCTGACGCGTAACCACCGCGCCCCAAAATGTACGATATATTTCGCCGTTCGCCCCCCCGATAGCTATTTCAGTGCGATTCAAGCCTTTGTTCGCCCACGCTCCGCAACCATATCGGTGATACTGACCAAAGAAATAACTTCTCCATAGTTTCAAGCCCTCATCTAAAGAGACGGGAGATTGCTCGGTTTCATCGCCCTCATAAAATTGCGCGCCAAACAAATTGGAGACTCCGCATGAAACGGCCAAATCATCTCCTGGGAAATCAAGTGTATTGATCCTTACTCGGCTTCTCCAGTTATTTGTATTTATGGCAGAGCTAAATACCATTCTGCTATCTTTGCCAGCGGTAAGGTCAACAATTGGCACCTCAAAATCTTCATCATTAATAGCAGCAGCTGTATTTTCTACTATTTTATCTATGCCTCTCTTTATCAATATTTCATAATCCGAGCTCGACACTCTTTTTAAATTTGAGAATTGCGATTTCTCTATGCGAGAGAGTTTGCCATCTTTAATTGAAACCAGACAGTCAACTGGGATGTGCTCTACGCCTTTAATCGCCGTCCTCCGAAGGCTGGATTGCTGGGAGAAAAATTCGTGATGACTGAACAAAAAGGACATTACAACAGCTTCATCCGGATAAATAATTATCCCCAAATGCTTCATCACCAGTCGATGCAAATGCAGCCGATTGCTGGCGATTGCACATCCATTATGTGGAGATGCAAAAATTTGACCGTATCCAAATAAGTCATTTGCGATTCGAGTTTTGCTTGCTCGAACATCAAACATAACAAAAGAGCCGCATTCTGGATCTATTTGATCAAATAGATTACTTGTCGGTTTCTTCCATGGGACATAGAGCTTACTGCTTACTTTTGCAATCCCGGAGATCGCAAAGGCAGATTTTTCACCCTCGTTGATTAGAACATTGTCCAAGTTTGGCGATATTATCAATAGCGACTCAGATTGGCTGAACCTTAATTCATACAATCCTATGCCGTCATAACTTAATCCATCCTTGAGATTTCTAATCTTAGAAGGATCAAAATCGACTGCATTGACTAATGCAAAATCCAGATACGGCTCTGGTAGTTGAAAAAAGTCACTCTCAATTTTATTTTTCATTGCAGTCACATCCCTTATCGAGATAATTATTTAAATCACGAGCGTAAGCGGTCATCCGGCGGAGTTGTCGGCGCGATAAGCAGAGCGCGATATTCGTATGCCAATGTTCAAACAAAAATTTTCTGTCTGCTTTCGAGCTACCCAGGGCGAAGCTTTTTTAGCTGCGGGCTGAATAAATGCATTCAGTCATTGAATAATCCGTATATCCGCCGCAAGCCCTTGCGCCACCAAGGCGACGTCAATGTGGTATTTTCCCGCCAGGCGAGCAATTCATCCAGCGCGCGCTCCGGCGTAGTGAACTTGCCCGTGGTCCGACTCACATAAGTCGGATACAAAATCAATACCCCCGCCACCAGCGCATCCAAAGACAATTTGCGCGTGCGTCGTGCGGGGAGCGACATATCCTGCGTCAATCCCCAGCCGGCATAAAACGGTTGACCGTAACAGACCACCCGCTTGCCTCGCAATAGAGCCTCAAATCCGGTCAGAGACGTCAGCGTGTGGACTTCATCGATCTGCAGCAATAGCGCACCCATCGACACCTCCACCACGACCTCGTCGCACCAGCGCGCAGCATCGTTCTCGTCCTGCCCTTGGCGGCGCAAACCCGCAACCACATCCGGGTGGGGTTTGTAGAGGAGATACGCGTCCGGATTGGCTTTCCGTACTGCACGCAACAGGTCGAGATTCTTGCAAATACCCGGTGCGCCATACGCCAGCGAGGCATCCGACTCCACTTGGCCGGGCACGAGAATCACGCGTTGCGTTGCCGGCGTTATCCCTCCCTCCATGGAGGCATGGGTATCTACACCTCTTTGCAATGCCATGAATGCTCCCTCTCCCGCAGGCGGGAGAGGGTTGGGGGCGAAGCAGGAAATTCGGACAGCCTGCTGTCCGCCTGCGTAGCGGCACAGGCTTGCAAGCCTGTGCGCGCCCTGCAAGGGAGGGGGCTTGTCAAGGCCGCTTCTCTTGCCATCACCCTCAAAGCAGTGCTTTGAGTCCTCAACCCTTCTGCCGCCTGCGGGAGAAGGGAGCTGAGAATGTGTTTGTGGCCGCTGCCACCGCACAGTGCCCACGTTATATTTCGTCAATCCCGCTGCCACCAAGCGCTCCCGCAACATGCGGGCACGCAGCAGGAGCGATGCCTCGAATTCGGTATGTTGCAGAATCTGTTCCAGATCGGATGGTTGGGTCGCATCGTAATAGATGCCGCGCTCATCAATGACCCAGGACAAGGGGCGTATCAGATCCGCACCCAGACCCACCGAACGCAGAAACCCATCCTCCAGCCGCACGATGCGGCGGATGCCTTTACCGTCTACACCCTCACGCCGCCCCCACACGGCCAGCATTGCCTCGTTCGGCACCTGATCCATCCGGTGCACGAACTTGACGTCGCTGCCCTGAAAGAATGCCCGCACAATCGGCTTCTTCCAATTGGAAAACCCCGGCGCATAGACTTCTGGCGCAAACCGTTCACGCATCCGTCGCTGCAAGCCCATCCACGCGATTAATCGCTCCGGCTCGCAACGTTCGCCGGTTTCCGGATCGATATAGCGCGGGTATTCCACTAGCGCCGCATGCACCAGATTCTCCAGCGGCACAGGGTGACGCCGATCAGGCGCGCGCAATTCATCCTCCGTGAGCCCCCATCCTGCATAAAACGGCATCCCGAAGGTACGCACGCGCTTACCCCACAACAGACCCTCGAAACCTATTTGCGACGTGACGACATACACGGCGTGAGCGTGTTCGATAAGGGAAACCGGATGGACGTCCTGACCAAGAATCCGGATACGGGGATTGCGCGCTAATGTCGCCAGGTCGAAATGCCCCTTCTTGCCACCGGCCATGACTTCTGGATGGACCTTGAGCACCACGGTACAAGCAGGATTTTCTGTCAGTGCAGCCTCCAGCATCCGGTCAAAGCAGGAAGCGTCGGCCAAACCAAATCGAATCGATGCGTCACCCAAAGTCTGGTCGACTACGAGGACATAGCCGGGCGAACTTCGGTCTCGGTCGGTGCCACGACGCAGTTCGTCTATGTTGCTTGCTTCTCGCGCATGATTGTATTTGGAGACACGTGATCTTCGCCACCTTTCGGTCAGGCTGGCCGCGCGAGCTTGTTCGTCTGCCGTGCTTGGTGCGCCAATTAACACTTCCAGCCGCGAAGCCGTTGTCGCATCGTAGTAAATGCCAAGGTCGTCCACCACGATGGATAGCGGCGCCTCATTCTTGCCTAATCCAATAGAGCGCAAAAAACCGTCTTCAATGCAGGTAAACGGAATCGCGCCGGCTTGTGCGACGCGTGCGGCACGCTTGCCGTAACGACGACGCCCCCAACCCAGCGTTGCATCGAGCCCGATGGGTGTGCTGAAAAAAACAGGTACGATTTCAGCATCCATCAACTCGCCAAGTGCCGGCAAGCGGCGAAGTCCACGGTTGAATACACCGAAACGCTTCAAGAAATCACCTGCGCTATCTGCTGCAGGCGATGCTCCCAAGTGTGCGCAGACAGCACATGTTTTGCTCCCGCTTGTGCCCGCTCAAGATCTTCGCTGGACGGGCCGTGCTTTAGCCGCAACAGTAACGCATCCATCTCTTCCACGTCCCGCACCACATGACAGAAGTCCTTGAGGTGCCCCTCGACTGCGGGACTGGGATTTGTCACTGCAATGCCGCCACAGGCGATTATCTCTACTAACCTTCGTGAGAACATGGTGGAAGAATTTTCCACCGTATTGACGTTGAGGGAGACCAGATAGTCCTTGTAAATTTGTGCGGTCTGCACGTGAGGTACTGCAGGTAAAATTGTCAGCCCTGGCATGGCGGGGTAGCGGTAGTTGGCCGACTCTCGGGCTGAGTTGCGGTCAAATACGGTCAGTCCAAGACCTGCTCGCGTTACCGCTCCAAACATCATGTCTTGCCAATTGCGCCGCCGATCATGAATATGATGACTGTAGCTTCCGACAAAATTGGCGCTTTGATGTTTGAAGTTGAACCCGGAAAAATAGTGGGTAGCTGGTTGTGCTGCAAACATCAACACATCAACAGACACGTTTGAATCTACTACGGCGCGGTAACGCGGAACGCACCTATCATCGACGGTAAAGATATGCTCGAATAACTTCGCACTATCTATAAAACGGTCGAAGTGGACGCCGTCCTCTTTGTTCCAAAATACTGTGGGGATGCCAAGATCACGGGCACAGGCCACCATCTTCGCAAGCGTAGTGTTATTGCGTTTCGGATAGTCGGGATACGCCGCGATCTTGAACTTCCATGC